>NZ_CP014301.1:604615-906923 GCF_001562255.1 Bosea sp. PAMC 26642 | reverse complement strand
TTGCTCGCACCCGTCCTCATTCGACGTCGCGCGACGCTGTCGCGCGCGGCCTGGGGCGAGGGCCTGGTCTTCGCCATGCTGTGGGGCATGCCTTTCGTGCTTCTGGTCGCACTCGGCCTCAGCCTGACCTCGGCTGCTCAGGCTGCATCCATCGCCCCGACGCTGATGCCGCTGTTTGCCGGCATTTTCGCCTGGGCTTTCCTCGGCGAGCGGCAGGGAAGGCAACGCTGGGCCGGCTATGCAGCGATTTTCGCCGGCTTGGCCCTGCTCGTCCTGGCGGGAACCGCCAGCCACGGGCCGCCCAGTCCGGCCGCGCTCGGTGCGCTGGCTGCCGCGGCTGCAATGTGGGCTGTCTACACGCTGTTGTTCCGCCGGAGCGGCCTCAGCCCGATCGAGTCGGCGGCGCTGATCTGTTTCTGGTCGGCGGTGCTTTTCCTGCCGGCCTACGCGCTGTTCGGCCTCAGCCGTTTCAGCCAGGCTCCGGCGGCCGAGATCGCCCTGCAGGCTGTGTATCAAGGCGTGCTTATGAGCGGCGTCGCGATCTTCACCTTCAATCGCGCCGTCTCGCTGCTGGGTTCGGCAGCCGCCACCGCGATTATCGCACTCATTCCGGCCGTCGCATCGCTTCTTGCCATTCCCGTTCTCGGGGAGGTGCCATCGGGCGTCGAGGGCGTTGCGATCACGATCATCGTCGCCGGTGTCCTGCTCGCGTCGCGCCGGCCCGTTGCCGCTGATTCCGTTGAAACACAAGGGAGAACCCCATGATCCGCTTCTACTTCCACCCGACGCCAAACCCGGCGAAGGTCGCGCTGTTCCTGGAAGAGACGGGCCTGCCCTACGAGGCGATCCCCGTCGATACCAGCAAGGGCGAGCAGCACGCAGCGTCGTTCCGGGCGATCAATCCCAATGGCAAGGTGCCGGCGATCGTCGATACCGAGGGACCGGGCGGCCGTGAGGCGCGGGTGTTCGATTCGACTGCCATCCTGCTCTATCTCGCCGAGAAGACCGGCACATTGTTCGGCGCGCCCGAGGACAAGCCGGAACTGCTGTCCTGGCTGCTGTTCATCGCGTCGGGCCTCGGGCCCTTCTCGGGGCAGGCGGTGCACTTCCAGTTCGCCGCGCCCGAGGGGCTCGACTATGCGGTGAACCGCTATCGCCGCGAGGCGGAGCGCCACTATAAGGTCCTCGACGACCACCTCGAAGGCCGAACCTATATCGTCGGCGACGCATATACGATCGCCGACATCTCCGCCTGGGGCTGGCTCGACCGCGCCTCACGCGTGTTCAAGGGCACCGATGATCCGCTAGCGACGTTCCCCAACCTCAAGCGCCTGTTCGAGACAGTCGAGGCACGACCGGCCGTCGTCCGCGCACGCGCGGTCGGCAAGGACCACCCCTTCAAGCAGGTCCGTGACGAGGAGGCGCAGCGCGCGCTGTTCCCGTCCAATTTTCCGCCTATAGCCTGATTGCCCCAAGGAGACGCATCATGACCGACAGCACCAACTACGTCCCGCCCAAGGTCTGGACCTGGGACAAGGCCAGCGGCGGCACCTTCGCCAGCATCAACCGGCCGATCGCCGGCGCGACTCATGACAAGGACTTGCCGATCGGCAAGCATCCGCTGCAGCTTTATTCGCTGGGGACGCCAAACGGCCAGAAGGTCACGATCATGCTGGAGGAGCTTCTCGCGCTGGGCCACAGCGGCGCCGAATACGACGCCTGGCTGATCAAGATCGGCGATGGAGACCAGTTCGGATCAGGCTTCGTCGAGATCAACCCGAACTCGAAGATCCCGGCGCTGATGGATCGCAGTGGGCCTACGCCCATCCGCATCTTCGAATCCGGCGCGATCCTTATGCACCTCGCTGAGAAGTTCGGCGCCTTCCTGCCGACGGAGCCGGCGGCGCGGGCCGAGACGCTCTCCTGGCTCTTCTGGCAGATGGGCTCGGCGCCCTTCCTCGGCGGCGGCTTCGGCCATTTCTACGCCTATGCGCCGGCCAAGTTCGAATATCCGATCAACCGCTATGCGATGGAGGTGAAACGGCAGCTCGACGTGCTCGACCGGCGATTTGCCGACAACGAATTCGTCTGCGGCAAGGACTACAGCATCGCCGACATGGCGATCTGGCCCTGGTATGGCGGACTCGTGAAGGGCTGGCAGTATGGCGCGGCCGAATTTCTCGCCGTGCAGGACTACAAGAACGTCGTCCGCTGGGCCGACCAGCTTCTCGCACGCCCCGCAGTGGCTCGTGGGCGCAAAGTCAACCGCACCTCCGGCGAGCCATCGGGCCAGTTGCACGAACGCCACGACGCCAGCGATTTCGACACCAGGACGCAAGACAAGCTGTTGGAAGCCAAGGGATGACTGTGCCCTGCATCGCTCCTGATCGGGGGTGGTAAGCACGACATCACCAACGCAGAAAGCGCGGCATGATGAGCATCGAGAGAGCTGTCACAGCTACGGCTGCCAGCGAGTACCACGTCGCCAGAAATGGCACGGTGTCGTCTGAGCAGTGCAGACTGTAGCCCATGATGGCTAAACCCGCGGACGCGATGCCAGCGGAGGCGCCGGTCAAACGTCCGTCAGTCGAAGCGCCGCGCCGGGCCACAACGAGAAACAGCAGCGAGGGGACAAGCGCGTAGAGCGGCACGACCACGAGGCAGGTGCGCCAGTTGCGCCCGAACGTCAGAGCGCTCCAGCTTACGACTGGTTCCTGCGCCAATGTCAGCAAGGCCCAGCCGCCGGCCAGCGCGATCGGCAAAAGTGATAGCCACAGGCCTCGTGCCGGGCGCAATCCCGGCCGCAGGCTTCTCTGAAAGACGACGAGTGCTACGCCGGCCAGGCTTCCGCCAAAAGCCATTTTGGCGATGACGGCTCCCGTAATCCAGGACATGGCCAGGTCGGGCCGCGCACCTAGGGTAGCGAGGACGAGCAGCACGACGACCCCGAGCGACACAAGCGCAGTCCCCGCCGTTGCGCGATCGAGCCAGGCAATATTAACCGGGCGGGCGTCCATCGTCATGACCGAGATCAGGTCTTCGGTTCGCATGTCGAACCTTCGTTGCGATGAGTTCTCATGAGAATTCGCAGCATGTCGCTAAAAGGTTACAAGCCGGACCCTGTTCGGAGGATTTGGCATCGGGCAGGATTCGGAACTGGCCGATCATGCCCCCGGCGATGCCGCTCGCGAAAACGTTTGTAACCTCCGACAGATGCCTTGCGAACTTCATCTCGACAGCAGCGTTCACAGTGACCTGCTTGTCGAATGAAAGTTGCACCGTATGGCTGCTCTACTCGGCAACGCTCCTCATGTTCGCACTATCGCGGCCCAGTCCCTGAAAGGGTTGACGAGCCCTGACAACGGGCTGGTGTCGCCGATCCATTTCGCGACCGCCTATGTGCGCGACGAGAGCTATGCCTATCCGACCGGTCATGTTTACGGCCGTTCCGACAATCCGACGCTGCAGCAGGCAGAGACCTTGCTCTGCGCGATGGAAGGCGGCGACGATGCCATGCTGTTCGGTTCGGGCATGTCGGCCGCGATGGCGGTCGTCATGGCGTTCGACCAGCCGACGCATGTTCTGGCGTCATCGCAGATGTATTATGGCCTAAGGCGCTGGCTCCAGGCGATCGGTCGCTTCGGGCATACCTTTGCGTTCTGCGACACGAGCGACCTAGGGGAAGTCGAGAAGGCCTTGGCCGCCCGTCATCCCGGCCTCGTCTGGATCGAGACGCCCAGCAATCCGGCCTGGTCGATCACCGACATCAGCGCGGTCTGCACGCTCGCGCATGATGTCGGGGCGATCGTCTGTGTCGATTCCACAATCGCCACGCCCGTCTTGACGCGGCCGCTCGCTCACGGGGCCGACCTCGTGATGCACAGCGCAACGAAATATCTGAACGGGCATTCCGACATCAATGCCGGCGCGCTGGTCGCCGCCACGCAGGACGCATTATGGGCGCGGATACGCGACTGGCGCGCGGAGCAGGGCATCGCGCTTGGCACCGTGGAGGCCTGGCTGCTCGCGCGCAGCATGAGGACGCTCCATCTGCGCGTCAGCGCTCAGTCGCAGACCGCGGCGCTTCTTGCAGGCCGCCTGCAGGGCCATCCTGCGGTTGCGCGCGTGCTCTATCCTGGCCTGCCGTCCCATCCGGGGCACGTCGTCGCGGCGCGACAGATGAGCGGCGGCTTTGGCGGCATGCTCTCGATCCAGGTGAAGGGCGGGCAAGCCAAAGCGCTTCAGGTGGCGCGCAAGACCTCGCTGTGGAAATGCGCGACGTCGCTCGGCGGTTTCGAGAGCCTGATCGAGCATCGCGCGACGATGGAAGGCGCGGACGCGCAATGCGCGGACGACCTCCTGCGCCTGTCCGTCGGGCTGGAGGATCCAGAGGACCTTCTCCGCGATCTAGAAACCGCTCTTTCCTGCAAGTGATCGAGATGCTCATCAGTCGAGGCAACGCCATGAAGACAGTCGGTATATCGATCATCTGCAAGACGCCCGAGCCGGGCAAATCGAAGACGCGGCTGTCGCCGCCGTTGTCGCCAGAGCAATGCGCCTTGATCTCCGAATGCTTCATCCGGGATCTCGCCCAGAACATCCAGGTGCTCTGCGACAAACGGGGCTTCACCGGCTATGCCGTCTATACGCCGGTTGGTAGCGAGGAGAAGCTGCGCGGGCTGATTCCCGACGCGTTCGGCCTCATCCCGCAATGTGGCGGGGACCTCGGTGCGCGTCTGCTTCAGGGCACCAAGGACATCTTGGCGAAAGGCCACGATGCCGCGTTCATCCTGAGCTCCGACAGCCCGACCCTGCCGATGGATGTACTTGAAGAGGCCATCGACAGGCTCTTCGCACAGGATTGCGTGGTCCTCGGTCCCGCGATCGACGGCGGATACACCTTCATCGGTCTGACCCATGCGCATGAGCGGCTTTTCGACGACATTCCGTGGAGCACAGACCAAGTCTACCGGCTGACCGTCGAACGCGCCGGCGAAATCTCCCTGCCGGTTTTCAGCGCATCCGAATGGTACGATGTCGACGAGGCGTCGACCTTGGATCTCCTGCAGACGGAGTTGCGTGGCGACGGACTGCCTGCCGCCCTGTCAGGCCATATGCCGATGGCTGCGCCTGCGACGCAGGCCTATCTCCACAAGCTCCAGAGGTCGGCACGCCAGCTCCTGCTGTAGCGGAGTGCTCTCGACCCAATGTCTCCGGAGATTCTGATCACATGATATTCCGTGCACGCACCGAGACCGTTTCCGTGGTGATTCCATGCCTCAATGAAGAGGAGGCGATCGGCCCCCTCATCGCCGAGATTCTGGCCGAGGGCGTCGACGAGATCGTCGTCGTCGACAATGGCTCGACGGATCGGACCGCCGAGGCCGCCCAGGCCGCGGGAGCCCGGGTCGTCGCCGAGCCCATGCCCGGCTACGGCAGAGCCTGCGCCGCAGGCGTCGCGGCGGTGCGCAGCGACTGCGACATTGTCTGCTTCCTCGATGGCGACGGCAGCGACATTCCAGGCTTCATCCGTTCGGTCACCGGTCCCGTCGCGGCCAACGAGGCCGATTTCGTGATGGGATCGCGGCTGAAGGGCACGCGTGAACCCGGCAGCATGACGCCGCAACAGCTCCTGGCCGGACACATCGCAGGCTTCCTGATAAAGCAGGCCTATGGCGTCAGCTTCAGCGACATGTCGCCGTTTCGCGCCATGCGGTTGTCGCGCCTGCGCGCGCTTCAGATGGCCGAGACCACCTATGGCTGGAATCTCGAAATGCAGATGAAAGCCGCGGCCGGCGGGCTGCGCATCCTCGAGGTTCCCGTCGATCATCGTTGCCGGCGCGGCGGCGTCTCCAAGGTCTCGGGCAATCTCGTGGCCGGGTTGAAGGCCGCCTGGAAGATTTCGACGACGTTCCTGCGTCTGAGATCGACGCTCAAGCGGACAGCTCACGCCTGAGCCTGCCGACCGGTCGGCAAGAAAGGATTTGACGATGCATGTTCTGGTGACGGGTGGAGCCGGCTTTATCGGCCAGCATGTCGTGCGCGGGCTTGTCGCGCGCGGCCATGAGGTTCGCGTGCTCGATTCCCTGCGGGCCGATGTGCATGGCGCGACGCCCTCGTGGAAGCCGGCCGATACCGTCGCATTCCAGCAGGGCGACGTGCGCGATGCGGCTGTCGTCGCGACCGCCCTCAAAGGCATCGACGCCGTCATCCATCTCGCCGCCAAAGTCGGTCTCGGCGTGGATGTGACGGACCTCCCGGACTACGCGTCGAGCAACGATGTCGGCACCGCCGTCCTGCTCGTCGCCATGGCGCAGGCGCGTGTCCACCGCCTGACGCTGGCGAGTTCGATGGTCGTCTATGGCGAGGGCAATGCGATCTGCTCCGAGCATGGCCTTGTCCGGCCGGCCCCGCGCATCGAAGCCTCGCTCGCAGCGGGCGATTTCGAGCCGCCATGCCCGCTCTGCGGCAAACCCCTCTCGACCAATCTCGTCGGAGAGGACACGGCGTTCGATCCGCGCAATGCCTATGCGACCAGCAAGGCGACGCAGGAATATTACGCGTCCAACTGGGCCCGGACCACGGGCGGCTCGGTCGCCGCGATGCGCTATCACAACGTCTACGGACCCGGCATGCCCAAGGACACGCCCTATGCCGGCGTGGCCGCGATCTTCCTCTCCGCGCTGCGGAAGGGCGTTGCACCCATGGTCTTCGAGGATGGCGGGCAGCGGCGCGACTTCATCCATGTCCGCGATATCGCCGCCGCCACGATCGCCGCCTGCGAACAGCACCAGACGGGCGTCCGCGCCTTCAATGTCGGCTCGGGCACGCCTCGCACTGTGGGCCAGATGGCTGAAGCGCTGGCGCAGGTGCTCGACGGCCCTGCTCCGATCGTCACCGGCAAATACCGTCTCGGCGATGTCCGGCACATCACCGCGGATTCTTCGCGGCTGGTCGCCGATCTCGGTTTCCGACCTTCGGAGGAGTTCACCGAAGGCATGCGTGAACTCAGCGGCGCCGTCTGAACCTCATCCGCGACATCGCCGAACCGAACCCGGGCAGGACGACCTCGTGACAGCGCAGATCATCGATCGGCCAGACCATGCAGAACGCAGAGCGCATCCGGCCGCTCTGTTCGGCATGCCGGTCGCTTTGTGGATGTTTGCGGGGCTCTTCCTCGGCCTGACGGCCTTCGGCGCCTGGCAGATGGCGCTCTACGAACATGACCGTCTCTTTGCGCTGATGCTGGCGCAAGCCGTGCTTTACCTGGCTGCGGTCTGGTGGGTCCTGCGCAACGGCGCTGCTCTGGACCGCAAGCCGGCCCTCATCCTCGTGCTGGGCGTGGCGCTGCTGGCTCGGGCCATGCTGCTGCCGATGCCGCCGGTCTCGACCGATGTCTATCGCTATGTTTGGGATGGCCGGGTCCAGTCGGCGGGCATCAACCCTTACCGCTACATGCCGGCCAATCCGGCGTTAACGGGCTTGCGCGACGAGGAGGTCTATAGCCGGATCAACCGGGTCGACACCGCCGTCACGATCTATCCGCCGATGGCGCAAATCGTTTTCCTCGCCGCATCGAAACTCGGCGACAGCGTCACCGCGATGAAGGCGATGATGGTGGCCTTCGAGGCGCTTGCCGTCTTCGCGCTGCTTCGTTTGCTTAAGGCGGGCGGACAGTCGCGGGCGCACATCCTGTTCTACGCCTGGCATCCGCTGCCGCTGTTCGAGTTCGCCGGCAGCGGCCATGTCGATGCCATCGCGATCGGCCTGATGCTGGCTGCGATGCTGGCGGCGAATGCCAAGCGCCCATTTCTCTCCGGAATGCTGCTCGCGGCCGGCGCTGCGGCAAAATATGTTCCCGCCGTGATCGGGCCGGCGCTCTATCGGCGCTGGGACTGGCGCATGCCTGCCGGTTTCGGGCTCGCCCTTGTGCTGCTTTACTTGCCCTATCTGGGCGTCGGGCGCGGGATCCTCGGTTTTCTTCCCGGCTATGTGCAGGAGGAGGGCATCGCCGGCAGCGGTATCTTCTGGGTCGCGCTGGTGCAGCGGCTGACCTCCGCGCAGGGTAACCTCACCACCGCCTATTTCGGACTGGTTGCGCTGGTGCTCGCCGGCTTGGGCCTCGCAGCGTTGTTTCGGCGCGCGCCCGATCGCATCTCACCGGCTCTGACAGGCGCCCTGCTGCTCGCTTTCACCCTGGCGGTCACGCCGCACTACGCATGGTATTTCAGTTGGCTCGTCCCGCTGCTGTGCCTGCGGCCATCGCTCGCCGTGCTCTGGCTGACGCTGGCCGCGCCTGCGCTTTACGGGCTGCCATGGCTGCCCGACGCCTTCACCGTGCAGGTCGCGATCTATCTGCCGGCGCTTGTTCTGATCCTCCTCGACGTCTTGCGGCCGCAGGCAACGTTCAGCGCCGAAAGAGCCCCGTCATGAATGAGCGGCTCGGCACCATCGCCCTCGTGCTGACGAGCGTCGTGCTCAACGCCGCGGCACAGATCGCACTGCGCAGCGCCGCACGGGCCGGCTTCTCGGTCGCGGGTCGCGGCTTCACCGAGATCGCGCTGGATATCGCGGGCCGGCCCGGAATCCTGGCCGGCATCGCCTTCTACGGATTGAGCCTCCTGACCTGGATCGCCGTTCTGTCCCGGGCGGAGGCTTCCCTGGCCTACCCTTTCCTGGCGCTCGGCTTCGTGATCGTCGCGATCGCCGGCCATGTCCTGCTTGGAGAGGTTCTGACCGAGCGCCGGATGATCGCGATCGCGATCATCGTCGGCGGTGTCGTCCTCCTGGCCACGAGCTGATCATGACCTCAAGCGACAATCCCGAACGGCATTTCACCCCATCTCGTCGTGCCTTCTTCGGCGGCCTTGGCGTCGGGCTTTCCGTCTCGACGATCGCGGCTGGGACAGCGCGGGCGCAGGGCGCCAAGCACGGACCGGAGAAGCCGGCAGCGGAGCCGTCCGAAGGCGGCAAGCCGAAGGAGCTTTCGCCGGAGGAAAAGATGGCCCGCCGCTTTCCCCAGCCTGTGAAGATCTCCTACCTCCTCGGCCTGCCGATGATCGACGAGCGCAATGAGACGCTCGGGCATGTCCGGCAGGTCGTCAGGAGCGGTGCAGGCAAGATCCGGCTGGTGATCGACTATGGCGGGTTGTTCGGCATCGGCTCGCGTCTCGTGGCCGTGCCCGTCGAGGTCTGCGCCATGCTGGGTCGGCAGGTCGCGGCGGCCGACATGCCGCGCGACGCCTTCGAACCCGCTCCGACCTGGTTCGGCTCCGGCGACGAGGCGCTCAAGGCCGACGAAATCATTCGTGTCGCGGTGATGAGGCGCTGATGGTCATGGAAAACCGCAACGAACCCAACGAAGCCAGGATGCGCGCGCGCAGGCTGCATCCCTTGCCGCTGCGCCTCATGCACTGGCTCAACGCGCTGGCCATGCTGATGCTGATCGGCAGCGGCTGGACCATCTACAATGCCCAGCCCGTCGTCCCCGCCATCCGCTTTCCGGAATGGCTGACGATGGGCGGCGATCCCGAGATCTCGTTTCGCCTGAATGGCGATGGCGGCTATGGCGGCGCCCTGCAGTGGCATTTCGCGGCGATGTGGCTGCTCGTCCTGAACGGCCTGGCCTATCTCGGCTATGGCATCGCCACCGGCCGCTTCCGCCGCAAATTCTTTCCGATCCGGCCGGCCGATGTCGCGGCTGAAATCGCCAAGGCCCTGCGCTTCGATCTCGGCCATGCCGATATCACCCTCTACAACGCCGTCCAGAAGCTGCTCTATGTCGGCGTCATCCTCGTGATCATCCTGCAGGTCGCGGCCGGTCTGGCATTGTGGAAGCCGGTGCAGTTTTCCAATCTGGTCTGGCTGATGGGCGGGTTCCAGGGCGTCCGCATGGTCCATTTCCTCGGCATGGGCGCGATCGTCGGCTTTCTCGTCATCCATGTTCTGCTAGCGCTCATCGTGCCGCGCACCATCGCGGCGATGGTCACGGGCGGACCGCGCATCATCGAGAAGAGCACTGCAGCCAGCGAAGCGGGCACGATCCCGGTCGCCACTCAAGGACAGCCATCATGACAGGCTCCCTCTTCAGGCCGCGCGGCGGCATCGACCAGGTCCCGCTGCTGGCGGAGCGCAAGCTCGTCGAGACGGTCGAACGGCGCGGCGTGCTGAAAGGCGCGGTCAGCCTCGGCGCGCTGACCTTCCTGTCCGGCTGCGACGTCACCAATGAGCGCTCGGTCCAGAGCGTGCTGACCGCGATGTCGTCCTGGAACGACAAGGTCCAGTCTTGGCTCTTCGACGCGAACCGTCTCGCGCCGACCTTCGCGCTCTCCGATGTCGTCGATCCGCCGCGCTACAATGCCTTCTACCAGATCGAGGAGGTCAAGCCTGTCGATGTCTCGACCTGGAAGCTCGAACTCGGCGGGCTGATCTTCGACAAGCGGCCCTGGCTGCCGGCGCAGCTCGCGGCCTTGCCGCAGCAGGACATGATCATCAGACATGTCTGCGTCGAGGGCTGGGACTATATCGGCCACTGGACCGGGGTGAACCTGAAGGCATTCCTCGAACGCATCGGCGCCGACATGACCGCCAAATACGTAGCCTTCCGCTCCTTCGACGGCTATGTTTCCTCGCTCGACATGGCAAGCGCGCTGCACCCCCAGACGATGCTCGCCACCCACTACGCCGGCCGTCCCCTGACCGAACCTTTTGGTGCACCATTGCGCCTGCGGACGGCGGTCAAGCTCGGTTTCAAGAACCCAAAGTGGCTGACCGCGATCGAGGTTACGAACGCCTATCCCGGCGGATACTGGGAGGATCGTGGCTACAACTGGTTCAGCGGGATGTAGGGAAGAGCGCCGGAATCTTGGGCATGTCCGGCTCGGAAGCCCAAGGTGATCGCCGACGGTAATTCGCTGACCGAAATTAGAAATCCAAACGTTCGATGCCGACCAGCTTCGGCCTGACTGTCATGTTGCCCGAAAGCAGACCTTGCGAGCGTCCGCAACGGGCCAAAACCGCCAGCCGCTCGCCCGGGCGAGATGCGCCACTTCCTGACATTCGGGCTTTGCCATTAAGCGGACATTCGAGCGCATCGCGACGCCATCCGAACCCGTGACGGAGATCACAGAGTTTTCGGTCTGCAACGGCGCGGCGGGAGCTGCCGCGCCGTCTCGATCAGATATCGGTCTGTTCAGACAAGATTAGAGCGTCATCGACCTCAATTCCGAGGTAGCGGACTGTGCTCTCCAGTTTCGAGTGGCCAAGCAGGAGCTGGCAGGCGCGCAGATTTCCGGTGCGCTTGTAAATCAGCGCGACCTTGGTCCGCCTCAGGCTGTGCGTGCCATATAGAGCCGGATCAAGACCGATCAGCGAGACCCAGTCATCGAGCAGGCGTCCATATTGGCGGGTTGTGACGTGGTCGCCTTTGTGGCTACGGCTGGGAAACAGCCAATCGGCATCGATGGATGGTCGATGCCGGAGCCAAGCGGTCAGCGCTTCGCGCGTCGGATCTGTCAGTTCGAAGGGCACTGGTCGGCCCGTCTTTTGCTGAATGATCGAGGTCCGCAGTCTTACCGTTCCACCGAGGACGACATCGCTGATCCGAAGGCGAACCAGGTCGCAACCTCGCAACTTGCTGTCGATCGCCAGGTTGAACATGGCGAGGTCGCGTATGCGATGATCATGCTGAAGCCGAGTTCGAATAGCCCAGATGTGACGGGGCTTCAGCGGAGGCTTGGGGCCAATCAGGCGCCCTGTGTTCCAGGCCCGACGTTGAGCGACTTTTTGCTGCTCAATAAGCATAGTGCATCCTCCTCAGGATGCCGCATCCACCCGCACAATATATCATCGTGATCAGGCTGCCGTGAGCGGCCTGCCGATGGTGCCAAGCGCCGGTTTGCAACTCCGGCGCGTAGCCCGAAAGCGCACTGGTGAAGCGGGGTGGCTAGGTAGACCACGCCCACGCGCCGCCATTTCGCGAGCGAGAGCCAGGAAGGCCTTCATTCCCGCCGAGAGGTTTCGGCGGCCGGGGTAGTAGAGGCAGAGCCCGGAGGACGGCGCGTCCAGTCCTCCAGGATGCGGATGAGATTGCCGCTTGCGATGTCCGCGAGAACGTCCTGCTCGAAGAAGAAGCCGATACCCTTTCGCACGCCCATCCGCGCAAGGCCGCCCTCATCCAGGATGATCGGCCGCGGACATCCAGTTAGCGATCTCGCCGTCCTTCTCGAAGTGCCAGCGAAACAGCCCGCCATCGGGCAGCCGCACACGGATGCAGGTGTGACGGAGAAGGTCTCGCGGGCCCCGAGGCTTGCCGTGGCGCTCGAAATAGCCTGGCGATCGCCGGGAAAAGGACGTTCCCGTAGCGACATTGGCCGTCACAGGCGACGCCGAGATGCAACCTCGCCGCCTTTACGGTTCCTAAGCACTCAAAGTTCGCTCAACGCGACCGCAGGCTATTTGAATTTTCTGGTCATATCGAAGCCAAGATAGCCGAGAATTGCCACGGTCTGGGCGGCGACCATGGCGCCGCCGCCTGCATGGCGGCAGCCGCGGTCCGCCGCGGCCTGCAGCAGCGGGGTCGAAGGCATTGTCACGATGTCGACGACCGCCGTGTTTGCAGACAGTCCGGCGATGTCGATCGCGATCTCGTCGCCGGGCGCCATGCCGACCGGCGTCGCATGGACGAGCAGATCGATTGTGCCGACATCGAACGTCCCCGCGACCGGCGCCAGCGGCCCGGTCGCCGCAACCCGGCGGCAGAGATCGGCGGCTCGCGCGCCGTCGCGATCATGGATCGCAAGGGAGATGACGCCGGCCTCGGCCAAGGCGAAGGCGATGGCTGCGCCGGCTCCGCCGGCGCCGATCAGCCCGACCTTCAGCCCGCGCGGCGACATCCCCAGGCCTTCGATGGCTCCGACCAGGCCGACGCCGTCAAAGATATCGCCAACCCAGGCGCCATCGGCCCGTCGCCGGGCCGCATTCACCGCCCCCACGGCGCGGGCGCGGGCCGAGACCTCGTCGAGCCGGGCGATCAGCCGCTCCTTGAACGGCATCGTCACAACGAGCCCGTCGAGATTGGCGATCGCCATCACGCCGCCGATGGCGGCGTCGAATTCATCCTGCCGCAGATGGATCGGCACCAACACGGCGTCATGTCCCGTCGCGGCCAGGCGCGGGTTGAAATTCTGGGGCGATTTGGCGTGGATGACGGGATCGCCGAGAAAGCCGATGAGGCGCGTGGCGCCCGTGATCGGGACGGCGGAGGCAACGGGAGGTGTCATGGCAAGCCTTCTGGGAGAGGGATCGGGGAATGGGTGATCCCTACGTGGCAGGGGGAGGCCCCGAGGACGCCCGGATGACCAGCTCGGCCTGCGCCTCCAGCGGCGCGCTGCAGCTGCGCCCTTCGAGCCGCGCAATCAGCACCCGAGCGGCAATCCGGCCGATCTCGGCACTGGGAACCCGAACGGTCGTCACGGGCACAGGGAGATGGCTCATGATTTCGATGTCGTCATAGCCGACGATCGACAGGTCGTCGGGCAGGCGCAGGCCCATGGCAAGTGCTTCCAGTACCGCGCCGACCGCGAGATGGGCGTTGCCACAGATGATGGCGGTCGGCTTCGGATTGGTCTGCAGCAGGGCACGCAACAGGCTGCGGCCCTCCGCGATCGACCATTCGCCGGTGGCGAAATGCTGGGGCCGCACCGCCAGCCCGCGCAGGGACAGGGCATCGCGCACACCGTCGAGACGCGCGCTGGCGCGATCGTTGTTGCGGGTCGATTGCGCGATGACGCCGAAGCGGACATGGCCCAGATCGGCCAGATAATCCGTCATCATCATCAGCGCCTTGCGGTTGTCGGGGCCGACGCAGGTGCCGTGGGTCTGCGGGTCGTAGACGAAGGTGTTGACGAAGGGCATCTGCCGTTGCGCCAGCAGCGGCGCCAGATCGGGGTGATGCGCCTGGCCGACCAGCATCAGACCGTCGACGCCGCGCTCGACGAATTTCCGGACCTGCCGCAGTTCGAGATCGGAATCATAGTCCGAGCAGGCGAGGAGCAGCGTGTAGCCCGACAGGGACAGCTCCGACTGGATGGCCTGCGTCGCATGGGCGAAATCGCCGACCGACAGGGCCGGAAACACCGCCCCGATGGTTTGCGAGCGGCGTGTGCTCAGCGCGCGCGCTGCGCCATCGGGCACCCAGCCCAGCGCTTTGACGGCAACGGCGATGCGCTCGCGCAAATCCGCGGAGACGACGTCGGGCGTGTTGATCGCGCGCGAGACCGTCGCCGTCGAGACGCCGGCGGCGCGCGCCACCTCCCTCAATCCCACCGTGCGGGACCCCTCCAGCATGGCAGGAGGGATCTCGGCCTCGGTTCTGGTCTGCGCGGTCTTGCCCCTCGCCATCGCGATCCGTTCCTCCAGCGGGCTGTCACTCAGGCGATCTGGTGTTTCGCGAGCCCGTATTGCAGCCGATAGATGCCACAATCGCGAACCGCGTCGTAATCGGTCGCGATCAGGGCAAGCCGCGTCTGCGAGGCGTGCTCCGCCAGGACGGCCTCCAGCGGCCCGGCATCGACGGCCTCGACCAGCAGGATCCAATCGGCGATCTGGTCCGGTTGCCCGCGCAGCGCCCTTTCCGCCGTCGCGCCGGTGCCACCGCCACCTTGCCCTTCGAGGAGATGGACGGCCACGATCGACGGGGCCTGTCTCAAAGGTTCCAGAACCGCCTCGCGCATCGCGTTCCAAAATTCCATGCGCTCGCCGCGCGCCGCCAGCCGCAGCGTCGCCACATAGGCGCCGTCGCCGAGTCCCTCGCTGGCGGCGACCGCGCACACCGTTCGCGAGGTATCGCGAAAATGCCGAACGACGCGCTTCGTCCAGTCCGAGGGTGCATTGAGCCGCGCTAGGTATTCCGGCGAGACGAGCGCGTCGGGCGAGTCCGTCTCGTAGAAGTTGAAGTATTTCGGCGTCCCGCGCTCGGCGACATAGCGGCGTCCGCGCAGGAAGCCCGGCACGGCGACGCGCTCGGGGATGTGCTCGCCGATATGCCAGGCGATGAAGTCGTCTTCCGCCTCCGCGGCGATGCCGTTCCAGATCGCCAGGACGCCATTACCTGCCAGTGCCATTTCGTCTTTCTCCTCAGACCCGGTGCAGGTGCAATCCGCCCCCGACATCGATGTGGATGCCCGTCGCATAGGGGATCGCCCCGGTCGCGAGCGCGGCCACCGTACGCCCTATATCGGACGGCTCGCCCCAGCGGCCCATGGGAATGCCGCCGCCGGCCAACAGCGCATCGTATTTGGTCGCGGCCGGCGCCGTCATTTCCGTGCGGATCACGCCCGGTCGCACCTCGAAAACGGCGATGCCATCGGCCGCCAGGCGCGCCGCGAACAGCTTCGCCATCATCGCGACGCCGGCCTTGCTGACGCAGTAATCAGCGCGGTTCTCGCCGAGGATCTCGGCATTGGCCGAGCCGATGAAGATGATGGAGCCCGGCTCGATGTCTTTGTCGCCGTTGATTGCGGTCTTCGCCAGGCGCCGGCTTGCAAAGGCCTGGGTCAAAAAGAAGCCGGCCCGCAGATTGATGGCCAGGGTGCGGTCGTAGCTCTCCGGCGAGAGATTGAGCAGATCGCCGCGCTGCAGCGAGGTGACGCCGGCATTGTTGACCAGACAGTCCGGCTCGCCGAGATCCTCCGCGATGCGCGCGATCAATCGGACGTGGGCGGTCAGGTCGGCCACGTCGCAGCTGTAATAAGCGCCCGTCCCGGGGGCGATGCTGCCAGCCTCGGGCGCCGTTTCCAGGCTGACGCGGGCCACGATGAACCCGGCCTCGACCAGCGCGTCGGCGATGGCGCGGCCGATGCCGCGGCCAGCCCCGGTGACGATCGCAACGCGGCTCATCGCCCGCCCATCCTACGGGCGCTGTCGGCCGATGATCTGGAACCAAGACTTGACACTGGAGGACTCCCAACTTTATGCAAGCGGTTACAAAACCGGCGGCGAAAGTCAATCGCATCGAGGCCGGACGCCATGAGGAAGCGACCGATGAAGGTGATCAGCGCCAGCGAGGCCGCCTCGCTCATCCAGCAAGGCGACAGCGTGCTCGTCAGCGGCTCGGGCGGCGGTCACTGCGTGCCGGAAGCCATTCTCGAAGCGGTCGAGGCCCGTTTTCTCGAAACCGGCGCGCCGCGCGACCTGTGCCTCATCCATGCCGTCGGCATCGGCGACCGCAAGCTGAAGGGCGCTGCCCGCTTCCGTCATCCCGGCATGCTCAAGCGCAGCATCACGGGCGCGCTTGTCGACTCGCCCCCGCTGATCGCGCTCGCGCAGAGGGATCTGATCGAGTCCTACACCTTGCCGCAGGGCGTGATCGCGCAGATGACGCGCGAGATTGCGGCCGGCCGGCCCGGCGTGATCACCAAGACGGGGCTGCACACCTTCGTCGATCCGCGCCAGCGCGGGGCGAGGCAGAGCCCCAGCGCGCGTGAGGATCTGGTCGAGCTGCTCGACATCGGCGGTGAGGAATGGCTGCGCTTCAAGCCGTTTCCGCTCGACATCGTGCTGCTGCGCGGCACCAGCGCCGACGAGGACGGCAATATCACCATGGAGCAGGAGGCCATTCCCGGCGAGATGCTGTCCTCCGCGCAGGCCGGGCGGCGGCTGGGCGCGGCGGTGGTCGTCCAGGTCAAGCGCATGGCAAGGCGGGGTACGCTTCCGCAGCGCGCGGTGAAGATCCCCGGTGTCCTGGTGGACTATGTTGTCGTCGACGAGAACCAGCGCCAGACCTATTGGAGCGACTATAACCCGAGCTACTCTGGCGAGATGCGGGTTCCGCTCGAAGGCCTGCGCAAGCTGCCCTTCACCGAGCGCAAGATCGTCGCGCGGCGTGCGGCCATGGAAATCCAGCCGGGCGCGATCTGCAATCTCGGCGCCGGGATCTCGACGGGCGTTTCGGCCGTGGCGGCCGAGGAGGGCTTCCTCGACGAGATCGTCCTGACCAACGAGCAGGGCTTCATCGGCGGCGCCCCGCTGACGGGACCCGATTCCGGCGCCGCGCAGAACTACGACGCCATGGTCGACCAGCCTTACCAGTTCGACTTCTATGACGGCGGCGGGCTCGACATCGCCTTTCTGTCCTTCGCCGAGGTGGACGCCCAAGGCCATGTCAATGTCAGCCGCTTCGGCGACACGATCGTCGGCATTGGGGGCTTCGTGAACATCAGCCAGAATGCGCGCAAGGTCGTCTTCAGCGGCACCTTCACCGCCGGCGGGCTGCAGATCGCGACGACCGACGGCAAGCTGCGCATCCTGCAGGAGGGCCGCAGCCGCAAGTTCGTCCAGGACGTCGAGCAGATCTGCTACAATGGCCGCTTCGCCCGAGAGCAGGGTCGCGAGGCTGTGTTCGTGACGGAGCGCGCGGTGTTCCGCGTCGGCTCGGCGGGTCTCGAACTTTGCGAAATCGCGCCAGGGGTCGAGATCGAGCATGACATCCTGGCGCATATGGCCTTCCGACCGGCGATCGCGGCCGATCTCAAGACGATGGATGCGCGCCTCTTCGCGGCCGAGCCGATGGGCCTGAAGCGCGATATCCTCGCCGGCGGCTCGCAGGCGCGGCGGCCGCGGCGGCTGCTGGCTGCCAAGGATAGCGCCCGGAGGCCGGAGGGCGTGGCCGAGCCGGCGTGACAACGCTGGAGCCTTTTACCTCAGGCTCCACCGCGTGCCGCCTCCAACCCGAGGATCAGCGCGGCCAGAGCCTCGAGTGTCGGTGTCGGGACGGCCTTGGCCCGCCCGCGTTCGATGACGCTGAGATAGATCGCCTCGACCTCGCTGGGCCGTCCCGCCTCGATATCGCGGCGCATGCTGGTCTTGTTGCGGGCCGCGCCGCTGGCCACGATGCCGTCGAAGACCTCATAGCGCGTTTCGAACGGAAGGCTTATGCCACAGGCCGCGGCCACGGCCGCCGCCTCGTCCATGGCCCGGCGCGCAACGATCGCGAGAGGCGGCAGGTTTGCGACGGCGCCGATCGTCAGCCCGGTCAGCCCGCTCGTCGCCGACATCGCGACATTGAGCATCAGCTTGCGCCATTTCTCGGTGAGGATGTCGTCGCTGGCCGAGGTCGGAAGGCCGTGAGCGGTCATCAGCGCGGCCATGGCCTCGGCCCGCGGCGAGAGCCCGCCCGCCATCTCGCCGATCATCGTCGGCAGGGTGGCATAGCTGCGCACCATGCCCGGCGCTTCCAGCGTCGCTCCCAGCGAGGTCAGGCCGCCGAGCACCGCTTCGCGGCCCATGGCCTGCGCCATGATGTCCTCATTGCCGAGCCCGTTCTGGAAACTGACGGCAATCGCGCCGGGCGCCATCAGCGCAGCGACGCTTTCGCTGAGCGCCCGAGTCGCATGCGCCTTGCTCTGGATGAAGACGATATCGGCAGGCGAGACCCCGGCGGTCGATGTCGCCGCGCCGATCGGCACATGGCGATCGCCGCCCTCGCCGACGATGCGCAGCCCGTGCTCGCGGATGGAAGCGACATGCTCCTCGCGCCGCGCCAGCAGCGTCACGCGCAGCCCGTTTTCGGCGAGCAGTCCGCCGAACAGGCTCCCCATCGCTCCAGCGCCGGCGACGACGATATGCGGATCCTTCACGACGGCTCTCTCCAGTCACTGTCGCCCACCGCCATAAAAGGAATGTAAGCGGATACATTTCTGTTGTCACGCCTGCCAAGTTGGAATAGCGTTCAAACATCGGACGAAGTGCCTGCGCGATTGCCAGGCTACAAAAAAGAAGCGCGACCCTCGGGATACGCGTCGATGTCAGGGAAGGAGAGCTGCGAGATGGCTTCGCAGATGGCGTCGCGTGCGGCGTCGGATTTCACGATGCCCGAGACGCTTGGCGATGCGCCCCGGCGGCGTTCGCCGGCGACGCGCCGACTGATGGCGATCGGCTGGAATTTGATTCCGCCGCTGACCTTCGTCGCGATCGTCGGTTTGTGGTCGGCCTCGATCCAGATCTTCCAGATCCCCGCCTATTTGCTGCCGGCGCCTGGAGCGGTCTTCCAGCGCGTGATCAGCGACGCGGCGATGCTGTGGCTGAACGCGAAGGTCACGCTCACCGAGATCGTTCTGGGTTTCGGCCTCACCGTCGTCTTCGCGATCCCGCTGGGCCTCCTGATCGCCCTGTCGCCGATCGCCAAGCAGACGCTTTACCCGCCAATCATGCTGCTACAGCTGGTGCCGAAGATCGCGGTCGCGCCGCTCTTCCTGGTCTGGCTCGGCTTCGGCATGGAATCGAAGGTGCTGCTGACCTTTCTGATGACGTTCTTTCCGCTCCTGCTCGCCAGCATCAGCGGGTTTCAGATCCTCGATCAGCGGCTGCTCTATCTCACCAAATCCATGGGTGCGAGCACCTGGCAGACCTTCTGGTATCTGCGCTTCCCGGCGGCGCTGCCGGTGATCTTCTCGGGCATCAAGACCTCGGCCACGATCGCGGCCACCGCGGCCATCGTCGCGGAGTTCGTCGGTGCCAACCAGGGTCTCGGCTATGTGCTGCTGCGCGGCACCAGCACGCTCGACATGGAACTCACCTTCGCCGTCCTCGTGGTGCTGACGGTGATCGGGGTCATCATCAACTACGCGGTCGAGTTCAGCGAATGGGCGTTGACGCCTTGGCAACGCCAGAACCGCCGCTGACCACGGCCGGGCCAAACGACAAGCCGGTTCATCGAACAACAATAACGGGAGGATTTGTCATGAAGCACTGGATCAATCGGACGCTTGCAGCCACCGCGGTCGTGGCCGGGATGGGCCTGGCTGCAGCCACCGCGCAGACGCCTGTGACCTTCCAGCTCAACTGGACGGCGGGCGGCCCCAATGCGGGCTTCGCCGCAGCGGTCGGTGAAGGTTACTACAAGGCCGCCGGCCTCGACGTCACCGTCGTCCAGGGCAACGGCTCGGGCAACACCGCCCAGCTGGTCGCCAGCGGTCGCTCTCAACTGGCCTATGCCGACGCGGTGGCGGTGAGCCAGCTGATCTCGAAGGGCGCGCCGATGAAAATCGTCGCGACGGTCTACCAGTCGAACCCCAATTCGGTGAACGCGCTCAAGAAGACCGGCATCAAGTCGCTCGCCGATCTCAAGGGCAAGAAGGTCGGCGTTCCCGCCGGCTCGTCGCAAGGCCCCATGCTGCCGCTGCTGCTGAAGGCCAACGGCCTGAAGGAGGCGGACATGACCCTGATCAACATGCCGGTGGCCGCGATGGTGCCCTCACTGCTGCAGGGACAGGTCGATGCGATCCTCGGTTCGCTTGACGCCTATCAGATTCAGCTCGAGATGCAGGGCGCGGAATTGAGCAACTTCCCCTTCGCCGACCATGGCGTGCCCACCGTGGCCACCTCGATCTTCGCATCGAACGATTTCATCAAGCAGAATCCCGAGGTCCTGAAGAAGTTCATCGGGGCGAGCCTGAAGGGCTGGTCCTTCGCGCTCGACAATCCGACCAAGGCGATCGAGCACGTCAAGACGCTGTTCCCGGACGTGAACGTGAAGCTCGCCACCGCCGAACTCGCCGCCATCACCCCCCTGTTCTGCAGCGGCGGCGCTAAGTTCATCGGCAAGGCCGAGGACGCGCACTGGACACGGACGCAGGCGCTGCTCTCCGAGGTCAAGCTGCTGCCCGAGGGCCAGGATCCCAAGAGCTACTACAGCAACGACTATCTGCCGGCGGCTGCCGAGATGCGCGCCTGCAAGTAAGCGCACGCCGTCGCTCATGCTCCATCAGGTCGTGGTCAGGACATCAGCGGACGCCATGAACGTAAAACCGAGACTCGGTTATCGCTATGACGATCTCTTCGTCGGGATGCAGTTCCGCAGCCCCGGCCGGACGATCACCGACGCCGACCTGATGAGCTTCGCCGGGCTGACGGGCGACCATTCGGAGCTGCACACCAGCGACGTCTATGCGCAGGCCAGCCAGTTCGGCCAGAAGGTCGCCCATGGCATGATGGGGCTGGCCTACGCCCATGGCCTGATGTGGGCGCGCACCGGCGAGTTGCGCGAGACCGCCATCGCCTTCCTCGGCATCGATGGCTGGCGCTTCGTCGGGCCGATCTTCGTCGGCGACACGATCTTCGTCGACTACGAACTGGCCGAACTCCGCGAAAGCCGGTCCCGGCCGACGCAGGCGATCGCGACCTTCGAGGTGAAGGTGGTCAAGCAGGACGGCTCGATCGTGCAGCAGGGCCGCAAGGCCCTGCTCGTCTCCAAGTTTCCGCTCGAGGCCGTCGCAGCCTCTGCCCCCGTCGCGGCGACCGCAAGCTGATGAGCCAGCCCATGACCGACAACACCATGACCGACAGCGCCCCGAAATCGGGCGTGGCGATTCATATCCGTAACGTCTCCAAGGTTTTCGGGGCCGATTTGGAGAAGCCGTTTCGGGCCCTGAAGCCTCTCGACGTGACGATTCCCGCAGGCCAATTCATCTCCGTCGTGGGTGCGTCCGGCTGCGGCAAGAGCACGCTCATGCTGATGATCGCGGGGCTTCTGGCGCGCTCCACCGGCGAGATCACGGTCGACGGCAAGGTCGTGACGAAGCCGATCACCGATGTCGGCATCGCCTTCCAGGATCATCTCCTGCTCGATTTCCGCACGGCCTTCGAGAATGTGATGCTGCACGCCGACATCCGGGGCCTCGACCGGGAGGTTCTGGCAAGACGCGCGAAGGATCTGTTCGCCCAGCTGCGCCTCGAACATGCGATGGACAAATACCCCAACCAGCTCTCGGGCGGCATGCGCCAGCGCGTCTCGCTGATCCGCACCCTGGTGCATGAGCCGCCAGTCATCCTGATGGACGAGCCTTTTGGGGCGCTCGACGCCCTGACGCGCCTGCAGGTGCGCACCGATCTCGAAAGCCTCTGGCTGCGCCGGCGCCCCACCGTGGTGTTCATCACCCACAGCGTCGAGGAGGCGGTCGGCCTGTCCGACCGCATCCTGGTGATGAGTCCGAGCCCGGGCGAGGTAATCGACGACATCCAGGTCGAGCTGCCGCGCCCCCGCCCGATCGTGCTCGGTGACGCGGCGGCCTTTTCAGCCTATGTCGACCGAATCCACCAGCAGTTCGAGCGGATGGGCGTGCTGCACGGCATCACCCTGCCGCAGCAGAGCGCGGCCTGACGATGGCGGGCACAGCGGCGACGCCGCCACCTCCGGCGGGCTTGGTCACAATGAGCGAGAATGGCGCTGTCGCCGAGATCCTGCTCGCGAACGGTTCACTCAATCTCGTCACCCGCTCGTTGCTGCGGCAGCTCAACCGGCTACTGGCCGCCGTCTCACAAAGGCAGGACCTGCGCTGCATCATCCTGCATGGCGGGGACGCACGCGCCTTCTGTGCCGGCAGCGACATCAAGGAGTTCGGCCCGTTCAAGGCCGATGCCAGCGAGCAGAAAATCCTGTTCGAGGACATGGTGCTGCGCAATCTGGCGCGGCTTCCCATCCCGACCATCGCGGCGATCGACGGACCGGCGCTGGGCGGCGGACTCGAGATCGCGCTGTGCTGCGACCTGCGCATCCTGCGCGCCGGCGTTTCGATAGGCCTACCCGAATGTCATCTCGGCGGGCTCGCCGGCAATGGCGCGATCCGGCTGACGCGCCTTGTCGGCCCCGCACGCGCCAAGCAGATACTGTTCACGGGCGCTCCGATTTCGAGCGAGCAGGCCCTCTCCTGGGGCGTGGTAAACGCGGTGACGGGAGTAGGATCAGCCCTGGCCGCGGCCCGCGAGATGGCCGGGACGATCGCCCTTCGCGGCCCGATATCCAACCGCCTCGCGAAGGAACTCGTTGATCTGGCGGATGATCTGCCGCTCGATGCCGGCCTGTCGCACTCGACCGTGGCACAGCAGCGTATCTTCGATTCCGACGATCTGCAGGAGGGCGCCGCGGCCTTCTTCGCAAAGCGACCGCCCGTTTTCGCCGGCCGCTGATGGCGGAGCCGGCACACATTCGGATACTGCGCGAGCCATGGCCCATATTCCCGCCGAACGCTGCTTGTCCATCGTCGAGCTTCTTGTGGAGGAAGCGGGCGAGATGCAGCTCGGCGACATCGCCCTGCGGCTGGGCTTGCCCAAGAGTGGCGTCCACCGCCTGCTGGGCGCTTTGATCCAGCAGGGCTGGGTGGCGCAGGATGAGCAAACGAGCGCCTATCGGCTAACGATGCGTCTGAGCATCCTGGGTCAACGCCTCTACAATGCGACGGGCATTCCCGATATCTGCCAGCCCGTGCTCGACAATCTGGCCGTGGAGACCCGCGAATTCGTCCGCCTCGCCGTCATTGACGCCCATGCCTTGGTCTGGATCGCTGATGCACAGGGCGCACGCGGCGGCCTGATGTACCAGCCGTTGCTGAGCACCAACACCGTGCCCCTTCATGCCACGGCGAGCGGAAAATCCTGGCTCGCGCGCCTTCCACCCACGCAGGTGCATCATCTGATCGCCCGCAATGGCGGCTTTGGTGAACCTGGCCAGTATGGCCCCAACGCGGTGCGCAGTTTCGACCAGCTTTTCGCCGAGCTGGAACACACTCTCGCACGTGGCTACGGAATTGCAGTCGGCGAGGCGGAGCCCGGAGTCACGGCGGTTGCCGCCGCCATCATCTCAGGAGTCGAGGGGCACATCGTAGGCACCGTGAGTGTGGCCGCCCCCAATATCAGACTGGGCTTAGCACAACTCAATATCGTTGGCCGTCGCGTGATCGACGCAGCCGGCCAGTTGTCCGAGATCTGGCCGCTACGCGAGAAGGCGAAGCGGGGAGGTTTGTCAGCAGCTGCATGAAGGATAGCTAAAGTGATGGCAGGCTGGAAACAAGCAGCCGACGCGCTGCGCCAATACCAGACTTTAAAGCAATGCCAAGGAGCGGACCTTTAAATCAGCGATACACCAGGTCGCGTAGCGCGAGCGAAATCCACGGCACGTAGGTGATCAACATCAGGCAGGCCAGGACCACGCCGATAAAGGGCAGGAGCGACTTCGTCATTCGGTCGAGCGAGATCCGGGCGACCGCGCAGGCGGCGAAGAGATTGACGCCGAAGGGTGGCGTGATCATGCCGAGCGCCAGGTTGACCACCATGACCATGCCGAAATGGACCGGGTCGATGCCGAAGGTCATCGCGACCGGCGCCAGAATCGGGGCCAGCACAATGATCGCCGCCGAGGTCTCGATGAACATGCCGATCACGAACAGGAACGCGTTGACCGCCAGCAGGAACGACCAGCCGCTGTCGAAGGTCGCGATGATATAGGCACCGATCTGGGCGGGCACGCCGGCGCGTGTCAGCAGGAAGCTGAACAACCCCGCCATCGCGATGATCAGCATGATCACCGAAGACGACACCACCGATTTGCGCAGGATCGCGATGACTGCGGCGAGATCGAGCTCACGATAGATGAAGCAACTCACGATCAGCGCGTAGAAGACGGCGACGATCGACGCCTCCGTCGGGGTGAAGACACCGCCATAGATGCCGCCGAGGATGATCACCGGCATCATCAAGGCAAGCGCCGCCGCGCGCGTCGCCGGCCAGACGCCGAGGCGGCCTTCGTGGTCGGTCTTGCCGTAGCCGCGGATCAGGCACCAGACCCAGACGGAGAGCATGAGTGCGCCGGCGATCAGGATGCCGGGGCCGAAGCCAGCGACGAAGAGCTCGCCGATCGAGACCTCGGCGGCCACGCCATAGAGGATCATCGGTATGGAAGGCGGAATGATCACGCCGAGCTCCGCCGCGCTCGCCTGGAGCGAGGCCGCAAACGAGACCGGGTAGCCATGCTTGACCATGGCCGGGATCAGGATCGCACCGATCGCAAAGGTGGTGGCGACGCTGGAGCCGGAGACGGCGGCGAAGATCATGCAGGTCAGGATGCAGGTGCAGGCCAGCCCGCCCTGGACGCCGCCGACAAGGCTCTTGGCGAAATCGACCAGCCGGCGCGAGATGCCGCCCTCGCCCATCAGGTTGCCGGCGAGGATAAAGAACGGCACGGCGGCGAGCGGAAACTTGTCGAGCGAGGCGAAGGCCTGCTGTGCCACGAGGACGAGCGGCAACGGCGTGTAGAGGCTCATGCCCGCGACGGCCGCCAAACCGACGGCGATAGCCACCGGCACGGAGCACAGGAAGAGCACGCACATCGTGACGAGCATGGTGGCGGTCATGATCGGCTCCTCAGACCGCGGTTTCGAGTTCTTCGCGACGCGGATCGAAGAAGTGGGCGACGACGGCCAGCATCGAGATCAGCGCGCCCGTCGGGATTGCGGCATAGGCATAGCTCACCGGGATCTCGAGGCCGGCGAGGTTCTGGAAGCGCACCCGATTGGTCAGGTCGATGCCGAACCAAACGAGCACCGCAAGCAGGCTCAAGGTCGCCAAAGCGATCACCGCTTCCAGCGCGCGCCGCTGGCGCCCGCGAACCAGCCGGTATAGCAAATCGACCGAAATCAGCGAGCCGGCCCGCACCGCGGATGCCAGCCCGAGATAGGCCATCCAGATCAGCATGATCCGGATGAGCGGCTCCGACCAGGTCGCCGGCTCCTGCAGGATGAAGCGGGTCAGCACCTGGAAGAGTCCGGCACAGGCCGCGACCGTCATCGCGACGCAGCCCATGGCTAGCGCCGCGCCGGTGACAAGGCGCTCGGTTGCGAGCAGCAGCGCGACCGGGCGGCTACCTTGCGCGCTCACTTCTGATCCTTGATGCGCGCGATCGTCGCCTCGCCGAAGCGCTTGCCGAGTTCGGCGAAGGCCGGCTTGAGCAGGTCCTGGAACTTGGCGGTGTCGACCTTCTCGACGACCTGAAGGCCGAGCTTGCGCAGCTCGTCGATGCCGGTCTTCTCGACCTTGGCGACCTCGTCCTTGCAGATCGCCATGGCGCGGCGCCCGGCCTCGACGAACAGCTTCTGGTCCTCGGGCGACAGCGCCTCGAAAGCACGCGGGGCCATGACGAAGCCGACCGGCGTGAAGGCATGGTTGGTGATCGTCAGATACTTCTGCACCTGGCCGAACTTGTTGTTCAGGATCGCGCCGATCGGGTTTTCCTGGCCGTCGACGACGCCTTGTTGCAGCGCGGTGAACACCTCGGGCAGCGCCATCGGTGTCGGCAGGGCGCCGAGCGCGCGCCAGACCTGGAGATGGATCTGATTCTCCTGCGTGCGGATCTTCAGGCCCTTGACGTCCTCGGGGCCGTTGACCGGCCGGCGGCTGTTGGTGAGCTGGCGAAAGCCGATGCCCCCAAAAGCGAGGCCCTGCAGCCCCTTGGCCTTGAACTTGGCCAGGATCTCCTGGCCGATCGGGCCGTCGAGAACCGCTTGGGCGTGGTCGAAATCGCGGAACAGGAAGGGTATGTCGAAGACCTGAACCTCGGGCACGAAATTGGCGATGACCGAGGTCGAGGGGACAGTGAGATCGACCGTGCCGATCTGCAGGCCTTCGAGCACTTCCCGGTCACCGCCGAGGGCGCCACCCGGATGCAGGCGGATCTCGATACGGCCATTGGTCTTGGCCTTGATCTCCTCGGCAAAGGCGGTCATCGCGATGCCTTCCGGCGCCGTCGCCCGGCCGACGATCGCCAGATTCAGCACTTTGGGCTGCTGTGCCGTGGCCGTCGTGATGCCGGCGAGGCAGGCGACGCCGATCAGGGCGGTATGCAGGATGGAGGTCAGTCGCATGGTTCGTCTCCTCTGGGATGCGGTCGCGGTTGAGTCCGACGAGCCGGTTATTCGATGGTCCAATGGTTGGCGATGAAGGGTTCGAGCTTTTCGGGCGTCAGGTCGAGGCCCAGGCCCGGCGCATCGGGAACGGCAACCATACCGTCGCCGTCGAGCGGATGGCAGGCGAAGGCGGTGCGGAGCGGATTTTCCGAAGGATCATACTCGAAGAGCGGCCAGCGCAGGCGGCCGCGCCGCTCCGGCAGGCAGGCGGCGAAATGCAACGAGGCCTGGAAGTTGACAACCGAGCCCCAGACATGGGGCACCAGCGCGACGTCGAACGCCTCGCACAGCGCCGAAATCCGCATGCCCTCCGAGAGCCCGCCGCACAGGCCGAGATCGGGCTGGATGAAGTCGAACACGCCCGCGGTCAGATAATCGCGGAACGCGCGGAGGCCAAACAGCGCCTCGCCACCGGCCAGCGGCATCGGCGATGCGGCCGCGAAGCGGCGGTAGCCCGGCAAGTCGTCATGCGCGATCGGCTCCTCGAGCCAGACCGGATCGACCTCGGCGAGCCTGCGCGCGATCGCCATCGCGCCCTCGACCGTGAAGCCCTCGTTGAGATCGACCATCAGCGGCATCGCAGCTCCGATCTGGGCACGGACCTTGAGCGCCGTCGCGCCATCCTGTGCCGGATTGCTGCCCATCCGCAGTTTGATCGCCCGGAATCCTGTGTCGAGATAGCCGGCGATATCGGCCTCGAAATCCCGATAGGGATTGCCGGCAGGCTTCATAAAGGGACCGCTGACATAGGCCGGAATGCGGTCTCGCAACTTGCCCCCGAGCAGCGCATGGACCGGCTGCCCGGCGATCTGGCCGGCGAGGTCCCACAAAGCCACATCGAGGCCGCCGAGCGCCATGGTCGAGATGCCGCGCCGGTCATAGCCGAGCTTGGCCGCCATCGCCTGCCATCCGGCCCGCGGCGTGGTTGCGTCGCGGCCGATCAGCACCGGCGCGAAATGCTCGCGGATAAGTGCGGCCGCCGCACCCGGATAGGCCCAGGTTTCGCCCCAGCCGACGGCGCCGGCTTCGCTCGTGATGCGGAGCAGCAGCGCGCCACGGCGGTCGAACATCTGCCGCGAATTGCCGACGGTCTCTCTCAACTTCGCCGTGAGTTCGAAGCCCTCAATGCGGGTAATTTTGGGAGGCGCGGACAGCATGGACACTAAGGGTTGCGGCAGGGACGCCATCGTAGATCAGCTTTGCAAACGCTAATCCAATTGGTTTATCTGCAGGGGTATTCATCAGGTATCCTAATATGAGCATCGTATGGGTATGAGATTTACGATCGCGCAGCTTGAGGCCTTCTTCTGGACTGCGCGGCTCGGTTCGCTGAGCCGCGCCGCCGGCCATCTTCACATGTCTCAACCGACGATCTCACTGCGCCTGCGCGATCTCGAACAGGCGCTGAATGTCGAGCTGTTCCAGCGGAAGGGGCGAGGCCTCGCGCCGACAGCGGAGGGGCTCGCCCTGCTGCCGCGCGCCGCTGCGCTGCTGGAGGAAGCGGACCGGATCATGCTCCAGACCGATCCGGCTATCGTGACCGGCAACATCCGCGTCGGCTTCGCCGAGGGCTTCGCGATGACCTGCCTGCCGGCGCTGCTGGAGACCGTGCGAGCGAGTTATCCCCTGCTGAAGGCCGAGTATGTCGTCTCGATCAGCTATGAACTGGAGCGCGAACTCAACGAGCGGCATCTCGACCTTGCCGTGCTGGTCAATCCAATCGGACGGCCCGGCATGAGGCTCGTGCCGCTCGGTGTGCAGGACACGGCCTGGGTCGCCTCGGTGAAATGGGGGCTTGGGCCGGAGGTTCGCCCGGCGGATCTCTATCACCTGCCGATCGTCAGCAATCAGCCGCGATCGGCGATGTTCCGGCAAATCAAGGACTGGTTCGCGACCGCCGGACTCGAACCGCTGCGCCATGATCTCTGCAACAGCGTCGCGGTGATCGGCCATCTCGTCTCGTCTGGCGTCGCGCTCGGTGTGCTTCCGGCACGGATGATGGAGGCCGACGTCGCGTCGGGGCTGGTCAAGGTGCTGAAGCCCGTGCCGGAGCTCAATCATGGCCGGGTCTATGCCAGCTATCCGGAGGGCGGGCTGACGGCGCCGGTGAGCGCGATGCTGAAATCGATCCAGAAGGCGCTCGATGCGATCGACTATCTCAAGGTCGACGCGCCGATCCCGTTCGACGGGGCGGTTGCCTCGGCGGGCGCGTAAGGGTTGGACCTTCCGCCGCAGGCAGCAGGAACGGGACCTGATCGAGGACGCGCTGCGCTGCCGCGATCACCACTTCGATTTCCGCCGTCGCACCGCCGACGCGATGGCCGGCGCAGAGCGAGGCATGCTGGAAATCGGGCACCGAATGAAGCTTCACGACCCGTCCTGTGCTCAGCGCGGGTTCCATCAGCTTCACCGGAAGGAAGGCAGCGGCGACGCCTTCCTGCACCAGATGGGCGATGACCATCTGCCCGGTGCAGAAATCAAGTCGGCGCGGTTTCACGTCAGCGGCACTGAACCATTCCGTGATCTGCCGATGCATCGCCGAGGGCGGCGGATTGGACAGGATCTGGCAGTCCTGCAGATCGGCGGGCCGCACGATCGGCCCCAGACCCAGGCTGTCGGACGCGACCCAGGCCGCTTCCTGCCGTCCGAGATGGACGAGCCGGATGGCCGCCCCGTCGCTGGGATGGACCAGAAAAGCGAGATCGAGCCGATGGGCGCAGAGATCGTCTTCCAGACGCGAGCTCGTCGCCACCGACAATTCCAGCCGCAGCAACGGATAGCGCGCCGCGAGATCCTTTAGGATCAGCGGCAGGCAGGCGACCGCGAAGGTTTCGGGCAGGCCAACCTTCACCGTGCCGTGGAGCGACCCGGTCGAGCCGGCGCGCTCGCGCATCCGGCCGAGTTCCTCGATGATCGCGATGGCATGGGCAAAAAGCCGGTCGCCGTCCGGGCTCAGCCTGAGTGCCGCGCCGGAGCGGTCGAAGATCCTGACCCCGAGTTCGTCCTGCAGGGATTTCAGCCGAAGCGAGACAGTCGGCTGCGCGAGGAAAAGATGCCGGGCAGCCGCCTGCACCGAGCCGAGGCGTGCCGTCCAGACGAATGCCTCCAGCTCCGCGATCGTCGGGCGCATTGAAATTTCCAATGTTGCTAGGCGAGATAATCCAATTGGATTTGCGATTGCAATGCGGCTTACGCTGTTTGTGAGAAGTCGGATAAACGGCCTTACCAAGGGGAGAGTGCGATGCAGCGACCTGTTCGGGTCATGGCCTTTCTGGCCGCCTTTGGAATATCCGCCCTGGGTGCCCAGGCGCAGGACTTCCCAAAGCTCAATCTCAAAGTGTCTGGCGGCAACCAGACGCAGAACCTGTTTCAGAAGATCTACAAGCCGTTCTTCACCGAAATGCTCGCGGCCAAGACCAACGGCGCGATTACCACGACCTTCGGATCGCTCGAGGAACTCGGCCTGCGCGGGCCTGAAGTGCTGCGGCTGCTTCGCCAAGGCGTGTTCGACATCTCCGAGGCGACGATGAGCTACATGGCCGGCGAGGATTCGCGCTTCGACGGCCTCGACCTGCCCGGCGTCACCGTCGACATCGCCACGCAGCGCAAGGCGGCCGACGCGTTCCGGCCCGCGCTCGCGAAGGCGCTGGAGACGAAATACAACACCAAGCTCCTGAGCATGAGCCCGGTCGCGGCGCAGATGTTCTATTGCAAGGGCGAGATCCTCGGCCTCGACTCCCTGCGCGGCAAGGCTGTCCGCACCTTCAACCGCGCGATGTCGCAGATGGTCGAGGGCGCCGGCGGCTCCTCCGTCAACGTGCCTTTCGCGGAGGTCATTCCCGCGATGCAGCGCGGCGTCGCGCAGTGCGCGGTGACTGGCACCTCAGCTGGGAACACGGCACGCTGGTGGGAGGTGAGCGACCACCTCTATGCACTGCCGATGGGCTGGTCGATGACCTTCTTCGGCGCCAATTTGAATAGCTGGAAGAAGCTCGACGAGAAGACACGGACCTTCCTCGAACAGCAATTCGCCGAGATGGAAGGCCGCATGTGGGCGCAGGCCGGCAGCGACATCCAGGACGGCGTCAACTGCAACACCGGCTCCGGGCCCTGCAAGGACGGCATCGAGGCCAACCCCAAGATGAAGTTCGTCACCGTCTCCGATGCCGACAAGGCGGTTGCGCAGAAGATACTGCGCGAGCGCGTGCTGCCGGACTGGGCCAAGCGCTGCGGCCCGGAATGCGTCGCGGAGTGGAATGCGACCGTGGGCAAGGTGGCCGGGGTCGAGGCGAGCGCGCAGTAGACCCGCGGTTCAAGCGAGGCGCTTCTTCATGAAAAGATTTCACGCGATCGTCGCGGCCATCTCGCTCTGGATGGCTCGCCTCGGCGGCCTGATGCTCGTCGGCTCCGCCGTGGTCATCACCATTGAGATCCTTGCGCGCAAGGTGATCCACATTCCGTTCAGCGTCGGCACCGAATTGTCGAGCTATGCCCTCGCCATCTCGGCAAGCTGGTCGTTCAGCTATGCGCTGCTGAACCGCGCGCATGTGCGGATCGACGTGATCCGGAACTGGACGCCGCCGACCATCCGGTTTTGCCTCGATGTGCTGGCGCTCGGCTCGCTCGGGGGCGTCGCCATGATCCTTGCCTGGTTCGCTTGGGACACCGTCGATACCTCTTGGGCCCTGGGCGCCCGCGAAAACACCTCGCTCGGCACGCTGCTGGTGATCCCGCAAGGGCTGTGGTTCGCCGGGCTGATCTGGTTTGCCCTCGTCTGCGTGGAACAGCTCGGGTTGGTCGCGCTCGCCCTCATGCAAGGTGACCAGGCCGCCGCAGCCGCGATCGTCACGACGCCCGATGTCTCCGACGAGATCGACGAAGCGCTCGAGGCCGTGGATGCACAGCCCGTGATCCCGAGGTAAGCCGCCATGGTCCCGAGCTCGCTTGGCCTCCTCATCCTCCTGCTCGGACTCAGCATCCCTGTCGGCGCGGCGCTGCTGCTGCTCGCACTATCGCTAGGAGCGGCTTTCTCGCCGATGCCGATCTATCTCGCTATGGGCGAGGTGATCTGGTCGGCCTCGACCAATGCGATCCTAGTCAGCGTGCCGCTCTTCGTGCTGCTCGGCGAGATCCTGCTGCGCTCGGGCATGGCCGACCGACTCTACAGCTCGATGAGCCACTGGCTCGCCTGGCTGCCGGGCGGGCTGATGCATGCTAATATCGGCGCCTCGATGGTGTTTGCCGCGACATCGGGTTCGAGCGTTGCGACCGCGGCGACGATCGGGACCGTCGCGACGCCCGTCATCAAGACCTACGGCTATGGCGAGCGGCTCTTCCTCGGCTCGGTCGCCGCGGGGGGGACGCTCGGTATCCTGATCCCGCCCTCGATCAACCTGATAATCTATGGCTGGCTGACGCAGACCTCGGTGCCGCAGCTCTATCTCGCCGGCTTTGTGCCCGGCATCGTGCTCGGGCTGATCTTCATGGCGACGATCGTGATCTGCTGCCTGATCCGGCCGCAATGGCGCGGCCGCACGATCGAGACCTCGTGGAAGCAGCGCGTCGAGAGCCTCGGCGGCCTTGTCCCGCCCGGCATCATCTTCCTGATCGTAATCGGCAGCATCTATGCGGGCTTCGCGACGCCGACGGAATCGGCCGCGCTCGGCGTCGTCGTGGCGATCGGGCTCGCGGCGTTCAACCGCAAGCTTTCCGTTAGGATGATACTCGAAGCGCTGGACGGCACCATGCGGACCTCGGCGATGATCATGCTGATCGTCGCCTCGGCCTTCTTCCTGAATTTCGTCCTGTCGGCGATCGGTCTCGTCGGTGCGCTGAACAGCTTCATCACCGGCCTCGGGCTCGGGCCAATGGGGACGCTGGTCGCGATCATCGTCTTTTATCTGGTCCTCGGCTGCTTCATGGAGCCGCTGCCGATGATGATCGTGACGATCCCGATCATCGTGCCGGTCGTCATCCAGGCCGGCTTCGACCCGGTCTGGTTCGGCATCATGGTGGTCCTGCTTTGCGAGACCGCGATGATCACGCCGCCGGTCGGCGTCAATCTTTATGTCGTGCAGGGCGTCAGGGGACGCGGCGTCATCAGCGACGTGATCCTCGGCGTCCTGCCCTTCATCGCCAGCCTGCTCGTCATGATCGTGCTGATCATCGCCGCGCCCGGCATCGTCATGTGGCTGCCGCGCCTGATCGGCGCGCAGTGAGCACCATCCAAGACCCGACCACCTGGAGAAGACCGTGACCTATCCCCGAACCGTCACGCTGCGTGGCAAGACCATCGAGATCACCCAGGCCAAGCGCGCCGCTCGCGTCGCCGAGATGCCCGAGATCGACTGGATCGAGGATGGCGATCTGCGCGATAAGGTGATCGACGCCTGGGTGGCGGCGCTCGAAGCCCACGGCTTTACGCAGATCGGCGAGATGAAGCCCTCCGGCAACTACGACTCCAACCCACTGCTGACCGGCACTCAATGCGACCATATGCGCTCGGTCTGCCGCTTGGCGGTGAAGACCGCCGAGGAAATGGCCGCGCTGTTTCCGAACTTCCGCTATGACCGCAATATCCTAATCGCGGGCGCTCTCTGCCACGACATCGGCAAGGTTTGGGAGTTCCAACCAGACAATGTGCAGCGCTGGAAGGCTAATCCCTACGCCACCGGCTTCCCCTCGATCCGCCACCCCGGCTATGGCGTCTTCATCTGCTTTGCCATGGACCTGCCGGAGCAGGTCGCCCATATCGCCGCGGCACATTCGGCAGAGGGCGAGCTGCTTGAGCGAAGCCTAGAGAACACTATCGTTCACTGGGCCGACGTGACCTTCTGGAAAACCGTGGCAGCCGGACGGCAATTCGCGGAAAGCGATACCTGGCTCGACGGGTTGACCGGTGGTGTCAGTGGCCAGCCTAAGTAGGGTAGCTGACGAATATCAAAAAGCGCGCGGTGAAGCATCGGGCACATGTGCTTGGTCAATCTATAGGACAGACGCTTCGCGGTTATCGGGCACGCTTTTTCTACTGGTTCAATCGTAACCGTGTGCCTTCGTCGGCTATGGGCAGAACCGCCCTCCCCGCTCCCGGGTGAAAGGCGCCACTTCCTGACCTTGGGCGCGTTCCATATACCGGACGGTGGATGCGGCTAGCTGCCCAGTTGCCCAAGAATGCCATCGATGCGATAGAGCCGGCAGGGTGTTCCGCTCCAATCGTTGAGCGGGCAGGACGAGCGTAGGTCGGGCCGCCAGCGCGGGAAACCTGCGCCTATGACCCGGTCCTTTTCAACATTTCGCGAATTCCTGCGCAATGAGGCGGCCGGCGGCCTGGTCCTCATGGGCGCGGCGCTGTTGGCGCTAGTCGTTGCGAATTCGCCGTTAGCACCGACCTACTTCTCCGCGCTCAAGGCCTATATCGGCCCTCTTAGCTTGCTCCATTGGATCAACGATGCCCTGATGGCAGTCTTCTTCCTGCTCGTGGGGCTCGAGATCAAGCGCGAGGTCGTCGACGGCCAACTTTCGACGTGGAGCCGCAGAACACTTCCCGGTGTCGCTGCGCTGGGCGGCATGATCGTTCCTGGTATCATCTACGTCGCCTTCAATCGTGCCGACCCTTCAGCGCTACGCGGCTGGGCCATTCCTGCGGCAACGGACATCGCATTTGCCTTGGGCGTGCTATCCCTACTTGGATCTCGAGTGCCGACGTCCCTCAAGGTCTTTCTGGCGGCTCTGGCCATCATAGACGACCTCGGCGCCGTCATCATCATCGCCATCTTCTATACGGCTCAATTGAACGTCTACGCACTCCTCGGCGCACTGTTCGTATTTGGAATCCTGAGGGCGCTGAACACCTTCGGTTACGACCGGCTGCCACTCTACCTCGCATTCGGCGTCGTGTTGTGGGTGTTGGTATTACTGTCCGGTATCCACGCCACCATCGCAGGCGTCGTGCTCGCCCTGATGATTCCAATCGTGCCGACGCCCGCCAAGCCCGAAGCGGCTCTAGACATCTCGCCGCTGCACCGCCTTGAGCATGCGCTCCACGTCCCCGTGGCTTTCGTCATCGTCCCGATTTTTGGGTTCGCTAATGCGGGCGTCTCTTTTATTGGTCTGACACCTGCGGTGCTCGGCGACACGCTTGCGGTGGGCGTGGCCGCCGGCCTTCTTTTTGGCAAACTGTTCGGCGTCTTCGGCGCGGTGACACTGCTTGTGAGGGCAGGATGGGCAGACCTCCCCGCGCACGCGACATGGCCTCAGATGCTGGGTGTCTCGCTGCTATGCGGCATTGGCTTCACGATGAGCCTTTTTATTGGCCTGCTCGCCTTTGATGACCCGTCCATGCAGGATCGCGTGAAATACGGAATCCTCGTCGGATCCTTGCTAGCAGGCATGACCGGCTATCTGGTCCTTCGCACACAACGACAGAGGAGAAATGCATGATATTTAGGCGTCGGCATGTTGCTCTTGGTTAGATCACGACGATCCTCGCTGCCGGCGGGACACTTCACCTGAGTTGGTCAAGGGGCATCTTACCAAAAAGGCCTGCGGCAAGCGCATTGGCAACCGCTTCAGCCATGCAGGCATATCCGGAACTGGTGGCGTCGAAGTCGTCGACGGATGCCCCCGATCGTGCCTTGGCGAGCGCCTCTCCGGCTTCATAGCGTCCAATTCGCAGAACGCCCTGCTCAACGGCGACCCGCCGTACGGCTTCTCTAATGGCTTGGTAGATCGCGTCGGTCTCCAGGCTGCGAACATAGTGTAGGCCGACAAAAACCAGATCGATTTTGTGGGCCCGAAGCCATTTTGCCGTCTCCGCAAGGGTCTGCGCGATCTCCTCCGGCGCGACCCGCGCAAGAGCATCGAATGTGCCGACTTGCCAGAGGACAAGGTCGACACTGTCCAGCGCAACCTCGAGCTTGATCCGCTCTGCCGCATCGCGGACTAATTCACCCGAGACGCCCCGGTCGAGGATTTCGACGTTCAGGCCCTTGAACGCCCGTTCAAGATAGCGCTCGATGATGTCGTAATAGTCTCTCGACGGCGTACGGCTGGCGGCCGAGGCTCCGATCGTGAGAATGGTGATCTTGCGCTTGTTGGCCAGGGCGTTGCCGATCTGCGGCAATCGGATTTCGGTTGTTGCAACGCCGGTGCCGGTCATGCAGCCTGGCGCGGCCTCGTTTTGCGGCATGGGCGGAACCGTTTGCGCCACGGCCGTGCTGCACATCCAGGCCATGGCGGCGATCCAGAGCGCGAGCGAGCCCTTCATGCTGGTTTACCCCCCAAGCGATCGCGCCATTCCGACAACCATGCAGTAAATCCCAGTAGCGATATACCAACAAGCATGATGACCGTGTCGAGCAGGATGCTCGCTCCCACCGATACGCGCACGATCTGGGCCAACAGGCTCAGCAATGATCCGACGCAGAAAACATGTAGTGAGTTCCGGCCTAGGAGTGCGAGGCCCCCGACCACACGGCCTGTGTGTCGCACAATAAATGGATAGACGGCTGAGAAGAGCGCAACCAGCGCCAGGAACTGGATCAGACGCAACGGCGTCACGTAGGTTTTGCTTACCAGGAAAAGCAGCCGTGGGGATGGCACCTTGGTCGGGTCGGGCCACAAACTGAACCACATCATGACGCCGCACCCCAGGATGATCGGCAACGCCAGAAGTCGAATAAGGTGGAGATGTTCACGGACGATCCGACCTGGGCCACGCTCCCGGGCCAGGGTAAAGCCGAGCACGAAAACGAGCTGCCAGCATAACGGGTTGAAGAACCACTGGCCTCGGGTCGGCCATGTTGGCAGATTGATCCGCAGAACGATCGCGAGCAGGTAGAGCGCGAGCGAGATTGGTAGCAGCCAGTTGGGTGCCGACCGGTGAACCAGCACCATCGCCGGCGCCATCATCATCAGCACAATATACAGGGGCAGGATGTCAAAATAGCCTAGTTGCAGACTCAACATCGCCAGCCCGAGATGGGCGTCTGCCGGATTGTAGAAGATCGGCGCGGCGTTGATCCATTCGAGGATCAGCGGGTTGTCGAGTCCGCGCGCGGTCGCGCCCAACATAGCGATTGCGACGAGGACGATCATTGCCTGCGCAGCGTAGAGCGTCACCGCCCGGCCTAGGACACGCATGACGACCTGCTTGTGGGGTACTTCGCTATCGGCTCGCCCCACCGCGTAGCGCAAGCCCCAGCCCGCAAGGAACACGAACAGGTCAGCGGAATCGGAAAGTGAAATGTTGCGATGCGTGAACCGCTCGTAAAACAGTCCAGGAACGTGATTGATGAATATCGTGATCAGAGCAAAGCCGCGCCAGAAATCAACTGCGTTAGGCTGGCGCATGGCAACTCGTTCTTCCTTTTAGACGACGATCATCACCTGCGTCGACGTCGGTGCGTCAACATATGAATCTCTATGTCGTTCACCGCGCCACCGGCGCGCCAACATCTAAGCCTGCCAATGAGCATCTTACCGGCTTGGCTGGGCCGAATCCCCGGCACGTCATCGCGGAAAGGGCGACTTTGGACCATCCTAGCTCACGCCTTCTATCTCTGCCGCAAGACTGCGTAGCACAGCGATGTCCTGCTCAAGGGGCAGAGCAGTCTCGGCCCGCTTCAAGGCCAGCACTGAGTGCCGCGCGGCATTCTCGGCGAAGTTTGCCGGACCGAGGCGCGACAGGATCTTAAGCGTCTTTTGCAGCCTGACCCCGACTTCGACGATGCCTGCGCCATCGCGCGCGATCGGCGTGAACAGGTCGTCGAACAGGTCGGCCACTGCGATCGCCGGAATATGCACCCGCGGGAACAGCGTCTCGTGCTCCGGGTCGCCCGGTTTGGCCCAGATCGCGAGTATGCGGACAGCTCGGCCGATGACGTCGATCGCGGTGCCGGGATCATTGATGGCAGGCGACAGGGCGCGCGATGCGATCTCGGCCAGCACCGAGGCGCCAAAGCGTGGGTCCTGATCGAATGAACGGACGTCGTCGATCGTGAAGCAGGCGCGGATCTCGCTGTCCTGCTCGTCTTGTTCAAGCGCGTCCGCCCAGGCGATCGGCTCGGTCGGGCTGACGAAGGCACCAGGCGTGGCACCGGCAAAAATCGTGCCCCCGCCGCGTTCTGCGATCTTCGACAACTGGCCAACGTCGAGATGCTGAACATAGCCGATCTGCGACGCGTAGATCGGCCGTGCCGCCTTCGGAATCTCGGTCAGAGGTTGGCCGCCCATGAACGGGCTTTCGTGGCGCATCAGCATGGCATCTGTTGCAGCCTTCTCAACGCGGGCCGTGGTCTCCGTCACCCGCCCGAGCCGCGACAGGTGATCGATCCAGCGCAGCAGCGTCACAACGATCAGGACGATGACGCCGGCCGTGACGACGAACAGCACGACGCGACCGGTACTGCCATAAGCCCCTGTGCTGAGCGCGATGATGCCGACCAGGCTGTAGAGAAATGAGCCGACGAAGGTCGCCAGCACGTTCTGCGTGGTTGTGTCCTCCATCACCAGCCGGGTCGCGCGCGGCGTGACGTTGCTGGTCGCAGCCGAATAGGCGGAGACCATCGTGCTGAGCGAGAAAGTGGTCACGGCCAGCATGCTCGAGGCGATGATGCCGAGAATGTTGTCGACCGCGTCGGCGCCGATCTTCGTTGGCAGGTCGCTGGGGATATAGGGACCCAGCACGATCGCCACGAGCGCCGTGGCAACTGCCAGGATCGAGAAAAGCGTGGCGCGAAACCACATCCGCCGGGTCAGTTGAGACGCAAGCCAAAGCCATCGCGACGTCATAGCGGTGCCGAGGTCATACGGAGTACTTTCTTGGTCTCAGGCTAGTCAGAGAAGCCGATTGATATAACGCGGGCCCATCGCATCAGTTGCGGTGTCTCGCCCGATCGACGATGAGCGTTGAGATGGAGCCCTTATCGTGACGCTGCGTGCCGCCCTCCCGCGCTTCCAGGATCAGCAATGCTCTCCGCTTTCGACCTCATTGCCATCCTGATCGTCCTGACCGCCATCTTCGGCTGGCTGAACCACGTCTTCATCGGACTTCCGCACGCCATCGGCCTGCTTGTGTTGGGGCTGGCTTCGTCGTTGATCCTCATCGGGCTCGAGGTCGCCTTGCCGAATATCTCGCTTTACGATGATTTGCGGCGCCTGCTTCGGCAGATCGATTTCCAGGAGGCGGTCCTCAACGGGATGCTGGCATTTCTGCTGTTTGCCGGCGCGCTCCACGTCAATCTCGCCATTCTCAAAAGCCGGGCCTGGGCCGTCGGTTTGATGGCAACCGTCGGCGTGGTGATCTCGACAGGCGTCGTCGGCGTCGGCTTCTGGTGGCTGTCGGCTCTCCTTGGAGCACCGGTTCCTCTCGCCTGGTCGCTGGTCTTTGGCGCCCTGATCAGTCCGACCGACCCGGTCGCGGTCCTGAGCACGCTCAAATCGGTCAGCGTTCCCAAGACGCTCGAAGCCGATATGGCCGGAGAATCGCTCTTCAACGATGGCGTCGGTGTCGTGATCTTCACGGTGATCGTCGCGATCGCGGCAGGTGCGAGCAACGGTGCCGTCGAGGTCACGCAGGTCGCGCATCTATTCGTCTTCGAGGCGCTCGGCGGCGCCATCCTAGGCCTCATCACGGGCTATGTCGCCTATCGCGCCACGCGCGCGATCGACGACTACCCGATCGAGACTCTGATCTCGCTGGCGCTGGTGATGGGCACGTACGCCCTGGCATCGAAGCTTCACATGAGCGGGCAGATCGCCGTCGTGGTCGCCGGCATCCTGATCGGCAACCAAGGCCCACGCGATGCGATGAGCGACGAGACGCAGCGCTATCTCTTTGCGTTCTGGACCCTGATCGACGAGGTCCTGAATTCGGTCCTCTTCCTGCTGATCGGCCTGGAGGTCCTGGTCCTCAGCTTTGACCGGATATTCCTCTGGCCCGCGCTCTGCGTCATTCCGCTCGTGCTGCTGGCGCGTTTCCTGGCCGTATCAATCCCGGTCATGGCGCTAAGCTCGCGCACTGAATTCGTAAAGGGAACGATCCCCATTCTGACCTGGGGCGGCTTGCGCGGCGGCATCTCGATCGCGTTGGCGCTGTCGCTTCCTACCGTTGCCGAGAAGCCGATCCTGCTTGCCGCGACCTACGCGGCCGTTATCTTCACGATCGTCGTCCAAGGCTTGAGCTTGAGAGCTGTCGTCGAGCGGTTCTCAGGGCCGCGCTGAATGCCCAGATTTCGCCCACGCGCTCGGCTGGCAGCCGAAATATCTTCGGGCTTCGGGCTCAGCGTTTAATTAAACTTGGCCTGCCGCCGGTATCGTGGACACCGAGCTTGGGCGTTCCATGAAGCCAGCAGAAGGCCACGATGGTCATCCTCGTTTACGGCTCAAGCTGACGAAATCGACAACTCAATAATCTCGCCGCGCGCCGGCACGGGCTGGCGCGGAAACAGCGTGACGAGATCGTCATGAATTTTCGCTCGGAGAGAGGCGAATTCAGATGCGGGTGGTGAGGTTGGTCAGCCAAGCCGGCGAGTTTTCGACCAGATAGGCCTCTACGATTTTGTCGAAGCCCGTCACAATCAGGAGACCGGTGGCGATCAGGACAGCGCCCATCACGATCTTGGAGCCCTGTCCAGCGCTCAGCATCCTACCTCGCCAGCGCAGTATCGCTTCGCGCGAGAGAAAGCCGAGCAACAGAAGCGGCAGTGCCGCGCCGATGCCGAACACCACCATTGTCAGCGCGACCTGCCCCAGATTCTCGCCCTGCGCTGCTAGCACCGAAGCTGCGCCAAGCGTCGGGCCAACGCAAGGAGCCCAGACCGCGCCAAGCAGGAGCCCGACGGCGAACTGGCCGGACAAGCCGGAGCCGGATATTCCGCCAAAGCGCTGTTCGGCCCAGTTGCCGACCGGGCCGGCCGCGAGCGCGACCTGCGCCTGCAGCCTGGGCGTCACCAGCACGAGGCCGATCAGCATCAACACGATCGCGGCCGCAAGCCGGAATAAGCCGCCGTCGAGCCCGATCGAGAAGCCAATCGTGGCGACGAACAAACCGATGGTGACAAAGGACAAGGCCAGGCCGGCAGCGAGCGCTACCGGCCCAAACCTATGCTGCGAAACCGCCGTGCCGAGCACGATCGGCAAGAGCGGTAGAACGCAGGGCGACAGCGTCGAGAGTAAGCCAGCCAGCAGCGCGAGCGCGGCAGTGCCCATGATCGCTCAGACACCCTTTTTCAGGAGCGCCTCGATCGAGGCGGCGTTGGTGTCGCCAACCGAACGCCCGACTTCCTGCTTGCCCTTGTAGATGATTAGCGTGCTTTGCATCGTCGACTTGAGCATGCGCACGACGTCCTTCTGGCTGTCGAAGTCGACCTCGAAGACCGTAAGCGTGGCGAATTCGGGCTTGCTGCCCAGGCTCAAAATAATGGGCTTCTGCGCCTTACAGGTAGGGCACCAAGGCGCGCTTATCTCGACCAGGATCGACTCACCGGCTGCCTGCGCAGCCTCGAATGCCTTCACGTCGAAGGGCGCCTTGGCGGAGAAGGCGACGGCAGAACTTGCGGACGCCAAGCTGGCGAGAGCCACAGCTGCAAGTCCAAGATTACGTCGAGTGAGGGACATTTGTGATCCTCCGGAGCTTCAGGCGATTGAATTGACCGCATCGGTGAGTGGGAGATAGCCCGGCCAATTGCAAACCTGAACTGACGTTTGCCGGAGTTGCTTCACATTGCTGTGGTCTACCGCGCACGCCGGCCTTGTAATGCGAACATCGGATATTTCCTGGAAAGTGGGATGAAAGTTTTTGTGGGCCCTGGCAAACTTCCTCGGCGCGCCGATTTTGCAATTTACGCCGACGCGCTCGACGAGGCGAAGGCGGGGTTTAAAGAGCTCGGGTTTCAATACCGGCCATAGTGGTCGAATGGTCACCTTGAACGAGCGCTCGCTCAAGGCGACGGCGTCCCGCTGACCATGGCGTGAGGGGGCATGCCGCCCTCGAAAGATGCCTGAGACGGCGATGAAACGGGGCGCAAGCGGCGGCTCGGTGCCCCCTCAGTGGAGTGCCCAGAAGGAGACATTTCTAGTGTCAGCTAATGGGATGGACCGGCTGCTCCCGCCGCCGCGTAAGCTGTGGCCTTACCCAAGCCGGAGCAGCCCCATGAACAGGACGACCTCGAACACCGAAGCAGAGCTTACCGTTGTCGGCATCGACATTGGCAAAGACGTTTTTCACCTTGTCGGCTTCGACGGGAACGGCAAGCTTGCCTTCCGACGCAAGATCCGGCGCTTGGCGCTGGAGGAGACCTTCAAGACCCTCCCAGGCTGCATCGTCGGGATGGAGGCGTGCCTGAGCGCTCATTTCGTCGCCCGAACACTGCGCAGGCTCGGCCACGAACCCCGCATCATTCCGGCAAAATATGCCAAGCCCTTCGCGAAGGGACAGAAGAACGACTACAACGATGCCGAAGCGATCGCGGAGGCCGCGCTGCGACCGAACCTGCGGGTGGTGCGGGAGAAGACGCAGGACGAACTGGACCTGCAAGCCTATCATCGTATCCGGTCGCGCCTGGTCTCGCGCCGGACCGCAACGGTCAACCAGATTCGGGCTTTCCTCATCGAGCAGGGCATCGCCATCCGCCCCGGCTTGCGAGCCCTGCGCGCCTCGCTCTTCGATATCCTGAAGAACCGTGCCGATGAGATCTCGCCTCGCATGAGCGATCTGATCGTCGGCCTCTATGAAGACTGGCTGTGGCTCGACAAGCGGATCGAGACGATCACCGCCGAGATCGAGAAGATCGCAGCCGAGCAGGCCGCGTGCGCTCGGCTCATGAGTATTCCGGGCGTCGGGCCGATCATCTCGACGGCGCTGGTCGCCGCGATCGGCGATGGTGAAGCCTTCGACCGAGGCCGCGATTTCGGCGCCTGGCTCGGTCTCGTCCCGCGGCAATACAGCACCGGCGGCAGAACCGTGCTCGGGCGCATCTCCAAACAGGGCAACACCTATCTCAGAATGCTGTTCATCCAGGCCGCGAAGGTCATCATCATGAGACCGCATAACTGGGAGAAGTTCAGCTTCGGAACCTGGTTGAAGGAAGCGGCTCCGCGGCTTCACCGCAACAAGCTGGCAACGGCCCTCGCCAACAAGCTCGCTCGCATCAGCTGGAGCGTTCTGCGCAACGGCAGGTCGTTCGACGCGCACGGGGAGGCTGTCGCCATCTAGCACCCCAAGGAGTTCGCGACGGAGCAGGCATGGAACGGATTCAATATGCGCACCCTGAGCCTGGTGGCCCTTTTGGCCCCTGAACGGCCGATCTGCTAATAAGGCCAAAGGTGCGCGCGTACTCCCATCAAGGCCACGGCCCACGAGCCGATCAGTAGGCCGGATACATATGAGCGACTTCCGTCACCGCGCCGAACCCGTTGTGAAACGCAGCCGGTCCATACATAAGGGCCAAAACTGCCAGCCGTTCGGCCGGGCGAGCAGCGCCACGAGCCGACGCCGGCTTGCTGCCCGAAACCAGATTTTTACTTTCGGGCGTAGCGCGAGGTCCCGAATGTTCTGCGCCGACTACCCGCGCCCGAGGCGCGGTCTCAGATCCAGGCCTTTCGTCATGAGCTTCGCCGTGCCGCCCAACTCGCGCGATATGGACTCGGCCTCATCGTTAAGAAGGCGCATCAGTTCCTCGAACCCAATCCGCATGCCTGTCGTTGGGTGGTCCCACTCTCGCTCCCGGGCAATTTTAACTAGCAAGCAGCCCGCACGGCAGTCCTCGGCAGCCATATACTTTTTCAGCAGCTGTTTGCGGAGCGTATCGAAAAGATCTCGGCCCGGACGGTCGTCGGCCAATTTGAGTTCGATCGTCGCCTGGTGCGTCGAAGCGGTGGAGCGAAGCCGGATGTCCGTTTCCTTTTCGTCGGCTGTTACCGCTTCCTGATCGACGACATAGGCCCCCTTTGCTGCGTCGTGCAGCACATTGGCCAACGCGCGCCGCATGACGCGCTCGACCGTGATGCTCGCCCAGAACTCACGCGGGGAAGTATCCCGCAAAAGAAGATCATCGAGATCATCGAGGCGGTCGCGCATTAGCGCGAACATGGCGTCGTTCGTCGAGGGTGGCATTTCGCCCAATCTGTCGAGGACGATGAACTCGGCTTCGCTCGCGGGTGTACCATCGGCCTCCTCTGCGGCCGTCTCTGCCGCCAGTGCCAGCGTCCGATCCTTGATATGCCGAAAGGCGGGGTCGCCGACCACGGAAAGCTTGGAACTCCAACCTTCTGCACCCGGTGCCGTCAACACGGCGCTCAGGATGGCATTTCGCGCCCGCTCGGCGTAATCGCGTGTGTCTGGAGTATAGCTGCCTTCGTGATGCACATCGTCCTCGAGCCGGACGTGACGGTAAGCGACCCGGAGCATGCGTAGCAGGAGAGCCGGGACAAAGCCCGTGCCACGAAGGTCGATCCCTGCGCCGCGATCACCGTCGAAGAGGCTACCAAGGAGGTACACGCCGGCGCCGATTGGCGCGATCTTGGCCGTCTCCAGGCAGCGTTCCAACGCATCGACACCCGCCGCAGGCTGAAGCTGGAGAAGCGCGGAGAGCCAGATGTCGCCAAACGGTTCGGCTTCTGCCAAACGTCGTGTCGCCTCCGCCTCGACGAAACGACGATCGTCATCGCCGCCGCTCTTGATGAGGATTCCGACCGCTTGCCGGATGTGGCGTCCCACAGGAGCACCATCCCCGGTGTTGTTTATTTCGCCGAGCCCCGCCAGCCAAGCGCGGATGCGGGGAACGAAGAGTACCGTGAGGATCGGTGAGGCGTGACCGACGTCCTGAAGCGTCACGGCATAGCCATTGGATTCCATGTCTGCCAGCGACAGGCTGAGCTCTCGGCCAAGAACCCGATCGATTGCCGCCGGATGCTGGACCGCCAAGCATTCCAGCCACGGTGGAAAGCCGCTCAGTTGCATCGGAACATAGCGACAGGCCAATTCTGCCTCGCTCTGCGTAAGATGTTTGACCCAGTTCGGATCTTCGGCTTCGGCGGTGATGCAGGCGAGACCGAACTGCCATCGAACGAGGAAGGTATTTCTTTCTTCCTTCGGCCGCTCGCTTGCGAGGGTGGGCGTATCCTTCCGCCAAGCGGCCTTCATTGTCTCGCGGAGCTGATCTGCGACAGGTTTACCGAACTGCTGTTCGATGAGACGCCGGTTCCAGCCAGTGGCGCGGCTTTCGCCGCCCGAGCGCTCGACCGCCCTCCAGAGATTCCACGCGGTGTTTTCAGCGCGCTCAGGATGGAAGACCACATCGGAATCGCGTGCCACCTCGCGCCAGAACGCGACCCAGCTGCCGTGCGCCTTGGCCGATTTCCGCTCCGCTTGCCTCTTGCGTTTTGCGCTTTCGGCTTCCCACCGCTTCATCTCCGGATCGTCGGGCCGCGGCTTCCTTCGCTCCTCGACGATGGTGACCAGCCGTGGGGCATCGGCCACGATCAGTAGGAGATCATCAAGGAGGGCGGCGTGATCGGATATGTGACGGTTGAGAAAAACCATCTCCGCCCAAAGCATCATCTCGCGATGTTCGAGAGGCGCGGCCGGATCGGCTAGGCGTCGGTGTACCCACTCCCCGTCCTTCGCATCGTCCAACACGATGCCCTTGTTGTGGGTCAGCTCGAACATCCGGTTGTAAGCGTCCTTCATGGGACGAAGGGTTTCCAGGAGCGCGGCTTCGCTCCAGAAGCCTGCCTCGCGCGCTGCGGCGGGCAGTTCGTCGAGCGCCCGACGCAACTGCTCCGACGGCTTTTCGTCTGTGTATTCCCTTTTCGTCAGCCGCGCCGCCAACAGCGCCGATCTCGTCCAAGCGTCCGTTCGGACGCCTTCCGAGGCTTGTCGACAACATGCCGACGTCAATGCCGGAAGAAGATCCGACCGCGGAGTTCTGAGAGGCGGATGGGCTCCGTCCTTCCACTTCAAGCCGTAGCTCACGAGATCGAAGAGCGCCTGTCGCAATCCGTCGAGATATTCCGGCGCGAGCTCAGCGTGCGTGATTTCCTGACGCAAACGATATGTGTAATCGCCAAGGCCGCTGCTGTCGTCGACGACGCGCGCAAGGATTACCTTCAGCCGCTCTATCGGCATATGTGTCGGGAACAGCTCGACAGTGGCGCGGCGCGCGGCCGCGGGTGGCCAGCGTTCGGCATCTTTCTCGAGCGAGGCAGCGAGAGCGTCTACTCGGGGATCGCCCAAGCGAAGAAGCGCTTCGATGGCGAGGGTGCGCTCATGGAGCGGCGAATGCCCGTCCATTGCCGTGGCGTAGGTGAGATCTCCGCATCCACGCAACCGCCCGGCTGCGATAAGCCTCAGCAGCAGTTCACGAACTTCGCCGTTTTCAATGCCTTGGTCCCATAGCCGCGAGACCGGGCCCGCCAGCTCCTCGGCCGCGAAGCGGCGAACCTGAATGGATGGGGTTTGCAGACCCCGCCAACCGCCGGTCCTGTGACGTTCGACATAGGCCTCGAGCGCACGGCTGCGCTGAGCGATCGACAGCGATTGCGGGTCGCCGAAATCCAGCACCACCGACGCGTCGAGCCGCACGACGTCGTCGAGTATGGTCGGGTGCCAAGTTGCCAGCCAGGCCGCAACCGGGCGCATCGACGGACGCACCACCATTCGGCCTTGGGCAGTTTCAGCGAACAGGAGGCGCTTGATCCCCTTGATCGGCGCGCCTCGTGCAAGCAGGGCGTCAAGGCGCCTTGCTGCAAGAAACTCGACGACTGATCGATGATGAAATCGAACACGGCCGTAGCTGGCGAACCCGAAAAGCGGCCGCTCAAGCAATGTGGCCTGTGCCGCCGCGGTCCAATCGACGAGGATCCTCGAAACATCGAGTGCCGGTTCGCTGGCCGTAACACGATCGGATTCGACACTGTGGCGAAGGGTCAGCCTTCGCGTTAGCATCGCGGCGAGAGCGAGCCGGCTTGCCCCCTCTACCGCGGCCTCCAGCGATAACTCCACTCGCTCGGGCCGATCGGTGCGCGGCTTAAGTTTGTACGCGATGTTCGATTCGACTTGGTCGAAATGCGATCGAATTCGGTGATGATCGCGCCAGTCGGCGCATAGCTCGATCAGATCCTGCGGTCGACCGGCGAATTCCTCGGCGTCGCGAATGCGAATATCTTCCAACAACGCGTCCGGGTCAGGGATCCCTTGTCCCACCGCGAAGGTCCGCCGCTGCTCCTGCGACAGTGGCATCAACCCGACGGTCCGCCATGACTTGGCTTCTTTTTCGCTATCGCCTCCGTCCGATGTGTCGCCACGCTCCATCATCATGTCGGCGAACGCCTCGGCCGTCGGCTCGGCGAGGATCGGCGAAGGGATCGGCAACAATCGTTCGACCAAGGCGCGGTCGAACGGCACGGGCCGCGTTGTCACCACGATGCGAGCGCGAGCTATCTGGCCGCCGAGCGCCTTGGCGAAGCGCTTCAGCGAGAGTTCGAAACTGCCGAGGGTCAGCTTCAGTTCGTCTATGGAATCTAGAAAGAACGTAGCGATATCGGACTGTGAGAAGAGCCAGCCATCGAACCGGGTCTCCTCTTCGGGAAGGAGCATGTCGCGGAGCGGCTCCTTAGCCAACGTGGCAAGATCGAAGAAAAATGCGGCCTCGCCCATGGCGATAAGGCGATCCCGCTTCTCCCGGCATTCCCGGGTCTTGCCCGCCCCTGCCTCGGAGATCAGCAGCACGCGTGGCGAACGCAGAATCTCATCCCAGCCAACTCCGCCAGCCCAACCGAATTTAGCCAGCGCCGACGCCTTCTCGATGTCGGCAACCTCGGCATCCGACAGATCGCGGAACGTCCGCTCAACCGACACGTAATGACTTGGGTCAACGGCCATGGGCTCAACTGAAGGCTTACGCCGCCTTCTCCAAACGTCCGCCCGGCGACTATCGCAAAAGCGCGGAGGTCAACACAACGTCCTTGGTGGACTCATACAGCGTTGGCCTGCAGCTTTCCTACCGTACTTGCGCTCCAGTAGCCGTAGCCGCGTCGCAGCCGATCGTCACGCCGACGTATTCGACTTCCCCATTGAAACGGTAGCATCGTCGGCGTTCACCGCCCACGCAGCCTCCGCAGACTGCCCTGAACATATGTTCCAGCCGTCGGCTTGGGGCCACCTTCGGCAACTAGACCGATTGGCCCATCGGGCTCCTCGGAAGCAGACGTTCCAGACGTCGGCTAGGGGCCAACTTTCCCCGCTGGTCGAGCCGGCTGCCAGGGAACATGGCGGCCAATGGAAGGCGGAAAACTGAGCGGCCGGAACCCGTCTAAGGGAACCCCCGGAACCTGCGCATGACGTCCTGGAGAGGGAGAGTGGGCGGCCGGGCCTGATGCTCCGACCTTGGATGATCCGATGACGTTGAAGACCCCTGCGGGCGGCGAACCGCGCCCCAACGATGCCGAGCTTGAAATGTACGCCCGCGCCTACCGGCAGCGCGCTGAGGCCGACACCTTCTACCTGCGCTGGCAGTTGCATACCGCGCACGCGATGCTGCTTGAGCACGACCCGACGCGGATCTATCCGGAACATGGCGGCCTCAACGGCCGACAGATCGGAGAGGGTGCGCGGATCGCGGCGCGGCGCTTCGCGCTGCTGCTGGCCGAGCCGCCGGCCTTCTCCGAGCCGCTGCTCCGCCTCAAGATCGCATGCTACGAGGCCATGATCATCGACGCTGACGAGCTCAAGCGTTCGCGCGCCGTGGCGATGATCGAGGCCGCCATCCGGCGCGACGCGCAGGACCTCGGCATCGTCATCGACGAAGGGCCGATCATGCCCGACGCCGGCGGCTGGCACTGAGGTCGCCGGTCATGAGCTTCATCTTCTACGACCTCGAAACCACCGGCCTCGCCCCGCAATGGGACGTGCCGCTGCAGGCTGCCCTGATCCACACCGATGCCGATCTCAACATCCAGGCCGAGCTCTCGTTCCGGGCGCGGCTGCCGGCGCATATCGTGCCGTCGCCCGGCGCGCTTCTTGTCACCGGCGTGACACCGGCGATGCTGGAGCAAGCGCCGCTTTCGGTCGGTGAGATACTCGGCCTCATCGCCCGGGCCTTCACCGGATGGGCGCCCGCGACGATCGTGACCTACAACGGTCTGCGCTTCGACGAGGAGGTGCTGCGCCACGCCTTCTTCACCCACCTGCTGCCGCCTTACGCGACGCAAGGACCCGGCCTGAAGCGGGCTGACCTCCTGGTCATGTTGCGCTCGGTGCGGCTGCTCGAACCGGGAGCGGTGACGATCCCGATCGGCACCAACGGCAAGCCGTCGATGAAGCTCGGTGACGTCTGCTGCGCGAACGGCATCACGCTCCACGAGGACGATGCCCATGATGCGCTCGCCGACACCCGCGCCACGCTGGCCTTGTTCCGCCACCTCCGCAAGGTCGCGCCGAGCACCATCGCCCTCATGCTGGAGAATGCCCAAAAATCCGGCCCTGCGGCACTGCTGGCCGGCGAGGAGCTGATCCTGCTAGGTGGCATGACGGCGATGGCGCCAGTCATCGGCGTCGCGCCGAGCCCGCGCAACGCCGCAGCCTGGGCGGTGGCCGACCTCTCGGTCGACCCGGCAAGCTATCTCGACAGCCCGGTCGAGGAGATCGCGGCGCTGCTGACCGCGAAAGGACCGCGGACGATCCGGACGGTCCGGACCAATGCCCAGCCGATCCTCACCGGATGGGAGCATGGGGTACATGCCCTGCCGGCCGATCGCCTCGATGACGCAGTCTACCGCCGGCGCGCGCGGCAGGTTCGTGACCACGAGGGCTTTCGCAAGAACCTGATGCTGGCGCTCGCCGACCAGTATGCCGATGCCGAACCATCGCACTGGCCCGAGGCGACGCTGTATAGCGGTGGCTTCATCGCCGACGAGCAGATTCGCCTGTCCCGGCGTTGGCACGAGATCGACTGGGTGCAGCGCCCGGCCTTCGCCGACAAGCTCTTCACCGACTTGCGGATGCGGGCCTTCGCCAACAGGCTCACGTTCCTCAATGCCGCCGAGCACCTATCGCCGGCGGCCTGGGCGAAAGGCCGCGACTGGCTGCGCCATCGCCTCCTGACGCAGGACGATGTGCCTTGGTTGACCTTGCCGAAAGCGCTCCACGAGACCGACGTGCTTCGCGCTCAAGCCGAACCTGGCGACGGCGAGCGCCTGCGTCAGCTTGCTGAGATCGAGCGCTGGCTCGTTGAGCGCCAGCAGGAACTGGCGCGGGCATCCGCAGCCTAGGCGGATCACAGAACGGATACCGACAAAGGCCCGCGCGCTCCCGCTCGCGGGCCTTCGTTCGTTCCAGGGGAAAGGATGTCAGCGCTGCCAACTGGGCAGAACCCCACTCAAAAGGGAAAGATCATGATGGACACCAACACCAAAAGCAGCCTCGCGGACGTGAAGGAGGAGGCGTGGAACGTCTCGATCGTCGACGAGCTCGATGCCATCGCGCGCGAGCGTCCCTGGGGAGACGGAGACGCTGAAAGCTACAGCCTTATCATCGGCAAGCTTCCCTCGCTGATCGACGTCGCCGCCCGCGCCCGCTACCACGCGGGCCAGGTCGAGCGCTTCCTCGATCTCGCTGGCCGGACGCAGGACCATGCGCTGATCCAGTGCCGGCTGCCGTGGATTCTTGCGCTGACGATGCTGAACCACGCTGCGACGCTCGCGGTCGCGCTTCTGCCGGCCCGCGACACCATCGACGACTGGATCCGCGGCAACGCCGGCGAGAGCATCATCGAAACGTCGCAGCGGCATCAGACCCCGGCGACCGCCGAACTGGCTCGCGCCGCCTTCGGACTGGGCACGCCAGCCGTGAATGCGGCCCTAGAATCGCCGCGAGCGTTCATCGCGGGAGCCGACCGTCTCCTCGCGGTGACCAATGCGCTGGCACCAAGCAGGGAGGTTGAGGATGGCGGCACGCGGGTCCACTGGCTGGAACGTGGGTCAACGCTGGCTGACTACGTCGCCGATCACCTCGACCTCGAGTACCGCCTCGATTCCGTCCGGCACCATCTTCGCTGGGCCGATCGCTTCGCCGCAGAACTCGAGGATGGCGAGCTCAGCCAGGCCCATCGTGATCGGCTCGGCCGAGCCCAGGCTGGCGCGACGATCCTCGCGCTCGCCGATCTCGCCAGGATAGGGCTCTGGCCCGCCCGCGATCCTGGCGACCATCGCGTCAAGCTCCAGGCGCGTGAGCTGATGCGGGCGCGGCAGGGTCCGGATCGGCACAAGGCGATCGTCGAACTCGCCTTCGTCATCGGAGGCCAGATGCAGGCCGGGCTCGGCGCGCTCACCGCGCGCCTGAGCGAGGCCAAGATCTAAGAGGTTCCGGAGTAGCGCCCCGATCCCGGTAGCCAACAACACCGCAACAAGAAGCGCCCAGGACGGCTAAACTGGCTCAGGAGCTCGCAGGGAGCCGACGGGAAGCCACCAGGCATCCATATCGCTGCCTTCTATCGACGATCAGCAAAGCCCGGTCAGACCCAGGTTGCCTCCAGGACGGCGCTCCCACCACATTCCAAGGCCGGACCGAGCCAGGACGGCGACAACACGACAACAGGGCGCTCAGGACCGCGTCAGACGATGAAGGCGCTCCCTAGGGGGGCGCCTTTCCCATGTTCGGAGAGATCGGAGGGAGCAGCGACATGGCTGTCACCCACGTAAAGGATCACATCCGTGACCAACAAAGACAAAGGCGTGCCGGCGCCGACCGAGACCAGCGACACCGAAATGCCCCAGCAAATCCCTGGTGATCCCATCGCCATGGTCACCGGCAGCGTCGGAGACGATCCCTGCCTTAGCGAGCTTGCCGCCTTCCGCAACGGAGCGCCGGACTTGAAGTTCGCTGCTCGCAAAGCCAAGGAATTCCTCGACGAGGCCATGCGGATCAGGCTCGCAAGCAGCGATCTCGAAGATGCACAGCGCGTCGCCGCCGGCCTCATGCTGGTCGGACTCTCCTTCGTCGCCATGGTCTGCATCTGGCCGTCCGACAGCCTCGACGAGGTCGATGCCAAGCTCGCGCTGGCCGAGGTCGGCCGGGTGCATGGCGACGACCAGGAAGACGACTACGCCCCGATGCTCGAGCCCGACACCGCGCGGCGCATCCGCGTCCGGCGCGCCGCCTTCAACGTGGGCGAGCTGATGGTGCCGCCCCGCGCCGCCGGGCCGGCATCGACCGATCGCGGGCTGGCGACCTGGCCGATGCAGGGCCTCGACCTGACGCTCCTCCTGCCGCCGCGCGGCGGCGAGCCGGTCTTCGCCGACCAGCAGGCAGGTGCATGGGCCGGCCTCCTGTCTGCGCCGCCCGATCTCGATCGACTTGCCGACCGCGTTGAACGCCTGCTGGCGACGGCCGATCGGCTGTTCCTGCTGGCTGCGCGCCCGACAGAAAACAGCGCGGAACTGCGCCGTGCCGCCGAGGGCGCGCAGATCATGGCTTACCTCGCCGCCGCCCAGGTCGCACTTTGGCCGGTCGAGCGGGGCTCGGCCGGGGTCAAGGCGAAGCGTCGAATGGCGAAGGCGATCGACGATCGCGCCTGCCGTTCCGATCCGCTCCATATGCAGGCCGCTGTCCGCAACATCTTCGAGGAGGCGACCTGGCTGGCCAAGCTGCTTGGGGCCGAGCGCATGGCCATCAAGATGCCGACCTGGACGGAGATCGTCTGAACCTGATTCATCCAGAGATGAACATCGCTCATCACTGATAAGCACCGTTCAAGGCCAAGTCAGGCGGCGCCGCGCGGTGCCGCCTTTTCTCGTTGAACCAGGTTCACGGAGGGTCGGACCGACCACCCCGTCAAACGCTCAGGTTCGGCGGAATAGCGAAATCAGCTCGATGACCAAAGACGACTACGACTTCCAGTTCGCGGACGCGGGGCTCAAGGCGCGAGTCGTAAGAGCGAAGCGCGCAAACTCACAAAAGGCGACCGAAATTTCCGCCGAAGTACCTTCGGTCAAGGCTGAGCCAGCGCTGCCCGACGATTCATCGCGCTTCGCCTCGGTGGTCGACCTCCCCGCCGTCCTGCAACAGATCGAAATCGCCTATGGGCGTGAGTACCTCGGTGATCTTGAAGCCGAACACGGCTATGTTCCCCCGAACCTGCAGAGTGACGAGCAGGTGCGCATCGATCGCTTGAAGGCGATCTACCACGATCCTCGGGGCCCACTCAGGCCGCTCCTGTTCGGATCCGACGCGTTTCGCTCCCGGCTCGACATCGTCCGGCAGGGCTGCCCGGCTTTCACCGCGATCGTCGATCTCGTCGACCGCAGCGTCGCGTTGTCCCAGCGTACCGGGGCGCCGGTTTCCGTCCCGCCCATCCTTGTTGCCGGTCCCCCGGGGATCGGGAAGACCCACTTCGCCAAGACCCTATCTGCAGCGTTGGGTGTTGCCATGCACCCTCTTCAGTTCTCGACGAACGGCGACGCTCAGCAACTCGTGGCTGGGCACCCGACCTCCTGGCGCGGAGCACGCATGGGCGTGATGACCGAAGCCCTCTACAAGGGCGACACCGCCTCCCCCGTCTTCCTCGGAGACGAAATCGACAAGCTGGTCACTCACTGGTCGGAGAAGCCCTACAACGTGCTTCTGAACGTCTTCGAGCCCGAAAACAGCCGCGCCCTCCTCGACGAATATCTGCGAGTTCCATTCAACCTGGCTCATAGCATCTTCATCGCGACGGCAAACGACGTCTCGCTCCTACCGGACTTCATCGTCGATCGGCTGTTGGTGTTCGAGATCTCCCCGCCGACGGGGAACCAGCTCATCGCGGTCGCGCGCCTGATCTGCGAGGTGGCAGTGGCCGAGCTGGGGCAGACCGTCACCATGCCCAGCGACCAGGTGCTGGCGCGGCTGGCCCGCGCGAACCCGCGACGGATCGCACGCATCGTCCGGCTGGCTTTCGGCTATGCCGCCGCGGCCGGGCGAGACCACATCGTGTTCGCCGATGCCGACGCCGCCGACGCCATCTGCGGTGGGCCTAACGAAAAACCCCGCATCGGATTCCTTCCGTCGCAGCCTGCTGCCCAGCAGGGAGAGCGCGCGGGGCTCGGTCGGAACCCGCCGAAGGACGGTCCAACCAAGCGGACACTCGATCGGAAGGAATAATTTTGAGGGATTGAAGGGATGCCCCCGGAAATGCCGCTCACGCCGAAATCGAACGAGACCCTGATGACCAAGACCAAGACCACCACGCCCCTCGTCAGCCACCCAACCAAGCGCTCCCGAGCTTCGCGCAGCAGCTGCATCACCTCCCCTGCCCTGCGCCGGATCAAGCCGGAGCACAGCGCCGCCGCCGTCACCGAGTATCTGCCGACCCAATGGCCGGCGCTCGGAGGCAACGGTCCTGCGCTGCCGGCAGGCGCCTTCACCGACGCATCGTTCACGAGCCGCTTCAAGCCCGGGTTCACGGCCTACGTCTACGCGGCCGGATGTGGCGAGAACTTCCGTAATCCCACTCAGGCCGGCGGCCTGCTCGGCGTCGCCCGTAAGCTCAAGCTCCCGATCTACAAGATCTCCGCCACCAGCGGAGACCTGCGTGACAGGCTCGACGAAGTCAGCGCCGACCGGTACGCCTCTGAGACGAATGGCCCGGATGGCCCCGTCTGCCAGCTCGGATTCGACGCCTACACGGCCCAGATCCTGCGGCCCGATCGGCGACCGCTCGACGGTTCGCCTGTCGTCCTGCAGACTCGCTGCCTGGAAGTTCGCCTGCCAAGCACGCTGTCGCTGCGCGCCTTCGAGAAGGCCTTGCATGCGGCGATGTCGCGGTCGAGCCTCAACCGCTGGCTCGACACGCCCGCCGGCCGAAGCCACTGCGAACAGCTCGATCTCGTCGCTTCCGACCAGAAGCGCTACACGACCTACGCATTCGGCGCCGGGCAACGCCGGAGCGAGGCACAGGAAATCTACATCGCCAGGCCCAAGGGGCGCGATGCCAGCAGGCTGGTGGGCATCGTCGAGCGCATCGTCCACGACGCTGTCATGCCAGGGTGGGATCGCGGCCACTACGGGTGGCGCTGCCGCAGCCAGCGGTAACACCTCATCGATGCATGTCGGCGCGATCTCTGGGTCGCGCCGCCTCAGATGTCTTCTCCCTAACCCGCGCAGTACGAACAGGCGCGGAGAAAGCGTCTGCGCAACTTCAAACGTCAGATGCGCGAGAGGTCGACCTTGGAGTAGGAGATACCTTGCAGCATCTCGTTCAAAGTTCCGATGTCAAATCCATCGCCATAGCCGCTGGTCGTATCGCCCACATGATGGCCTAGGATGGCCTGCATGACGGCGTATAGCTTCCCCTTCCGGAGCTCGTCCGTCACCCTGTGGCGGAAGCTATGGAAAGTTTTATCTTTGTCTTTTGTAATGAACTGACGCGCGTACCGACCCCACCACTTGCTGAAATAGTGCGTCGTCTTGCCGTCGTATTCTACGAGATCTGGGAAGAGACGAACGTGCCCGGCCTTACCCTGCTCCTTGGCATAGGCAAGTAGCCCCTTTGCGATCAACATCGCATGGATCGGCACCCGCCGGCGCGATGAACCCGTCTTTCGGCTCGTGGTCTGACCTGGCGTATCATCGATCTCTCGCAGATCGAAATAATGAACCTCATCCTCGCACTTGATATCCATTACCCGGAGTTGCCCGATCTCCTCGAGCCTCGCTCCCGAGTACGCGCTGATCAAGGGCAGCCATTTCTGGGCCTCACCTCCCCCCGCGTCATATCTCTTTCCCTCACCGAAAACCGGCGACGCTAGGAGCCTGGATAGGTCCGCATCATCGTAAGGCTTCCGCTTGCCCGCTTCGCCCTCCTTCAAGGAAAACTTCATACCGGTGCATGGATTGGCTTCGATCTCCCCGTTTCGTAGCGCTACGGCAAGGATGGCCGAGATCGCGCCGATCGACTTGTCGTTGATCGTGGTCCGTGACAGCAGCGGATGTCCCTCCGCCAAGGCCCAGGCGTGAAGCTCCCAGAAAGGGCAGCCGGCCATCTCCTTCGGGACGTTTCGCGGGCAACCCGTCAGGGCATCGCGGTAGGCCCGCACATGCTTCTTCGTGATGGAAGCGATCGGAACATCACCGTTAATTTCAATGAATCTATCGACGTAGAGCCGATAACCCTCTGCCGTGCGTGAAGACGGCTTCCGTTCGTTCTTCCATGTATCGTAGGCCTCACCGAGCTTCACGCCCTCGTTAGGCTGGGTGCGAGCTATCGGCGCCACCAGGGCCGGCGTCGGTACGGCCGCACCCTCCAATCGCTCGAGGACAGCGCTATGGCCACGTATGCCCGCACGGATGACTTCCAGCGCCAGCAGATTACGATCGGGATGGCCGTGCGGGAGATCCACTCCGCTCTGGGCCAGAACAGCTTCGACAGCGCTTTCTCCAATGACGTCTGACAAGTCCTCCCTTGCTCGCTTCGCACTGTCGGGAGACATGCCTTCGCGCACGAGGCTCTCCAGCGTCGGAATCTGCCTGGCGCCGTCGAAGTCAAACTGATCTACGCGGCGAGCATGCGATCTCAGATGATCGAGTTCACGCAAATGGGCCCGCCGCTTCGCATCGAAGAGGTTGGGCACATCGTCGTTGCCGCGCTCACCCATCTCGTTGAGCACGATCTCCGTCAGATCGGCAGGCCGCCCCGTGAGAGCCTCTTCATCATCGGAGGCGAGAATTCGCTGGTAGACGTCCTCGGCGATCTGCTTGATGGCCTCGCGCGGAAGCGATTGCAGGCGCGTCACTGTTGAAGGGCGCGTCGTGCGACGCTGGAACGTCTCTTTCGCAAAGCCGATCAGGTTCTCGACCTGAGGATGAACCTCCATCCATCGCTGGCGCGCCAAGGTCAGGTCGGTTGTTCCTAGTGCGATCTTGAGGACCTGCTTCCCACCGACCTTCCGGCGTTCCTGCGACCAGGACAAGGCAAGCTCACCTGACAGGCTCGCGAAGAGCTTCGGAGACAGGTCGCGCGTATAGCTGAAACCGCCCTCAGGGCGCTTCACGAAATACGGCATTCCGAAGTTTGACGAGCGTCCCATCAGCACCTCATCCGGCGCTGATTCCTACCAGGATTCCTACCAAGGATCCTACCAGAGCCGATTTCGGCCTATTATCTACCAAACACTTCGTTGAAAATCAATGACTTAGCCACATGAGTGGCGCGACCTACGGGAGTCGAACCCGTCTCCCCAGCGTGAAAGGCTGGTGTCCTAACCGATAGACGAAGGTCGCGAGCTTGGGTGAACCGCGGACGGCTCGCTGCGAAGCGGGCCGAGGTATAGTGGCAGGGCCCGGCCTCCGCAAGCGCCAGTTTGCCGCTTTCGGCAGTCAAAGTCCCGGCAGGGCCATGTCGAGGACGCGCAGTTCGGCGGTCTCGTTGCCGCCCCAGCGGTTCAGCGACAAGGTCGCGGCGAGATGGACGCTGTCGCCGCGGGCGGCGAGCAGGGCCTGGCCGAGGGGTTCCTGGGCCGCACGGAAGGCTATCCCGCCCACAGTTGCGCCGTCACCGCTCCTGAGCTTGATGCGGATATGGCCGCCGCTGCCGATCTCGACCACATCGGTCAGGCGATGCGAGGGGAAGACGAAGACGGGTTCGGGCGCGCCCTGGCCGTAGGGCCCTGCCCGGTCGAGTTCGGCCAGCAGGCGCGGATTGGCACCACCGGCGCTCATCGCGGCATCGACCAGCAGGGCCTGCGCCGAATCGGTCGCGCCGAATTCGGCAGCGAGATGGTCGATCAGGAAGGCGTGGAAGGCCTCCGTCTGTCCGGGGCCGAGCGTGACGCCCGCCGCCATAGCGTGGCCGCCACCCTTCAGCGCGAGCCCGGCTTCCACAGCCTTGCGCACCGCCCGGCCGAGATCGACGCCGGGGACCGAACGGCCCGAGCCGGTGGCGCCGCCCTCCCCGTTCAGGGCCAGTGCGAAGGCGGGGCGGCGGAAGCGCTCCTTCAGCCGCGCCGCCACCAATCCGACGATGCCTGGATGCCAGTCGAGCGAGCCTGCGAGCAGCACCGGCTGATCGGGTGCGTTCATCAGCGCGTGGTCGGCCTCGGCCGTCGCCTCCAGCACGGCCTGGCGCTCGATCTCCTGACGCTCCTGGTTCAGGCGGTTGAGTTCGCCCGCGAGGCCGCGAGCCTCAATCGCGTCCTGCGTGCGCAGCAGGCGGGCACCGAGCGCGGCATCGCCGATGCGCCCGCCGGCATTGATGCGCGGGCCGAGCAGAAAGCCGAGATGCCAGGGCTGCACCGGCCCGTCGAGGCCCGCGACATCCATCAAGGCCGCAAGGCCGGGCCGCGTGCGCCCGCGCAGCATGGCGAGGCCTTGCCGGACGAAGGCGCGGTTGAGGCCGGTCAGTGGCACGACGTCGGCGACGGTCGCAAGCGCGACGAGGTCGAGGGCTGCCAGCAGGTCGGGCTCCGCAGCCTGGTTGGCCCAGAAACCCTGCTGGCGCAGGGCGGCGCGGGTCGCGACCAGCGTCAGGAAGACGACACCGGCAGCGCAAAGATGGCCGAGGCCCGAGAGATCGTCCTGCCGGTTGGGATTGACCAGCGCCGCGACCTCCGGCAGCCGCTCGGGCGCCTGGTGGTGGTCGAGCACGACGACGTCGAGTCCCAGCCTCGCGGCCTCGGCCAGCGGCTCATGGCTGGTGGTGCCGCAATCGACGGTGACCAGCAAGGTCGCGCCCTCGCCTACCAGCATCCGGATGGCCTCGGCATTGGGGCCGTAGCCCTCGATCAGCCGATCGGGGATGTGGATGCGCGGGCGGGCGCCGGCCGCCTCCAGGAACTCGGCCAGCAGCGCCGAGGAGCAGGCGCCGTCGACATCGTAGTCGCCGAAGATGGCGACCGCCTCGCCCGACTGCGCGGCCCGGGCGAGGCGGGCGGCGGCGGCCTCCATGCCGGCGAGCGAGGCGGGGTCGGGCAGGAGGTCGCGCAGCTTCGGCTCGAGGAAGCGGGCGGCGTCAGCAGCCTCGACGCCGCGGCCGGCAAGCACACGGGCGAGGATGTCGGGCATGCCCTCGACCTGCGCCAGCGCTTCGGCCCGGCCGAGGCCGGCCGCATCCAGCCTGTCGCGCCAGGGGCGACCGAGCGCGGAGCGAGTGACGCCGAGAAAGGCACGCGGGAGGGTGAGACTCATGGGCGGATGGGGTCGCGCAGGCCGGGGCCCGCGTCAAGCGACACGGCCACACCGTCGCGATGTCAGCGCTCGGCCGAGGCCGCCCAGATGTTGAGCCCGCCGTCAACGGCATGCCGGTCGATGCTCTCCAGTTCCTCGACAGAGAAATCTGGCTTTTCCAGCGCGGCGACGCATTCGACCACCTGCTCCGGACGGCTGGCGCCGATCAGCGCCGAGGTGACGCGACCGCCCCGCAGGACCCAGGCGATGGCCATCTGGGCGAGGGTCTGGCCGCGCGCGGCGGCGATCTCGTTCAGCCCGGCAATGTGGCGCAGATTGTCTTCGCTCAGGAAGCCGTCGCGGAAGGACGGCGCCTTCTTGGCGGCTCGGCTACCTTCGGGGACGCCGCCGAGATATTTCGAGGTGAGCATACCCTGCGCCAGCGGCGAGAAGACGATCGAGCCGATGCCCTCCTGCTGCAGCGTTTCGAGAAGCCCGTCTTCCTCGATCCAGCGGTTGAGCATCGAATAGCTCGGCTGGTGAATGATGCAGGGCGTGCCGAGGCCTTTCAGGATCGCGGCGGCCTCGCGGGTGCGCTTCGCATTGTAGGAGGAGATGCCGACATAGAGCGCCTTGCCCTGGCGCACGGCCGCGTCGAGCGCGCCCATCGTTTCTTCCAGCGGCGTATTGGGGTCGAAGCGGTGGGAATAGAAGATATCGACATAGTCGAGCTTCATCCGCTTCAAGCTCTGGTCGAGGCTGGAGAGCAGGTATTTGCGGCTGCCCCACTCGCCATAGGGTCCGGGCCACATGCGGTAGCCGGCTTTGGTCGAGATCACGAGTTCGTCGCGATGGCCCGCGAGGTCGCCGTGCAGAATCTCGCCGAAGGCGGTCTCGGCCGAGCCCGGCGGCGGGCCGTAATTGTTGGCGAGGTCGAAATGGGTGATGCCGAGATCGAAGGCGGTGCGGCAGATGGCGCGGCCCGTCTCGCGCGGCGTGGTCTCGCCGAAATTCTGCCAGAGGCCGAGCGAGAGCGCGGGCAGCATGAGCCCGCTGCGGCCGCTGCGGTTATATTTCATGCGGTCATATCGGCTCGCGTCAACCATCGCTCACTCTCCCTCAGGTCGCTACGAAAACAGCGCGCGATCATCGTCGCGCGCCGCTTGTCGGCTCGATCATGGCATAGCCGCGGCAGGCGCTCAGTCCAGCTTGAACTTGCCGAAATCGCGGTGCTCGCCGTGGATGCGGCGGACCGTGCCGGTGATCGAGCGGTACACGATCGTCTCGGTCTCGATGACGTCGCGGCCGAACTTGACGCCCTTGAGCATGCCGCCGTCGGTGACGCCGGTGGCGCAGACGATGGTGTCGCCCGAGGCCATTTCTTCCATGCTGTATTTCTTGTTGGGGTCGGTGATGCCCATGGTCAGCGCGCGCGCACGCTTCTCCTCGGTGTCGAGGATGAGGCGGCCCTGCATCTGGCCGCCGACGCAGCGCAGCGCGGCCGCCGCCAGCACGCCCTCGGGCGCGCCGCCGATGCCGAGATAGAGGTCGATGCCGGTCTTGTGCGGCTCGGTGCAGTAGATCACGCCGGCGACATCGCCGTCGGTGATCAGGCGGATCGAGCAGCCGGTCTTGCGGACCTCCTCGATCAGCTTGGCATGGCGCGGGCGGTCCATGATCAGCGTCGAGATCTCGCTCGGCTTGACGCCCTTGGCCTTGGCGAGCGCATGGATGTTGTCGGTCGCCGAGGCGTCTAGGTCGACGACGCCACGGGCATAGCCGGGGCCGATCGCGATCTTGTTCATGTAGACGTCGGGCGCATTGAGTAGCTTGCCGGCCTCGGCCATCGCCATCACGGCGATGGAATCGGGCATGTCCTTGGCGCAAAGCGTCGTGCCTTCCAGAGGATCGACGGCGATGTGGACCTTGGGCCCCTGCCTCGTGCCGACCTTCTCGCCGATGAAGAGCATCGGCGCCTCGTCACGCTCGCCCTCGCCGATGACGATCTCGCCGTCGATCGGCAGGCGGTTGAGTTCGCGCCGCATCGCATCGACCGCCGCCTGGTCCGCCGCCTTCTCGTTGCCGTGGCCGCGCAGGCGCGCAGCCGAGACGGCGGCGCGCTCAGTGACGCGGACCAGTTCCATCGAGAGATAGCGCTCGATGATCTGGGAGGAGGAGATACGGAGATCTTCTGACATGGGTGGCTCCTTTGGGCAGTCGGCAATGGGCAGTGCGCAGTCGGGCTTGCTCCCGCCGACTGCCTACTCCCGCTCTATCCTGATGACTTGCGGCGGTTCGGCGATATGGCCGTCGGCGGTGACCTTCTCCAGGGCCGCGCGGATCGCGGTCTCGGAGGTGGCATAGGTGATAAGCACGACCGGGACCGGGGCGCCGGAACGGCCGGCGGGATCGCGCAGGGCGGCGGCTTCCGAGCGGCGCTGGACGATGCTCTCCAGCGAGATGTCGGCTTGGGCCATGCGGGTCGCGATCGCGGCGGCTGCTCCGGGACGGTCGGCGACCGCGAGGCGGATATAGTAACCGCCCTCATGGCGCTGCATCGGGGCGCGGACAGCATCCTCCAAACGCGCCACCGGAAGGCCGAAGGGCAGCCCGGCCGTACCGCGAGCGATATCGGCGATGTCGGCGACAACGGCGGACGCCGTCGGGTCGCCGCCGGCGCCGGGTCCGACGAGCGTGATCTCGCGGACGGCGTCGGCATCCACGGTGACGGCGTTGGTGACGCCCATGACCTGGGCGATGGCCGAGGATTTCGGCACCATGGTCGGGTGGACGCGCTGCTCGATGCCGGTCTTCGTGCGCTCGGCGACGCCGAGCAGCTTGATCCGGTAGCCGAGTTCGTCGGCCATCTTGAGATCAAGCGGCGCGATCGAGGAAATGCCTTCCACATGAATCGCTTCGGCGTCGATCTTCGTACCGAAGGCGAGGCTGGTCAGGATGGCGAGCTTGTGGGCGGTGTCGTAGCCCTCGACATCGAAGGTCGGGTCGGCCTCGGCATAGCCGAGACGCTGGGCGTCCTTCAGGCAGGCCTCGAAGGTCAGCCCTTCGAGCTCCATGCGGGAGAGGATGTAATTGCAGGTGCCGTTGAGGATGCCGTAGAGGCGCGTGACGCTGTTGCCCGACAGCCCCTCCTTCAGCGTCTTGACGATCGGGATGCCGCCGGCGGAAGAGGCTTCGAAGGCGAGCGCGACGCCTGCCCGTTCGGCGAGGGTCGCCAGCGCGATGCCATGATGGGCGAGCAGGGCCTTGTTGGCGGTGACGACCGGCTTGCCGGCATTCAGGGCGGCCTCGACCGCGGCTTTCGCGGGGCCATCCGAGCCGCCGACGAGCTCGACCAGGCAATCGATCTCGGGCGAGGCCGCCAATGCGACGGGATCGTCGAACCAGGTCAATCCGCCGAGATCGACGCCGCGGTCGCGGCTGCGGTCGCGTGCGGAGACGGCAGTGACGCGGATGGCGCGTCCGCAGCGCGCGCTCAGCGCATTCTCCTGCCGGCGCAGGATGCGCAACACGGAGGCGCCGACCGTGCCGAGGCCGGCAAGGCCGATACGGAGGGGCTTCTGGGCGTTCGGAGCGGTCGCGACGGTCATGGGCGCGGGGTCGCATGAGGCGGGGTGCCGAGTCAACGGCGCAGCGTCCCGTCCGCCTTCAATCGAACCAGCAGACGACCTCGGCCACCGGCCTCCCAGCTTGGCGTCGGTGAAGGTCAGGCGCAGCAGGTTGTTGCCGAGAACCTGACAAAGTTCCGCAGCCTGATCTACCGGCGCTTGGCCGAAACCACATGCGCACGGATTTTGCCTTCAATCGCACCATGTCCGAAACTGCGGGCCAAAGCCTCCGCGACGGATTGCGTCACGGCCTCAAGGTTCGGCGGAGCCCGCGCCTCGATTTCCGTGCGAAGCGGCGTTCCCTGACAATAGGCCACCGCGACTTCCTGTGCGGAACCAGCCCTGCTCATGCGGCCGAGGGTCTCGATCGAAATCGCATCGAAACCCGCCGTGGCGAGATCGCGACGGATCATGTCGAGGTCGTGGTAGCCATGCGGGGTTCGCTCCATGAAACGGGGAGGATCGTGGGGGAAAACGCCCACCAGCGCGTCGGTAACGACCCGCGGAAAGTCATTCTCCGAGATCTGGTCCCAGACATTGAAGAGGTAATGTCCACCGGGCCGGAGAACGCGGTAGACCTCCTGATAGGCCTGAAGCTTGTCTGGAAAGAACATCGCGCCGAACTGGCAAACCACGACATCAAAGCCCTGATCATTGAACGGAAGATCCATGGCGTCGGCCTGCCGCCAGGTGATCCTTGCATCGGCGCCCTGCCGGGCCGCGGCGCGGTCAAGCATCGGCTGGTTCAGGTCGGAAGCCACGATCCGCCCCGTCGCATCCAACCGCGCCGCGATGGCCCGCGTAACCGCTCCGGTTCCCGCGGCAATCTCGAGAATGCGCTGCGGCCTCGCATCTGCGACACGTTCGGCAAGGTCAGTGGCATAGGTCTCGAACAGCAGCGGCACGAGAATGCGATCGTAGATTTCAGGAATCGGGCCGGCGAAGACTTTGTCAGTCGATGCCATGATACACTCCTGTCAGGCAGGAAGGATGGCCGGGTGTCGATGGGGTCCAGCCCGCGCGAGCCGCAATATACTGCCCCCAGACCATACACCCGGCAGCGACAGCGCGATATCGTCATCTGGGCAGACTGGAGCGCACCGCCCTCAATCGAAGCGGCAGACGACCTCCGCTGCCAGCCGCCTCAGCTTCCCGTCGCCGAAGGTCAGATGCAGACGCAGCAGATTGCTGCCGAAGGCGGTGGCCTTGATCGTGCGCAGCGCCTCGAGCGTGTCGCCGGTCCAGGTCGTGGCGTTCTCCATGGCCGGGCGCCAGAACCAGGGCTTGGGCGGCACGATGGCGATCGTGCCGAGGACACGCTCGGCCTCGGCCTGCTCCATGCCGAGCGGCAGATAGCGCGAGGCGATCTCGGTTGCGTCTCGTCCGCAGTCACGGGCCGTCGTGGCGGTCAGCACCTCGCTGACGAGGGGCGAACGGGTCCGCGGCGTGCGACCGCGCGCATAGTCGTAGGTGAAGACGAGACAGACCAGGGCGAACAGGCCGAGGCCGATGCCGATCAAACGGCCCTTGCTGAACATCTCGTGCCTTGAGCCTCGATGCGGACACATGTGTCCACCGCCTAAGGGGTTCCCATGTTTTACAGGCGCGGTCCAGTGCCAACCTGCGGCTTCAACACAACCGCCGTCATTCCGGGCGCAGCGAAGCGCAGACCCGGAATCCATCATAGGGCGCTGTCTGTTCCCTACGATGGATTCCGGATCGGCGCGGCTGCGCCGCTTGTCCGGAATGACGGTGCGGATGGATGAGGCAGCATGTTGCGCCCCCTCACCCCGCCTTCGGCATCTGGATGATGTTGTGGAGGGTCTGGTCGGCGCTCTTGAGGAAGCGGCCGACATTACGGGCGGCCTGGCGGATGCGCTGCTCGTTCTCGACGATGGCGATGCGGACGAAATCGTCGCCATGCTCCCCAAAGCCGATGCCCGGCGCGACCGCGACCTCGGCCTTCTCGATCAGCAGCTTGGAGAATTCCAGCGAGCCAAGATGGCGGAATTTTTCCGGGATCGGCACCCAGGCGAACATCGAGGCCTGCGGCACGGGGATGTCCCAGCCGGCCTTGCCGAAGCTCTCGACCAGCGCGTCGCGGCGCTTGCGGTAGATGTCGCGCATCTCGCGGATGCAGTCGTCGGGGCCGTTGAGGGCGGCGGCGGCCGCGACCTGAATCGGCGTATAGGCGCCGTAGTCGAGATAGGACTTCACCCGCGCCAGCGCCGCCAGCAGGCGCTCGTTGCCGACGGCGAAGCCCATGCGCCAGCCCGCCATCGAGAAGGTCTTGGACATCGAGGTGAACTCGACGGTGACGTCGATCGCGCCGGGAACCTGCAGCATCGAGGGCGGCGGGTCGTTGTCGTCGAAATAAACCTCGGCATAGGCGAGGTCCGACAGCAGGATCAGCTCGTGCTTCTTGGCGAAGGCGACGAGGTCGCGATAGAAATCGAGCGAGGCGGTGAAGGCGGTCGGATTGGCCGGGTAGCAGGTGACGAGCGCGATCGGCTTGGGCACCGAATGCATCATGGCACGCTCCAGCGCCGGGAAGAAGGCCGGCGTCGGCTCGGCCGGCACGGACCGAATCACGCCACCGGCCATCAGGAAGCCGAAGGCGTGGATCGGATAGCTTGGATTGGGCACCAGCACGACGTCGCCCGGGCCGGTGATGGCCTGCGCCATGTTGGCGAAGCCTTCCTTGGAGCCGAGCGTGGCGACGACCTGCGTATCGGGATCGAGCTTCACGCCGAAGCGGCGCTCGTAATAATGCGCCTGGGCGCGGCGCAGGCCGCCGATGCCCTTGGAGGCCGAGTAGCGGTCGGTGCGCGGCTTGCCGGCTGTCTCGACGAGTTTTTCAATGACGTGCCGGGGGGCAGGCAGATCGGGATTGCCCATGCCGAGATCGACGATATCGACGCCCTTGGCGCGCTCGGCGGCCTTGATCTTATTGACCTGCTCGAAGACGTAGGGCGGCAGTCGCCTGATGCGGTGGAAATCGGCCATCTCGAACGGTTCCTTCGTCGGACGAGGCCGAGCGGGCCGGCGTCAGATCGTTGCGTCGGCGGTCCTTAGCACCGCATCTTCGGTCGCGACAGTGTCGAAAACGCAAGATTCGACCAAGTGACGTCTACCGACGACAGTTGTCAGTTGGTCGGGACGACGACCGAGGGTTTGGGCGGCGGCAACGCCTTGCCGAGCGACTGTGCCTGGGAGCCGGCCGCCTCGTTGGAGATGCGCTTGGCCTCGAGCCCGGCCTCGATCGCCTTGAACTGCGCCTTGGGCTTGCAGGTGTCCGGGGCGGCCTGGGAAATCGGGAAGGTGCCGATATGGCCGCGTGCGGAGGTCGGCGCACCGGTCGGCGGTGCATTGCTTTCGCGACATAAAGGCAGATTGCCGAAGCGGCGCCCGACCGGGATGTATTGCGAATCGGCCGGCCGCGTCTCCTGCACGAAGGTCTTGCTCTCCTGCGGGGTCGTCGCCAGCCCTGTCGCCTCGGCCAGGCCCTTGACCGGACCGTCGGAGGCGCAGCCGGCGAGCCCCAGCGCGAGCAGGATCGCGAGGGCGGGAACTAGGGGCGACTTGGGGCGTAACGGATCGAGCGGCATGACCATCTGGTGCGGTCCAGAATTTTCTTTGTCAATCATATCGGCTACGTCGTTAATGGGACCAAAATGGGGAGCCTCCGGCGACCCCGCATAAAATGCCACGGGAGACGCGCCATGAGCCGGAAAGCGGACGACACGCAAAAGGACCCGGCCGGCCCCACCAATGCGGCGGAGGGCCCGATCGCTCCCAATCTCGATCAGTTCGCGCAGAACATGGGACGCCTCGTCGAGGAATACGGCAAGGTCACCGCGGCCTATCTCAAGCCGATCGAGCGCGGCGAGGCCAAGAGCGGCCAGGCCGAGGAGGCGAGCGAGATGGTCAAGACGCTCGGCCGGGTCGCCGAGCGCTGGGTCAGTGATCCGCGCAAGATCATCGAGGCGCAGGCCTCGCTGACGACCGATTTCCTGAGCCTGTGGAGCGCGACGCTGAAGCGCGCCGGCGGCGAGGCGGCCGAGCCCGTGGCCCAGCCCGATACGCGCGACGGCCGCTTCAAAGATCCCGACTGGTCGGAGCACCCCGTCTTCGACTTCGTCAAGCAGGCCTATCTGATCGGCTCGCGCTGGGCCGAGGACATGGTCGACCGGGCCGAGGATCTCGACCCGCATACGCGCGAGAAGGCGCGCTTCTACGTCAAGCAGATTACAGGCGCGCTCTCGCCCTCGAATTTCGTCGCGACGAATCCCGAACTGCTGCGCGAGACGCTGGCGCAGAACGGCGAGAACCTGGTGCGCGGCATGAAGATGCTGGCCGAGGACATCGAGGCCGGCAAGGGCGAGCTGAAGATCCGCCAGTCGGATGCGCGCGCCTTCGAGGTCGGCGTCAACATCGCGATGACGCCGGGCAAGGTGATCTTCCGCAACGAGATCATCGAGCTGATCCAGTACGCTCCGTCGACGCCCGACGTGCTGAAGCGCCCTCTCCTGATCGTACCGCCCTGGATCAACAAGTTCTACATCCTCGACCTCAATGCCGAGAAGAGCTTCATCCGCTGGTGCGTCGCCCAGGGCCTGACGGTGTTCTGCATTTCCTGGGTCAACCCGGACGAGCGCCACGCCGCCAAGGATTTCGAGAGCTACATGCGCGAGGGCATCTTCGCCGCGCTCGACGCGATCGAGCAGGCGACCGGTGAAAAGAAGGTCACCGCGATCGGCTACTGCGTCGGCGGCACGCTTCTGGCGGTGACGCTGGCCTATATGGCGGCGGTGAAGGACAAGCGCATCGAGAGCGCCACCTTCTTCACCACGCAGGTCGATTTCTCCGGGGCGGGCGAACTTTCTGTCTTCGTCGACGAGGAGCAGATCCGCTCGGTCGAGGAACAGATGTCCAAGACCGGCTATCTCGACGGCTCGCGAATGGCGGGCGCCTTCAACATGCTGCGGCCCAACGACCTGATCTGGTCCTATGCGATCAACAACTATCTCAAGGGCAAGGCCCCGACCGCCTTCGACCTTTTGTACTGGAACTCGGATTCGACGCGGATGCCCGCGGCGAACCACTCCTTCTATCTGCGCAACTGCTATCTCGACAACACGCTGTCCAAGGGCGAGATGAAGATCGGCGGCAAGCGGCTGGACCTGAAGAAGGTGACGATCCCGGTCTATAATCTGGCCGCGCGCGAGGACCATATCGCCCCTGCCCCGTCGGTGTTCCTCGGCTCGCAACGCTTCGGCGGCCCTGTCGACTATGTCGTCGCGGGGTCCGGCCACATCGCGGGCGTGGTCAACCCGCCGAGCAAGGTGAAGTACCAGTACTGGACCGGCGGGCCGGTGACGGGCGCCTTCGATGACTGGATCGGCCAGGCGCAGGAGCATCCGGGCTCGTGGTGGCCGCACTGGTTCGCCTGGATCGAAGCCCAGGCGCAAAAGCGCGTGCCGGCGCGCGAGCCCGGCAGCGGCAAGCTGAAGGCGATCGAGGATGCGCCGGGGAGCTATGTGCGGATGAAGGCTTAAGAGGTTTGGGAAGGGAGACGACGGGTTCGGACCTGTTGCGGAAATTGGTGCATTGCTGCTCCCACCCTTTGCAGGGATTGCTCCGGCAGTTGAAGCGGTTAAACCGATCGAACCATGTTCGGTATCACCTTGCGCACAACGTCGGATGCTGGCCCATTTTGGCAGTGGGTCGCTAGAGCTTCTGCGTTCGAGCCGTCGCCTTCGATCCGGTCGCTGGGCTATCACCCGCATATCACGCTTACGCGCTATCCAGATGTTTCTATAGATCTGCTTCTTAGTGTCGCAAGAGCATTTGAGGGCGAAACGCCGATCTCACTTACATTCGATCGAGTCAGCGTCTTTGATACTGATCCACTTGTTCTGTGGTTATCGCCGCGACGGAGTCAGCGCCTGTTAGATCTACATGCGAGGGTTCATAAGATCATTACCCCCCGTCTGTGCGACCCGCACTATCGACTGCGCGAATGGGTGCCTCACCTGACGATTGCGCTGTCTGTTGCGATCGCTCAGCGGAGCCAATCTCTCGAACTTGCCGCGCAGCCGTTCGAGCCATTCGTCATGACCTTCGACGCTATTGACTGTGTATCTTGGCCGCCGGTCCGTGTCCTCAGTACGCAGCGGCTGTGGTGATCGCGCGTCACCCAACGAGGACCTCGTTAGCGTCCACCTCCCGCATCCTCCAACAAAAAAGCCGGCCCTAAGGCCGGCTTTGCGAGCTCTGACTCGTCGTCTCAGTATTTCCGCACTGCCGGCTGGACCATGGGAGCCGTCTCGGCGGGATTGTCCCAGCGATAGGTCACGGCGGCCGATACGACGTGGATATAGGGCTTGGCTTCGGCGGTGTAGAACACGCCGAGCTGTCCCGGATGGGCGCCGCTATAGTTCACAGAGGCCTTGTTCACGGTGATGAAGGTATAGCCGAGATCGAGCTTCAACTTTTCACTGACCTGGTAGCTCGCGCCGGCGCTGAGCCAGAGACGATCATTGTCAGAGATATAAATCTGGCGATTCCGGTCGTTGACCGCCGAAAGCTCGTAGCCGACGCCGGCGCGCAGCGTCAGGTCGCGGTTGTAGCGATACTCCAGACCGGCGGTGAAGAACCAGCTGTCATCGTACTGGAAATTGAGGCTGGTCGCCGGCACGCCGGTGAGTTGGCTGACGATCGGGATGTTGCGGAACCGGCTCCAGTTCGTCCACTCGACACCCAGATGCGCCTGCCACTGGTCGTTGATCACCTGCGAAACGCCCACCACGACCGAATCGGGCAGGTTCAGGTTGGCCTTGACGGGGATGACCCCGCCCGGCGTCCGCAGCGTGCCCTCCAGCGTCTGGCGGATCGACGAGCGATAGCCGATGCCGATCGTGGTGCCGTCGCGCGGCGTCAGCGTCGCGCCGACGCGGTAGCCGAAGTCGATCGTGTCGCCCTCGATGATGTTGGGCGCCGCCGACGGGGCAACACCCGAAGCCGTTTTCAGCTTGGCGTCGAAGTACTGGATCTGCACCGCGCCGCCGATCGACAGCCAGTCGTTGACCTTGTAGCCGACGGTCGGCGAGACGTTGATCGTCGAGACCTTGGCTGAGCGGCCATAGACCTGCGCCGCATGGACCTGATTTTCAGGCTTGGAGCGCAGACCGTAGGGCGCGCCGGTCGTCAGGCCGACCCAGAGCCGGTCGTTGAGCTGCCAGGCCGAATAGGAAGCAGGAATGAAAGAGCCGTCGCCGCCGATATTGCCGGTGCCGTTCTGGACCGGGCTCGCGGGGCCGACGGGCGAGCCCAGACGGGTCACCGAGGTCGGCTCGTAGGAGGCATTGGCGTACAGATAGGTGAAGTTCCACTGGCTGTTGCGGCCGGGGAACATGGTGATGGTCGCCGGGTTCCAGGCCATCGAGCCCATGCCTATGCCGCCCGACGCCGCACCCGCATAGGCCATGCCGAGACCTTCGGCACTCTGGCCGCTGCGGATGGCGAAGGAACTGGCAGACGCAGCGCCCGCCGCCAGCAGGGCGGCGGCGGAAACGGTGGCTGCGGCGGTGTAGCGAGCGACGCTGTTCATCGGGTCCATCCCAGAATTGTTGTTTCTTCAGGACCTGCAACGGCCTGCTTCACGGAAACATGCCGTGGCGGATTTCCGGCGGCAATCCCGCGCCAAAACTTCTTAATTTGAAACCTTTCGGCTGCTTTACCTACCGGAATGGTTAAAATGAGCTCAAAACGCGCCCTTTCCGGAGGCTCTCCCAGCGCCTCTCCGGAAAACGGATCGTTTATATGAGAACTATCGGTATTTTGGGCGAAAGGCTGACGCTGCAGGCCGCCGAGACCGACTCGCGGACGAGTTCCTTTCGTGGTCGCCGTTGCATTCACGCAACAAATTCGTGACGGCCCGAATGCAGGCGCGCCATGCACGCGAACAGACTTGCCTCCCGCCTACGATCCTGTTCAGGATCGCAGCATCAATTTAAAACGATCCAACTGGGGGAAACGACGTGAAACTGGTTCGCTACGGCACGTTCGGCCAAGAGAAGCCTGCTGTTCTGGATTCCAACGGCGTTCTGCGCGACGTCTCCGGCACCGTCCCGGACTTCGCCGGAGCGGCGCTGACTTCGGCCTCGCTGGCCAAATTGAAGGCACTTGATCTGGCCGCGCTGCCCGCGGTTTCAGGGTCGCCGCGCATCGGCGCCTGTGTCGGCGACGTGCGCAACTTCATCGCAGTCGGGCTGAATTTCGCCGACCATGCCGCCGAGACGGGGGCCGAAATCCCGAAGGAGCCGATCCTCTTCAACAAGGCGCCGAACTGCATCGTCGGCCCCAATGACGACGTCATGATCCCGAAGAACTCGGTCAAGACCGACTGGGAGGTCGAGCTGGCGATCGTGATCGGCGATGGTGGCTCCTATATCCCGGAAGACAAGGCGATGGCCGCGATCGCAGGCTTCTGCGTCTGCAACGACGTCTCGGAACGCGAGTTCCAGGCCGAGCGCGGCGGGCAATGGGCCAAGGGCAAGGGTTGCCCGACCTTCGGCCCGCTCGGCCCCTGGCTGGTGACGCCCGACGAAATCGAGGACATCCAGAATCTCGGCATGTGGCTCGAAGTCGACGGCGAGCGCGTCCAGAACGGCTCGACCAAGACGATGATCTTCGGCGCCGCCTATCTGGTGCATTATATCAGCCAGTTCATGCGGCTCGACCCCGGCGACGTGATCACCACCGGCACGCCTCCCGGCGTCGGCCTCGGCTTCAAGCCGCCGCGCTTCCTGAAGGGCGGCGAGGTCGTGAAGCTTGGGATCGAGGGGCTGGGCACGCAGCAGCAGAATTTCGTGCCGTTCCAAGGCTGAGGCGTTTTTCCCTTCTCCCCTCCGGGGGAGAAGGTGTCTGCGCAGCAGACGGATGAGGGAAGGGTCGTGAAAGCGGCCCCTTTCTTGTTTGGGATGAGGCGCTGCCCTCATCCGTCACGGCTTCGCCGTGCCCCCTTTTCCCCCGAGGGGAGAAGGGAGACCGCCCTACCCCTCCGTAAGCCCCAGCATCAGCCGGATGTTCTGGACGGCGGCGCCGGACGCGCCCTTGCCGAGGTTGTCGAGCCTGGCGATCAGAACCGCCTGGCCGAGTGCATCGTCGCCGAAGACGCGCAGTTCCAGCTTGTTGGTCTCGTTCAGCGCCTCGGGCTCAAGCTTGCCACCGGCCTCGGCGCCTTGGACCACGCTGACATAGGTGGAGCCGGCATAGCGGGCGGCGAGCGCGTCATGCAGGTCGGCGACCTTCGGCTTGCCCGGAAGCAAGTCGAGATGCAGCGGGATCGAGACCAGCATGCCCTGCCGGAAATTGCCGACCGAGGGCACGAAGATCGGGCGCCGCGTCAGCCGCGAATAGAGCTGCAGCTCCGGCAGGTGCTTGTGATGCAGGCCCAGGCCATAGAGTTCGAAGGCGGGCGCGGTGCCGGCTTCATAGGCCTCGATCATCGACTTGCCGCCGCCGGAATAGCCCGAGACCGCATTGACCGCGACGGGATGATCGGGCGCGATCAGCCCCGCATCGACCAGCGGCCGCAGCAGCGCGATGCCGCCCGTGGGGTAGCAGCCGGGGTTCGAGACGCGGTTAGCGTTGGCGATCCTGTCGGCATGACCGGGTTCGAGTTCGGCGAAGCCGTAGACCCAGCCGGGCGCGACGCGATGGGCGGTCGCGGCATCGACGATCTTCGGCGAACCAGCGCCGAGTTCGTCGGCCAGCGCGACCGACTCCCGGGCCGCGTCGTCGGGCAGGCAGAGCACGACGAGATCGACCGAGGCCATCATGTCCTTGCGGGCCGCGGGGTCCTTGCGCTTGTCCGCTGCGATGCTCTTGACCGCCACCTCCGGCACGGCCGCGAGCCTGTCGCGGATGCCGAGGCCGGTCGTGCCGGCCTCGCCGTCGATGAAGATGGATTTCAAATTCTGGCTCATCTGGACCCCCGATGGGTGCGAAAGCTGGGTGCTTGCAAGGTCGAAGTACTTGGTCGGCTTCAGGCATAAAAAAACCGCGCTTGGGGCGCGGTCGCGAACGATCGGACTAAAAGCCGAGCGTCATCGCAAGCGCGCCGGGGCGGCCTGTTCGTTGCGACGTCGGGTCGGGTTCGTGATCATGACGCGTATATGTTCGCGGATGGCGCGCCTGTCAATCGGCTGATGCGGCTAGCGCGCATTCAGGCGCGGCGCCGGCTCGTAGCGGCCCTCCAGCCGGTTGGCGTGACGATGCAGCAGGCGCCAGCCGCCCTGCTCGAAGCGGAAGACATGCGTGACCCGGTTGGTCCAGCGCGAGGGCTCGGCGTTTTCCGCCATCACAACCTCGAACATCTCGATGTCGGTGACGAGGGCAAGCTCCGCCCCGACCACGGTGGTGACGTTGTCGTGCCTGACCGTGCCGCCCCTGAACTGCTGCTGTGCCCAGTCCCAGCGGTTCGAGACCGCGTCCCAGCCCTTCTCGTAGCCGCCCCAGCCGTAGAAACTCGTGGCCTCGTCGCTGTGCGAGTACAGCGCCTTGATCGCCGCGACGTCGCCATTGGCGACATCGCCGAGCGCGGCCCGCAACCGTGCGAGCGCGGCGGGGAAACTCTGCTCCGGCGTCAGGTCAGGCATCATCGCGGTACCCTGCCGATAGCGCCGGCGAGCGTTCGAGCTGTAAATTCTGGACCTGGATTAGAGACTTGGCGCGGTTTGTTCGCAAGCCGATTCCGCCCTTTAGCGGATCCGTTCGGTCATCGGTGCACCGAGCATTCAGCGTCAACGGCGCGGGCGCGACAGCCAGACGTAAAGGCACCAGGGCAGGATCAGGGCGAGCGACGAGAGCACGAGCCGCAACGTCGTCCAGACGACGGGATTTTGCAGCGCCCGGCCGTCGAGCTCCGGCACGCCATGGATCAGGCCAAGCGCGATCGCCGGCGTCACGAAGATGATCAGCGCGTCGGCGATGCGGCGGCCGCGGGGCCGGTCGCCGCGCGAGAGCGCCAGCAGGGCCGGCACGGCGATCATGCCGAAGGCGATGAGGATGAGAATGACACGCATGGATCACCGGTATCGCAGTGGCGCGTGCGTGAAAACCCACCGACAATGCGAGGAGCGCAGCGAAGCAATGAGCTAACGCCCGCCGGCGACGCGCAGGACGATGCCCGTCGTGTAGGCCGAGGCGTCGGACATCAGGAACAGGATCGACTCGGCGATCTCGTCGGGCGTCGCGACGCGCTTGAGCGGGATCGTCGGGGCGATGCGGGCGACGCGGCCGGGCTCGCCCGAAGACATCGCGTGAATGTCGGTCTCGGTCATGCCGGGCGCGACCGCGTTGACGCGAATGCCGGCCGGAGCCAGTTCCTTCGCCAGCCCGATGGTGAGGGAATCGATCGCACCCTTGGAGGCGGCATACCAGACGAATTCGCCGGGCGAGCCGAGGGTGACCGCTGCCGAGGAGATGTTGACGATGGCCCGGTTGGGCGCATCGGCGTTGGCGGTAAGCGCGCGCGACGCCTCCCGCGCCACCAGGATCGCGCCGGTGACGTTGACGTCGATGCAGGCGCGGATCACGGCGGTGTCGGCCTCGGCCAGGGAGCTCGCCTTGCCGGTGATGCCGGCATTGTTGACGACATGGGTCAGGGGCCCCAGCCCGGCCTTCGCCTCGGCGAAGACGCGGATGATGTCGGTGGCGCTGGCCATGTCGCCCTGGATCGCGAAGGCTTTCGCGCCTGCCGCCTCGCAGGCGGTCACGACTTCGGCGGCGGCCTGGGCGTTGGCCTGATAGTTGACCGCGACGTCGTAGCCGCGCTTGGCCGCCAGGATGCAGGTGGCGGCACCGATGCCGCGGCTGCCGCCGGTGACGAGGAGGACGGGGCGGGTCATGGGCGGCTCCTTGGGTCGGTCACACTTGCGGTTTGCACGATTCCACTTCCGTCATTCCGGGCGAAGCGGAGACCCGGAATCCATCATAGGGAACGGTGGCTTCTTATGATGGATTCCGGATCGGCGCCGCTTGCGCGGCTTGTCCGGAATGACGGCGGCGGGCCGATCGATCTGACAGAGAATACGAAAAGGGCGGCTCTTGCGAGCCGCCCTGATGCATACCGAAAAAGCGTGAGCCGATCAGCGCTTCGAGAACTGGAAGCTGCGGCGGGCCTTGGCCTTGCCGAACTTCTTGCGCTCGACGACGCGCGAGTCGCGGGTCAGGAAGCCGCCCTTCTTGAGCGGGCTGCGAAGCTCCGGCTCGTAGAAGGTCAGGGCCTTCGAAATGCCGTGACGCACCGCGCCGGCCTGTCCGGAGAGGCCGCCGCCCTTGACCGTGACGACGACGTCGTACTGGGTCAGGCGCTCGACCAGGATCAGCGGCTGCTGGAGAACCATGCGCAGCACGGGGCGCGCAAAGTAGACCTCCTGGTCACGGGTGTTGACCGTGATCTTGCCCGAGCCGGGCTTGATCCAGACGCGGGCGATGGCGTTCTTGCGCTTGCCGGTGGCGTAAGCGCGGCCCTGGGCGTCGATCTTCTTGACGTGGACGGGAGCGTCGGGCTGGGTCGACTTGGCGACCTGGCCGAGCTGCTCGAGAGACTGGAGAACCTCTGCCATGATCAGACCCTCGCATTCTTGCGGTTGAGCGCGGCGACGTCGAGCGTCTCCGGCGACTGGGCGGCATGGGGATGCTCGGCGCCCTTGTAGACGCGCAGATTGCCGAGGATCTGGCGGAACAGCGGACCGCGCGGCAGCATGCGCTCGACGGCCTTCTCGACGATGCGCTCGGGGAAGCGGCCTTCGAGAATGAACTTGGCCGACCGCTCCTTGATGCCGCCGATATAACCGGTGTGGTGGTAATAGATCTTCTGATCGCGCTTGCGCCCGGTCAGAACCACCTTATCGGCGTTGACGATCACGATATTGTCGCCGCAGTCGACGTGCGGGGTGTAATTGGCCTTGTGCTTGCCGCGCAGGCGCAGCGCCACCAGGGTGGCGAGACGGCCGACGACGAGCCCGGAGGCGTCGATCACAACCCACTTCTTTTCGACATCGGCGGGCTTCAGCGACATGGTCTTCATCGCGGCACCCCTTCGGTTGGTTCGAGAAAAAAGGACAAGCCGCCGGAGACCGGCGGCGATGTGAGGCGGTGGATAGGGTGCGGGCCGCGGGCTGTCAAGCCGTCATCATTGCAGTCAGCGGAAAAACCGCAATGTTTTCATGGCAATGACAAAAACGGTACCAAGATACCGCTTAACGATCCGCTGGGATCGAATAAGTGCCGGTGGCGTGGCAGACCATCTCGCTTTCCCCTTGCGAGAACAGGCAGACCTCGCCGACCGCGAGCCGCTTGCCGAGCTTGAGCAGCCTGGCCTCACCGATCAGGGCGGCCTGTCCGGGCTTGCGCAGGAAGTTGAAGTTCAAGCTCGTGGTCACGGCGAGCGCGACCGGGCCGATCTGGGCGAGGATCGCGGCATAGAGCGCCAGATCCGCCAGCGCCATCATCGTCGGGCCCGAGATCGTGCCGCCGGGGCGCAGATGCTTCTCATGGTAGTCGCAGCGCATCCGGGCGGTCATCGGACCGACCTCCTCGACGAAATAGGTCCGCCCGCCATGGTGGAGTTGCGGAAAGGTCTGGTCGAGGAAGGCCTCCAGTTCGGAGACGGTCATGCGGGTGGCCATGCGGGAAACCGGAGAGGATGGAGTTCCTCCCCTTGCAGCATGACGCCCCCGCTCCGACAATAGGGAGGATTGCGAAAGGCGCTGCCATGAATGCCCACACCAAGCCCGAAGCCGCGCCCGTGCTGCTGCGCGAAGACGCAGACGGCGTCGCAATTCTGATGTTGAACCGGCCGCAGGCGCGCAACCCGCTCGGCGAGGCGCTGCTGGCGGCGCTGGGGCAGACGCTTGGCGAGATCGCGGCCGACCGCAGCGTGCGGGCGGTGATCCTGGCGGCTCAGGGGCCGGTGTTCTGCGCCGGGCATGATCTCAAGGAGATGAGCGCGCGCCGCGCCGATCCCGACCGGGGCCGGGCCTATTTCAGCGACATTCTGGGACGCTGCTCGCGCGTGATGCAGCAGATCACCGCCCTGCCCCAGCCGGTGATCGCGGCGGTCGAGGGCACGGCGACGGCTGCCGGTTGCCAGCTCGTGGCGAGCTGCGATCTGGCGGTTGCGGGGACTGATGCCAAATTCTGCACGCCGGGCGTCCATATCGGGCTGTTCTGCTCGACGCCGATGGTGGCGCTGTCGCGCAACCTTGCCGCCAAACACGCGATGGAGATGCTGCTGCTCGGCGAGATGGTGCCGGCCCAAGAGGCTGCGCGGATGGGGCTGCTCAACCGCGTCGTTGCGGCCGGGGATGCGCTGGCGGAAGCGCGCCGGCTTGCCGCCGTCATCGCCTCGAAATCGCCCGCCACGGTCAAGATCGGCAAGCGCGCCTTCTACGAGCAGCGCGAGATGGGGATGGCTGCCGCCTATGACCATGCGAGCGCTGTGATGGTCGAGAACATGCTGGCGCGTGATGCGGAAGAAGGCATCGGCGCGTTCATGGAGAAGCGGGCGCCGGTGTGGGAGGGGTAATGCCGTTTCCACAACCTTCTCGTCATCCCGGGCGACCAACGGGAGACCCGGGATCCATGCCTGAACTTTTATCGGTAAGGCTCAGGCATGGATCCCGGATCTCCGCTTCACTACGTCCGGGATGACGGTGCGTTTTCCATCCCCTTATACCTTCAACCTCCCGATCTCTCTGCAAAGCCTTGGCCCGATGACCCACGACGCCTACCCCGACAGCCAGATCCGCGAGATTCTCAAGAGCGTGAAGCGCATCGCGCTGGTCGGCGCCTCGGCCAGCGAGGCGCGGCCGAGCTGGATCGTGACGAAATACCTGCTCGACCGCGGCTATGACGTGATCCCGGTCAATCCGGGACTCGCCGGCCAGACGCTGCTCGGCAAGACGGTCTATGCCTCGCTGAAGGAGATTCCCGGCACGATCGACATGGTCGAGATCTTCCGCAATTCGGACGCCGCCGGGCCGATCACCGACGAGGCGCTCGCCCTCGACCCGCTGCCGAAGGTGATCTGGATGCAGCTTTCGGTGCGCAATGACGAAGCTGCCGCACGTGCCGAGGCGATGGGGGTCACGGTGATCATGAACCGCTGCCCGAAGATCGAATATGGCCGGCTTTCGGGCGAAATCGGCTGGCAGGGGATCAATTCACGGATATTGTCGTCGAAGAAGCCGGTGCTCGCCGGCAAGGGGTTCCAGAAGCTGACGATCCATCGTCCGGGGACATGAGCCGTCGGGTGTCTTGATATGCAACCACCGCGTCATCCCGGACAAGCGGCGTAGCCGCGCCGATCCGGGATCCATCGTAAGGCGCCATCGTGTCCTGTGATGGATTCCGGGTCTGCGCTCCGCTCCGCCCGGAATGACGTCGCGTTCAAACCAATGGAATAGCGAAAGCGGGACCAGGGGGCCAAGTCGATGCCGGAGATCACCACGACCTGCTGCATCGCCGGCGGCGGCCCGGCGGGGATGATGCTCGGTTTCCTGCTGGCGCGCGCCGGGGTGGATGTCGTCGTGCTGGAAAAGCACGCCGATTTCCTGCGCGATTTTCGCGGCGACACGATCCATCCCTCGACCATGCAGCTGATGCACGAACTCGGCCTGCTCGACGAGTTCCTCAAGCTGCCGCATTCTGCCCTGTCGAGCATCGCGATGCGGTTCGGGAACGAGACGATCCAGTTCGCTGATTTTTCTCACCTGCCCGTGGCCGCGCCCTATGTCGCGATGATGCCGCAATGGGATTTTCTCGACTTCCTGGCCGATCGTGGGCGCGAGCAACGGCGCTTCACGCTGATGATGAATGCCAAGGCGGAGAGGCTGATCGAAGCCAGCGGCAAGGTCGTCGGTCTTTCCGGCACAAGCGAGGACGGACCTTTCTCGATCCGGGCCGATCTCGTCGTCGCGGCCGATGGACGCCGCTCCGACATCCGCGCCGCCTCTGGCCTGAAAGGCATCGATATCGGCGCGCCGATGGATGTGCTCTGGTTCAAACTGCCGCGACAGGAGAGCGACCCCGACCAGACCGGCGGACAAGTCGCGAACGGCCGGCTGCTCGTGACGCTCAACCGCGGCGACTACTGGCAGAGCGCCTTCGTCATTCCCAAGGGCAAGCTAGCCGATCTGCAGACGGCCGGGCTACCGGCCTTCCGAGGCACGATCGTTGCGCTCGCGCCATGGTTCGCCGACCGGATGGACGCGATCGCGAGCTGGGACGACATCAAGCTGCTCACGGTCGCGGTCGACCGACTGGAGAGATGGTGGCGCCCTGGCCTGCTCTGCATCGGCGATGCGGCCCATGCGATGTCGCCGATCGGCGGCGTCGGCGTGAACCTTGCCGTGCAGGACGCAGTGGCCGCTGCCAACCGCCTCGCCGCGCCTTTGCGCGACAGGCGCCTGACCGACGCCGATCTCGCGGCCGTGCAGGAGCGGCGCGAATTCCCGACGCGGGCGACGCAGCGGATCCAGGTGCTGGCGCAGGACCGGATCATCTCGCCGCTTCTGGCGCGCCTAGACAGCGACGTCCCCCTGCGCCCGCCCTTCATGGTCAGACTGTTCGACTGGTTTCCGCTGCTCCGGCGACTTCCGGCGCGGGTCGTCGGGCTCGGTATCAGGCCGGAGCATATCGGGCCGGAGCTGGTGCCGCGTCCCTGAATTGACGCCGCACAGACCGTTCTTTAAAACGAACGCAACGTCTCGCATTCAGAAGATCGCAGGGAGTAGGCCATGACCGACCGCGCACCAGGGTTCCATACGCTCGCCATCCATGCTGGCGCAGCGCCTGACGCGGCGACGGGCGCGCGCGCCACGCCGATCTACCAGACGACATCCTTCGTCTTCGACGATGTCGACCACGCCGCCTCGCTGTTCGGGCTGCAGGCCTTCGGCAACATCTACACCCGCATCGGCAACCCGACGAACGCGGTGCTGGAAGAACGCGTCGCGGCGCTGGAGGGCGGCACTGCGGCGCTCGCCGTCGCGTCGGGCCACGCGGCCGAGTTCCTGTGCTTCCATGCGCTGATGCAGCCGGGCGACGAGTTCGTCGCCGCCAAGAAGCTCTATGGCGGCTCAATCAACCAGTTCAATCATTCCTACAAGAACTTCGGCTGGAGCGTGATCTGGGCCGATTCCGACGATCTGGACGCGTTCGCTGCCGCCGTGACGCCGAAGACCAAGGCGATCTTCATCGAGTCGATCGCCAATCCCGGCGGCGTCGTGGTCGACATCGCCGGCATCGCGGCGATCGCGAAGAAGCACAACATCCCGCTGATCGTCGACAACACGATGGCGAGTCCCTATCTGATCCGCCCCTTCGAGCATGGCGCCGACATCGTCGTGCATTCGATGACGAAGTTCCTGGGCGGGCACGGCAATTCGATCGGCGGGATCATCGTCGATGGCGGCTCGTTCAACTGGGTCGGCGACGATCGCTATCCGATGCTGTCCAAGCCGCGGCCTGAGTATAACGGCATGGTTCTGGGCGAGACCTTCGGCAATTTCGCCTTCGCGATCGCCTGCCGCGTGCTCGGCCTGCGCGACATGGGGCCGGCGCTTGCGCCCTTCAACGCCTTCATGATCCTGACCGGGATCGAGACTTTGCCGTTGCGGATGCAGCGCCATTGCGAGAGCACGCTGGCGGTCGCCCAGCATCTCGCCAAGCATCCGGCAGTCGAATGGGTCAGCTATGCTGGCCTGCCCGACAACAAATACCACGCGCTGGCGCAACGCTACTGCCCCAAGGGCGCGGGCGCCGTCTTCACCTTCGGCCTCAAGGGTGGTTACGACGCCGGCGTCAAGCTTGTGACGGACCTCAAGCTGTTCTCGCATCTGGCCAATATCGGCGACACGCGCTCGCTGGTGATCCACCCGGCCTCGACCACGCACCGCCAGCTCTCCGACGCTCAGAAGACGGCGTCGGGCGCGGGGCCGGAGGTGGTGCGGCTCTCGATCGGGCTCGAAGACGTGCAGGACATCATCGACGATCTGGATCAGGCGCTGGCGTAAGATCGGGACGGCCGTCAGGATTCCGTCCGCGTCAATCGGATCTCGACCTCGCGTTCGACATACTCCCACTCGCGCGTGCTCCGCAGCCGCGCGGTCATCTCATCGAAATCGGCTTCGTGCTCGGGTGCGAACTCGAACCATGTGAGAAAGTCGAACGCTTCTCCGAGATCGCGCGAATGATGCAAACGGCGGGCGATGGCAGGCAGATAATCAAGGCCGATGCGCGTGTGGCGCGACGTCTCCTCGAAAATCGCCCGGCGTTCATCCTGCGCCAAGTCCCACCAAGCCTGCGATTTCAAAATCGGGATGAGCACGGCCGACCTCGCCTCCGGCCGCTCCAGACCGCCCTGGCGCGCGCCGAGCATGGCGACTTCGTCACGCGTGGCATACCGTGTGTTGCTGATGGCGCCGCGCAGCCTCCAGACGGCGTCGCCCTCGACAGCGCTTTCGAGCGCGATCGCGACATGGCTGATGTCGGGCAAACCGTCGCCCCGCACACGCTCGATCGCACGGACGCGCCACTGGCCGGCATCGCCGCCCGAAAACACCACGATCTGGTTCACCTTGACCTCGTCCGTCATGGCCGCAGGGCCGGCATGGTCAAAGCCACGCAAATGCGGTGCCAGTTTGCATCCGGACGAGATGGACGACCACCATCGCGAGCAGCAGGAACGCCAGCGCCTGATGCGCGAGCCCGGCCCAGAGCGGCACGACCAGCAGCAGCGTGACGATGCCCAGCGCGGCCTGCATCACCGTCATCCCCGCAATCGCGGTCGCGCGCTTGGCTGCGCCCGCGCCGGCCGCCGCACGGCGCAGCGACACCGCCTGCCAGAGCGCCAGCGCCAGCAACAGATAGGCGCCGACGCGGTGGTTGAACTGGACCAGCGCGACATTGTCGACGAAGTTCTCCCAGAATGGGGATTTGGCGAAGAGCGTCGCGCCGTCGGGGACGAGCGCGCCGTCCATCAGCGGCCAGGTGTTGTAGGTGAAGCCGGCCTTCGAGCCGGCGACGAGGCCGCCGAGCGCGATCTGCGCGAAGGTCAGCACCAGGAGTGCCCAGGCGCCGACGAGGCCCCTCGCCTGCTCGGCCCGGCGCGGAGGGGTCAGCCACACGGCGAAGGCGACGACCGAGGCGAAGAACAGGCCGGCGAAGGTGAGATGCAGCGTCAGCTTGACCGGCGCGACCGCGACCATGCCGGGCTGGAGACCCGACGCCACCATGATCCAGCCGATGGCGCCCTGCAGGCCGAGCAGCAGGCCCATGCCGAAGAGCAGCGCCGTCTGGCGCCAGGGCAGCAGCCGGCGCAGCGCGACGACGAGGAAGCCCGCGAGATAGACCAGGCCGATGAAGCGGCCGAGCTGGCGATGGCCCCATTCCCACCAGTAGATGAACTGGAATTCGCCCAGGCTCATGCCCTCGTTCAGCAGCCGGTATTGCGGGCTTTCGCGATACTTCGCGAACTCCTCCGCCCAGGCCGCGCCCGAGAGCGGAGGCAGGGCGCCGGTGATCGGCTTCCATTCGGTGATGGAGAGGCCCGAGCCGGTGAGCCGGGTCGCGCCGCCGACCACGACCATCGCGAAGACCAGCGCGGCGACGATCCAGAGCCAGCGGCGGATGCCGGCATGGCGCGACGGCGCCTCGATGAGCGGCTGATTCAGGGCTATCGTCACGGCGGCGGGGCCTTCGGTCGCAGGCTACGCGCTTCACAAGCCGGCGCGCGGGTGACAGATAGACTCAAAGCCCAAGGCCCGACAACGCCCGCATTGCCGCAGCCGACCGGACCGAGCCCAAGGACGCGCTGCCATGACCCAGAGCCACCGCAAGCTGATCGGCACCGTCGTGATCCTGGTCTTCGTCTGCGTGTATGCGCTGGTGGCGATGGCGCTGGCGCAGGGCCGGATCACCGAGGCGCCCAAACTCTGGCAGACGGTCGCCTATGTCGCGCTGGGGCTGGCCTGGGTGCTGCCGCTGCTGCCGCTGATCCGGTGGATGGAGCGGAAGGACGAGGTTTAAAGCACGGGAGAACCCCTCTCCTGTAAGGAGAGGGGCAGGGGTGAGGTGAAGGACGCCAAGTCAGCGAGGCATCCATCCTGACCGGTGCTGCGGACGGGCCGCGCTCGTGCGGCAAGGGGCCGACCCCTCACCCCTGCCCCTCTCCCTCCGGGAGAGGGGTTCCCCGTGCCCAGCCACACCGGCTATTCCACATTCACCCGCCGCCCCCGGTTCCACAACAGGAACGGCAGCCCCGAGAGCAGCGCCCGCGCCGCCTCCTCGGTCTGCTGGTGGCCGTTGAGCGAGACGCGCGGCAGGGCGTGGAGATGGCTCGCATGGGCTGCGAAGAGATGGCCCGGCCGCGTCGTCACCGCGGCAGCGAAACCGGCCTCCCTTGCAAGAGCGAATTCGCGCGGGCCGGCCGATGTCGGATCGCCGACCGGATAGCAGAAATGGCGGACGGGAATGCCGAGTTCGGCTTCGATGCGCGCCTTACTGTTGGCGATCTCTGCGCGGGCGAAGGCATCGTCGTGCCTGGCCAGCATCGGGTGGGTGAGCGTATGGGCGCCGATGGTCACGCCGGGCGCGCCCGACAAGGCCCGCAAGGTGCCCCAGGGCAGGCATTCGCGTTCGGTGATCCCCGGCCCGTCGATGCCGGCCTGGCACGCCAGATCGGAAATCGTCGAGAGCAGAATCGCTTCGGGCTCGGCTCTCAGACGCCAGTAGAGCTTTTCGAAGGCCTGCTGCTTTTCCACGTCGGTGCCGCTGCGTGCGAAGAATCTGCCTGAGGGCAGCTCCACGGCGATCTCCGGAAGGGCTCGGATCGCCTCTTCCAGCTCGATCCACCAGAGCCGCGCGCTGTGGTCGGCGAAGCCTGTGGTGACGAACATCGTCCAGGGCGCGTCGTATTTCGCCAGCACCGGCCAGGCATGGTCGAGGGTGTCGCGATATCCGTCGTCGAAGGTCAGCGCGACGAAGAAGCGGCCTTGCCGCGGGTTCGCCAGGCGCGACGCCGCCTCGTCCAGCGAAACGAGATCGTAGCCCTCCGCCCTGATCAGCCGCAGCACCGTGTCGAGGAAATCGGGCGTGATCTCGAGCAAGCGATTGGGCTGGAAGCCGAAGGCGCGCTCCGGCCTGACCTGATGCAGGGTCAAGATGACGCCTAGCCCCTGAGCGAAGCCCCTGCCCCAACGATCGGCGCGGGTCAGCGCGATCGCCTTGAACACGGCCGAGAAGGCTTTGTGACGCAGGCTCATCGAAATCCGCCGCAACCGCTCGCTAACGCTGTTCGCCGATGCTTCGGCTTGTCTGCATCACTTTGACGGGTCTGTTCACAATGCCGGGTTAAGGCAGTCGTCCCTGTCCGCGCAGAGGCCGCCGCATTGATGTCTGCTCTTGCCGAACGCAACCGCGTGCCGGCTTCGGCCGAAAGCCGGAGCAGCGCCGCGTGGCAGCCGTGGCGGCGCATTACGGTCGATACCGATATAGCGGCGCTCGAAAGCGAGTGGCGCGCGCTGGAAGCACAGGCGCTGGTGACGCCCTATCAGGCTTATGGCTGGGTTTCCGCTTTCGCTGCGACGGTCGGCAAGGCCCATGGCATGGATTTCCGCTATGTTGCTCTGCGCGATGATGAGGACCGGCCTGTCGCGATCCTGCCGCTGGTGATCACGCGGCGGCTGGGCGTGCGGTTCGCCGAGTTCATCGGCGGCAAGCACGCCAACTATCATATGGGGTTGTTCGCGCCGGGTTTTGCGGCGGCGCTGGACGGGCAAGCGGCCGAGGCAATGCTGCACGAGGTCGGCGCGGCGATCGGCGGGCTCGACGCCCTGGTCTTCGTCAACCAGCCGGTGCGCTGGGGCGATGCCTCCAACCCGCTGGTGCTACTTGCCTCCGGCCCGAGCCCGAGCGGCGCCTACAAGCTTGCGCTGGTCCCGGGCGACGCCGAGGGCACGCTGAAGCGCTCGATGAGCAGCCACGCCCGCAAGAAGCTCAAGAACAAGCGCAACCGCTTCGCCGGCTTCGGCGCCTCGGCGCTGGTCAGGGCTCGGAGCGAGATCGAGATCGAGCGCATCACCGAGGCCTTCTTTTCCCAGAAGGCGGCGCGTTTCGCCGCGATGGGCATTCCTGATCCCTTCGCGGAGCCGGCGATGCGGGCCTTCCTGCGCGAAGGCGCTCAGGGCGCAGCGCCGACGCTGGAACTCTATTCGCTCGATGTCGCGGGCCGCTCGGTCGCGACTTATGTCGGCGCAGTCCAAGGCGGCCGCTTCTCGGGGATGGCGACCTCCTTCGCCATGGACGAGGACATCGCAAAGACGAGTCCGGGGGAGATCCTGCTGGTCGATCTGATCGCACTGAAATGCCGCGAAGGTTTTTTAGCGTTCGACCTCGGCGTCGGCGAGGCGCGCTACAAGACGACGATCTGCGACGACCGCGACGATCTGGTCGACACGTTCCTGCCGCTGACGGCAAAGGGCAGGCTCTTCGTCGGGTTCAGCCGCCTGAAGCGCGAGGCCAAGCGCCTGGTGAAGGGCTCGCCGACGGCGCTGAAGCTGGCGCAGCGAGCGTCGGGGTTGATGAAAAGGCAGCGCGCGGTCGAGGAATGATCGGCCGTCAGGCCGGCTCCTGGTCGCGTTCGCGCGACGCGACCAGCCGGCTCGGCACCGGTTCGTTGGCGTCCAGAACCAGCGCGACCGGCGCCTTCGTCAAATCCGCCAGCCTGTAGGCGGCCTCGATCGCATGGCCGTTGCCGACCTGGCCGGCCATGACAAGGCCGCCCTGGGCGCGGCCGACCAGCGGCGCGAGTACGGCCGCCTCGTCGTTGGAGGCGGCTGCGACCAGTACCCAGTCATAGGTCTCGCAGAGCGCGTCGAGCGCGAGTTCGACTAGGTCGGGCGCAGCCAGCACGGCGTCGCGGCCGGCACGGCCGGGGCCGATGCGGTGCAGGCGCGAGCCGGTCTCGCGCGTAATGATGTCGGAGAACAGCGCCTCGCCGGCGAGAAGCTCGGAGAAGCCGGGCTCGGTGCGGTCGCCATCTGCGGCGAGATCGACGATGATGCAGCGGCAGCGCTGCGAGAGCAGTTCGGCGAGGTCGCGCGCGGTCGTCGCACCATGGCCGCCGCCGTCCAGCACAACCACCATGGGCGCCATGCCGCGGGCCGGCTCCTCGATGCGTTCGGCGATGTCGGCGAGCGTCTGCTCGGGTGCGTCGAGGTCGAGCGTCACCTGACCAAGGCGGCCGGCATGGGTCAGGAGACCGGCGACGCGCTCGCGGCGCGGGTCGGAGTTGGTCCGGCCGGGCCCACCGACGACCCAGCCCGGCGCCCGGCGCGGCTTGTCGGCCGGCGCAGGCGCGCCCGACTGGCCGTTGAGCAATTCGCGCGAGACGATGGTGGCGAGCGCGACGAGGAAGGTCGCCAGCGTCGCCACGACCATGGTCGGAACCTTCTTGGGGAAAGAAGGCTCGCTCGGCTCGACGGCGCGCGAGATCACCCGGGCGTCGGCGGGGGTCGCATTCTGGGTGTCGCGGGCGACGGCTTCGCGATAGCGCAGCATGTACTGCTCGAGCTGGTCGCGCAGCGTGCGGGCCTCGCGCTCCAAGGCGCGCAACTGGACCTCGCTATCGTTGGCGGTGGAGACGTTCTTCTTCTGGCCGTCGAGAGCTGCGGTAAAGCTCTCGATGCGCTGGCTGGCGATCTTGGCTTCGTTCTCCAGCATCCGCACGGTCCGTTCGGCCGCGGCACGAAGCTGGCCTTCGAGATCGGTGAGCTGGGCGTTGAGTTCCTTGATCCGGGGATGCTCGGACAGGAGATTGCGCGATTCGAGCGCGAGCTGGGCGCGCAGATTCACGCGCTGTTCGATCAACCGGCGGACGAGTTCGTTGTTGGCGACGTCCGGGATTTCGAAGGTCCGGCCCTGCTTGATGGCATCGCGGATCAGACCGGCCTTGGCCTGCGCCTCGGCCTGCTGGCTGCGGGCCGTCGAGAGCTGCGTCGAGAGATCGCCGAGCTGCTGGGCGGTGATCGTGGTGTTGTTGGCGCCGACCAGAAGGCCGTTGCGCGAGCGGAAATCCTCGACCTTGGCCTCGGCCTCGGCCAGACGCTTGCGCAGAGGTTCGATCGTGGTCGAAAGCCAGGACGAGGCACTGCGCGCCGTGTCCTGCTTGGCCGCCTGCTGCAGTTCCAGATAGACGTCGGCGATGGTGTTGGCGGCCTTCGCCGCCAATGCGGGATCCTGCGATGAGAACTCGACCGAGACGATACGGGAGCGGCCGACGGGATAGACCAACAGCCGGTCGAAATACTTCTCCAGCACCCGGTCTTCCGGCGAACGGTCGGCCGGATGGGCGCCCAGGCCGACCAGGACGCCGACCTTCTTCAGCGTGTTGAGCGCACCGGCGCCCGCGTCGAATTCGGGATTGCCGACGAGGCCGATGCGCTTGATCGCCTCGCGGGCGAGATCGCGGGACATGATGAGCTGGACCTGGCTCTGGACGGCCTCGCTGTCGAATTGCTGCCCCGAGCTTTCCCCCGTCGACTGGCCCGGCCGGGTGTAGAAGCTGTCGCGATTCTCCAGCAGGATGCGGGCCTCGCCGGTGTAGCGGGCGGGTACCAGGTTGATCGCGACGACGGACAGACCGAGCGCGGCCAGGCTCGGACCGATGATCCAGGCCTTCCGGCGCTTGATCGCGGCCCACAGCGCCGCGAGATCGAGCATGTCGCCGCGACCTTCGCCGGCGGCGCGCGTCTGGCTCTCGGTTTGAGCGGTCATGACCCATCCGTTCACGCATAAGGACTGAAGCGCGGCTTTCGGCCGCGCGCCAATCCATGAAAGCCCATTAAGGTTAGTGCGGGGTTAAGGCCGGCCTGCGGGCAGCCTCGGCCGAAGGGGATCGTCAGGCTTTTTTAACCATGTCGACCGTAAGCCTAGGGCAGGTTCCGCATGGGTATAGCCAGTGATGAGTCCCCGCCTCACCTCTCTCGCCTTGGCGCTCGCGCTGACGGCCGGCGCCTGCGCGCCGCGCTATGTCGAGGCCGACTACGCCATGGCGCAGCCGAGCGGGCCCTACCGGCTCGCCAGCGGCGACAAGCTGCGCATCATCGTCTTCGGACAGGACAATCTCTCCAATATCTACGCTGTCGACGGCTCGGGACGCATCTCGATGCCGCTGATCGACACGGTCGAGGCGCAAGGGCGCACGACGCAGCAGCTCGAGCGGGCGATCGAGGGCAAGCTGCGCGGCGGCTTCCTGCGCGAGCCCAAGGTCTCGGTCGAGGTCGATTCGTACCGGCCGTTCTTCGTGCTCGGCGAGGTCACCAATTCCGGCCAGTTTCCCTATGTCAACGGCATGACCGTGCAGACGGCGGTGGCGATCGCCGGGGGCTTCACGCCACGCGGCCAGCGCAGCTTCGCCGAGGTGACGCGCCTGATCGACGGTCAACTCGTCACCGCGGCGGTACCGATCATCTATCCGGTGCAGCCGGGCGACACGATCGTGATCAAGGAACGCTGGTTCTGAGCCTGTTCGCGGAGCTGTCGTCATGACCGAGGCCGCGCCACCGCTGCGCATCCTGCATGTGTTTCGCGCACCGCTTGGCGGGCTGTTCCGCAACGTGCTCGACCTTGCGCGCGGACAGGCGGCGCGCGGACATCATGTCGGGATCTTCTGCGATGCGACGACCGGCGGCACACGTGCCGACGATGTCTTCGCCGAGCTGTCGGACAAGCTCTCGCTCGGTGTGATGCGCGTCGCCATGTCCCGCTATCCGAGCCTGACCGATGCCAAGGCGCAGCTCAGCCAGATCAGGCTGCGCGCCCGGCTGAAGCCCGACATCGTTCATGGCCACGGCTCCAAGGGCGGACTCTATTCGCGGCTGCCGGCGCTGCTGACGCCCGGCCGCCGCTACGCCACGGCCTACACTCCCCATGGCGGCAGCTTCAACTACAAGCCCGGCTCGACCGAACACCGCGTCTATATGGGCGTGGAGCGGTTCCTCGAGCGCGCCACGGACATGTTCATGTTCGAGAGCGCCTTCATCGCCGGTCGGTTCGAGGCTCATATCGGCCATATGCCGCTGACCGACCATCGCATCGTGCTGAACGGCATCTCGGAGCCGGAGTTCGAGCCGATCGACCATAGCCAGGCCGGGTTCGACCTCGTCTATCTCGGCGAGCTGCGTTCGGCGAAGGGCATCGACACGCTGATCGAGGCGCTCGCTTTGCTGAAGAGCCGTGACGGGCTGACGCCGCGCCTGCTGCTGATCGGTTCGGGACCGGACGAGGCGGAGCTGCGGCAGATGACAGTCGATCGCGGCGTTGCGGCACAATGCGTCTTCGAGCCGCCGGGACCGATCCGCCGCGCGCTGTCGCAGGCGCATGTGATGGTGGTGCCGTCGCGGGCGGAATCGCTGCCCTATGTCGTGCTGGAGGCGGCGGCGGCGGCCCAACCGCTGATCGCGACCGATGTCGGCGGCATCAAGGAAATCTACGGGCCGCGCCATAGTCACAGGCTGATCGCCGCAAACGACCCGGTCGTGCTGGCCGACGCGATCGCGCGGACGCTGGCCGCGCCCTATGCCGAAAGGCGGGCCGAGGCGACCGATCTCGCGGCGCATGTCCGGCAGAACTTCCAGCTCGACGCGATGGTCGATGGCGTGATCGCGGCCTATCGCGTCGCATTTGCCGCTCGCCCGTCGCGCTGAGCAGGTTCAGGCCAGCTTCAGCGCGACGACGCCGCAGATCACCAGAACGATGCCGGCCCAGCCGGCCGGGCGGATGGCCTGGCCGAAGGCGAGCGCGCCGACGATCGCCGTCACGACGAGGCCGGCCCCGCCCCAGACGGCATAGGCAACGGAGAGATCCATACCGCGGATCGCCTGCGCCAGCGCGGCGAAAGCGCCGATGACGAGGACGAGGCCCAGCGCGCCGAGGAGACGGCGCTTCAGCCCGTCCGACAGCTTCAGCAGATAAGTTCCCGACACTTCGAGAGCGACCGCAAGCACGAGCCAGAGCAGCGCGAGCGACTGCGGCAGGAGGGGGGCGATCATGCCGGCCTCCTCTGGTCGTTGTGACCACTACCGACTCCGCGTTCGAGCAGGACGATGCCGGCGATGATCGCAGCCAGTGCCAGGATGCGCTGGGGCGTCAAATGCTCGCCGAAGAGCAGGTGGCCAGAGATGGCGATGCCGACGATGCCGAGCCCTTCCCAGACCGCATAGGCGACGGCCATCGGGATGACGCGCAAAGCGACGCTTAGCAGCGCGAAGGAGAGCCCGATCAGGAGCAGAGGCAGAAGCGCCAGGACAGCGGGCGCGGAGATGGAGGATTTCAGCGCAGCCGTCGCAACGATCTCGACGGCGATGGCCGCGAGCAGAATGAACCAGTGGAAAGACATGGGGCACACGGGCCGGGCCGATTCCAGGTACCGCGGGGGCGGTACACAGACAGCCTGGCTATAGCTTGAGTTTCGAGATGAAGTCTTGTTCGAGATCGGGGCGGTGAACCGCCACGAAAAACAGCACGACGGGGCGTCCAAACAACGGCCGAAACCGGGGACATCTTCCGCTCACAATGTGCTTCTCAGACACTCATCAAGGATGCTTGTGAGCGATTTTCTGCTTTATGTCAACCACATAGAACTTCTGATATTAATGATGCCGTCGGCTCGGAACGAGAATCCCGGCATCGAAGCTGTGTCAATACATTGGCAGGCCACGACAAAATCGGCTTTCTTCACACCTCCCAGTCAGGGCCGCGCTTGCGCAAAACCGGCGCCGGACGGTCTTCGCCGAGCGTCTGCCCCGTGGAAAATCGAGTGATATTCTGGGCATCTGCGGGAATCAGACCCTTGCCGTCATTCCGGGCGCAGCGAAGCGGAGACCCGGAATTCATCGTAGGGCGCCGCGGTGCTCGATGATGGATTCCGGATCGGCGCGGCTTGCGCCGCTTGTCCGGAGTGACCGGCAAGTAGCGTTCGAAAACCCAAATCAACAGAATACCGTCCCCCACACCTCCCACCCGATCAAGCCAAAACAGCGACTCGACCGATTAAGCCTTCCGTGAGCATTTTCGGCTAGACGAACGGCACGATCGAGCGGTTCTTCCGTCGGTCCGACCAAGGATGGCTTGCCATGGGTGCGTTCGACGTTCGCGATATGATCAAGGCCGATGCTGCCACGCCTCTCGGTTCCGGGATGCCGGGTTCCGAACGGATTCGACCGACACGCGCCTTTCATCCGCTGGCCGCACGCATCGCCGCCATGCCGGTTCAGCCGACCCTGTCACCGGTGATGATCGAGGGTGCGGTCCGGCTATTCGACGTGCTCGCGATCTGCGCCGTGGGCGGGCTGATCTACTGGCTCTATGTCGCCGGCCACGCCGAGAGCTCGCTGCACTACCAGGTCACGGTGCCGGTGCTGGCGGTCGGGATGCTGGGCGCCTTCCAAGCGCTGCATCTCTATCATGTCGGGGCGCTGCGCAATTACATGGCCATGGCGGCGCGGCTCGTCGCCGGCTGGACCACGCTGTTCCTGATCGCGCTCGCGGTCTTCTTCTTCCTCAAGATCGGGGACCAGGTCTCGCGCGTCTGGCTTGCCGGCTTCTATGTCGGCGGGCTGGCGGCGCTGCTGGCCGAACGGTTTGCCGTCACACTCGCCGTGCGCAGCCTGACGCGGCGGGGGCGGTTCGAACGGCGCACCGCGATCGTCGGCGGCGGCGAGGCCGGCGAGGCGCTGATCCGCGCGCTCGAGGCCCAGCAGGACACCGGCCTGCGCGTCTGCGGCGTGTTCGACGACCGCAACGACGACCGTTCGCCCGATCTGGTCGCCGGCTATCCCAAGCTCGGGACGATCGACGATCTTGTCGAATTCGCCAGGCGCACCCGGCTCGACCTGGTGATCTTCACGCTGCCGATCTCGGCCGAGGCGCGGCTGCTGACGATGCTGCGCAAGCTCTGGGTGCTGCCCATCGACATCCGGCTCTCGGCGCATATGTCGAAGCTCCGGTTCCGGCCGCGCTCCTACTCCTATATCGGCGCCGTGCCGGTGCTCGATGTATTCGACCGGCCGATCGCCGACTGGGACATCGTCGTCAAATGGATCTTCGACAAGGTCGTGGGGACGCTGGCGCTGATCGCGCTCCTGCCGGTGATGCTCGTCATCGCCATCGCGATCAAGCTCGATTCGAAGGGGCCGGTGCTGTTCCGGCAGAAGCGCTACGGCTTCAACAATGATTGCGTCGAGGTGCTGAAGTTCCGCTCGCTGCATCACAACATGAGCGACATGGCCGCCGCCAAGCAGGTGACCAAGAACGATCCGCGCGTGACCCGCGTCGGCCGCGTCATCCGCAAGACCTCACTGGACGAGCTGCCACAATTCTTCAACGTGGTCTTCAAGGGCGATCTCTCGCTGGTGGGTCCGCGCCCGCACGCGATCCATGCCCATACCCAGAACCGGGCCTATGAGCAGGTCGTCGATGGCTATTTCGCGCGTCATAAGGTCAAGCCAGGCATCACCGGCTGGGCGCAGATCCATGGGTGGCGCGGCGAGACCGATACCGACGACAAGATCCAGAAGCGCGTCGAACACGACCTCCACTACATCGAAAACTGGTCGGTGCTGCTGGACCTCTACATCCTGATCAAGACGCCGATCTCGCTGCTGACCAAGAACGAGAACGCCTATTGAGCGCGCTCGCGGACCGGTCCCGGGCGGACGCGCCGCCACGGAGCGGCCTGCGGGTCTCCCATGGCGCGATCAAGCGCGGCGCGTTGTGGCTTCTGACGGCGTCGAGCGGGTTCGCGCTGATCGAGCCTTCGCCCTATGAAGTCGTCTTTCTGCTGGCGGTGCTCGTCTTTGCGCTGACCGGCATCCGCTTCTCGCAGAAGCCGCTGCCGCTGCTCGTGCTTCTGCTGCTCTACAATATCGGCGGGGCCTTCTCCTTGATCCCCTGGATGGACGAGAGCGCCTCGGTCCGGTTCACGGCCGTCTCGGTCTATCTGATGATCACCGCGGTCTTCCTCGCCGCGATCATGGACGACGACACGATGGCGCGGCTGGAGACGCTGCGGCGCGGCTATGTCTTCGCGGCCTGGTGCGCGGGGCTTGCCGGCGTGCTCGGCTATTTCGACGTTGCGGGACTGAGCAGCGTGTTCTCGCTTTATGGGCGCGCCTCAGGCACCTTCAAGGACCCCAACGTGCTGGGGCCCTTCCTGGTGCCGCCGATCGTCTTTGCTCTGCAGCATGTGCTGATCGGCCGGCTCGGTCTGATGCGCGGGTTGTTCCTGATGAGCCTGCCGCTGGCGGCGCTGTTCCTGACCTTCTCGCGCGGCGCCTGGGGCAATCTCGCGGGCTCGGCGATCCTGATGGTGGCGCTGACCTTCCTGACCACGGCGGGAGCCTCGCGGCGGGCGCGCATCGTCGGGCTAACCATGGCCGCTTTCGTGCTGATGGCGGCGGCGCTGCTGGTCGCCCTCTCGTTTGAAAACATCCGCAGCGTCTTCGAGATGCGCGCCAGCCTCGACCAGAGCTACGACCAGGGCGTCACCGGGCGCTTTGGAAACCAGCTTCGCTCGATCCCGCTGCTGCTCGGCGAGCCCAACGGCTTCGGGCCGCTGCGCTTCCGCTGGTTCTTCCCGGAGGACCCGCACAACGTCTACATCAACGCCTTCGCCTCCTATGGCTGGCTCGGCGGCTTCGCCTGGCTCGGGCTGACGGCGGCGACCTGTTATGCCGGCTGGACGCTCGTCTTCCGTCGCTCGCCCTGGCAGAACCACGCCATCGTGCTCTGGTCGGTGCTGTTCGTCACCATCCTGCAGGGCCTCCAGATCGACACCGACCATTGGCGGCACTTCTATCTGATGCTGGGGCTCGTATGGGGGCTGGCCGCGCTGCGGGTGCCCCCGCCTTCCGGGCCGAGCGGCGCGCATTCCGGCTGATTTCAACTTCGTCATCAGTCCGGGGCTCGATCCTGCACGAGCGCCGGATCGCCGACGGGTGTTCCCGATCATTTCGTCAAGCACGTTGCATCCGCGCGAAGGCGACACTATAAGCCGAGCCGTCGGAGCGTAGCGCAGCCCGGTTAGCGCACTTGTCTGGGGGACAAGGGGTCGGAGGTTCGAATCCTCTCGCTCCGACCATAAATCCCAAAAAAATATTAGGGGCCTTGTCATCTGGATCCGCCTGGATCTGGATCGCTGGCATGAGCTGAAGACCGCATAATCGCGCGCAGTCAGGTCAGGTCTCTGTCCGACGCCCCCTTGGATGATGGCTTTCGCGAGCTTGTCCGCTGCCGGAACCCGTCAGGAAAATCTTCGGTCATTTATCCCCGGGGCCAGGGCACCCGTTAAGACAACGTGAACACGTCCATGTCCGAATACGGATCCGACTGCTCGCAAGGCACAGGCACCACATGATCTGGGTCGCCGCTTTTCATCTCTCTTCGCTCATCGTCGTCATCGGGCTTGCCTGGAAGGCGCCCGAACTGCCCTGGCACGACTAGCTCTCGCGCCTGCCAGGCTTCTAAGCTTCGACCGGGGCCGAGCTTGGGAAAGCTCTCGACCGGGCAGCGGCCATCTGCCTGCCCAACACACGCGCTGCGACCAGACTATCGGCCCTCATAGGCGAACTCGAACAGGCTGGATGGACGCTCGGCGATGTTGCATTGCTGGCGCGACCAGATCAACTCCTTGGATTCGTTGCCGCCTTCGAGCACCCAGCCGAAGATGAAAAAGCCCTTTGGGGCTGCCGTATAGGCCGCCTTGATCATCGTGATCAGCAGTGTCCACGACAAACCGCGATTGCCGGGCAGCGAGCCGCCGTCGATATAGAACGTCGATCTGCCGAACTGGACCCCGGAGAACACGCCCACGGTCCGATCGCCGCGGATTACCGCTGCGCTCACCGCATAATGCCGGAAGGAGAGGATCCGGAAGGCGGCACGGGCCAGCACCCGAAGGGTGGAAAACGGTATCCCCTTCGCGTCGTAGACGAGCTTCCTGAGGTTGCTGCATTTGCCGAGCAGCTTGATCGCGGAGGGGCCGCGATAGCTTTCGATATAAATCGCCTCATTTTCCAACGCGGCTTTCTTCAGATTGCGTTGGACGTTCTTGTGAAGCGACTGGGCGTAATGGTCCCAATCCGATGACGCTGCAAAATCGATATACTGCACCCTAAATCGCGTGACATCGACGAGGGTGGTGCCCTCGATCCGCTCCAGCTGGTCGCGGCGGTCTCGATCCATGCTCCACAACGAGCCATAATAGAAGCGCCCGCTTCCGATATGCGTGAGCAGTGCCCGCATACAGGCCGTCCAGTAATCGTCGAAATCAGGAAGGACCTGAAGCCGATCCTCAAAATGGTACGCACCTTTGAAAAAGCGCAGAGCGCACTGGCCGATCTTGGTCTCGAAGCCATCGGTAGACGCATAGAACACAAAGAACATGCGTTTGCCGAACAGCAATTGGACAAGGTTCGACGCAAAATTATAGGCGGAGCACTTGAACGAGGCGTCGCAGGTCTGAGCGAACCCGTCCCATTCGCGCCTGTCCAGTTTAAGGAGGGTGAAGCGCTCGACGCGTATCGTCGTTTCCGCCACGAATGCATTCATCTGCTTGATCCGTCGCCAGCATTGCCTGACATGCAATGAAACGACGGTTAGTCGCCGGACCTTACTTTAGTGTATCCAGCAGTTCGATCGACGATTTACTGGTTAAAACACTACTGAGAGTTTCCGCAGCATTTAGCGCATGTCGACTTGCTCGAAGACGACTGAAAATCGGTCATCCCCCGCTGGCGCCGATTCCCGGCTCGCAACCGCGGCCATTCGCGCGTAAGCTTGCGTCATGATGTTGCGTGACGAACGGGAGAGAGCGATGGCAGGGGAAGACCGTGGACCACGCGCCTGGCACGATGTGCATAGCGTGCAGGAAGCACCGCGCGAAAAGCAGAAGTCGAGCGGGCGCATCGCGGCTGAAGAGGCTGCGGCCCGTAAGAAGATCGAGACCCTGCGCGCGCTCCGGATGGCGAAGATCGCGGCCGAGCCGCCACCTGAGCCTGTCGCACCGAAGGCGAAGTCCAACAAGCGCAAGGTCGCCGTGCAGTAGGACCGTCCTGAAGCAAAGGTCCGGCCGTGGCCGGGGGATTGGAATTTTCTCGTTTGGCTGCTGTTGCTGGCGATCCCGCCAGGACTGGCGCTAGCTGGCTATTGGGCGCGCGGTTTGAGAAAGCCAAAGGCGCCGAAGGTACCGCCCGGCGATCCGGGCAACCCGACCTGAGCGTAGACTCTTCCTAAAAAATGCCCCCGCCAGTTCGCACTGCCGGGGGCATTCGCATCAGGCGGCGGCCTTCTGGTTGACGCCGCCTTCGGCCATTTTCGAAAGCTTGCCGTCAGCGGCGAACTCCTCGTCCAGGTTGTTCTGCAGCAGGGCGGCGCAGTCGTTGCGTCCGAGCTGCTTCGCCCAGGCGGTAAGCGTACCGTACCTTGTGATCTCGTAGTGCTCGACGGCCTGTGCGGCGGCGATGATCGCCGCATCGAGGACCTGCTTATCGGCCACCTCGCCGGCGAGTTCGTCGGCTTCCTTCAGGATGCCGTCGATCGCAGGGCAATTGACGGCCTTGGCTTCGGCGCCATGCTGCTTGAAGACCTGCTCCAGCCGCTCGATATGGCCTTGGGTCTCGGTGCGATGGGCCTCGAGCGCCTGCTTGAGCTGCGTATCCGTCGCCTTCTCGATCATTTTGGGCAGGGATTTGTGAATCTGCTTCTCGGCATAATAGATGTCCTGAAGCGTATGGACGAAAAGATCGTCCATCGTTTTGATGTCCTTGGAAAACAGTCCCATCGTAAGCTCCTGTCGCTGGTTTGGAATGACAGGCCGGCGCCGCTCGCGGCGCGCTTCCCCCGCTCCAGGAACGCCTTTCCCGGGGATTGGGTTCCGGCCTGGAAGCCGGGCCGGTAAATCCCCGTGCGCCGCGCGCTGCGGCAGGGTAAGGATGGCGCCATGGAGATCGTTATCCCCCTGCTGTTGGGCGTCTCACTGATCTGGCTGATTGGCCGCCGCATACCGTGGAACGCCAAGTTGCTGACACTGGCCGTGACGCTGGCGGCCGTGGTGCTCATCGTTCTGCTGGAACGCAGCGGCCATTGGCCCGGCGCCTTCAGAAGGTGACCCATCGCACGGTCTTGCGTCGACCGGCTGAGCCGCGTTCAGGACACCAGCTTGAGGCCGACGATGCCGGCGACGATCAGGCCGATGCAGGCGAGCCGCAGCGCGTGGGACGGTTCGCCGAACAGGACGATGCCGAGTATGGCCGTGCCGATCGTGCCGATGCCGGTCCAGACCGCATAGGCGGTGCCGACCGGAAGGGTCTTCAGCGCCAGGCCAAGCAGGGCGATGCTCGCCACCATGCTCACGAGCGTCAGCGTAGTCGGGACCAGCCGCGTGAAGCCTTGCGTGTATTTAAGCCCGATCGCCCAGCCGATCTCGAACAGCCCTGCGACGAACAGATAGAGCCAGGCCATAGACGTCCTCATTCGCGATGGTGGGACAGCAGCCTCGAATGACACGCTGCTCGTCGGACGCTGCCCCCGTGACGCGTCGAGCCGTCAGGCCGGGTCGGGGGCCGGCTGCAGCGCGCTGCGGAGGATCCTCTGGCACTCCTGCAGCTCGGTGAGGACGGCGCCGAGAACGGTGACGTCGTCGAGCCCGTCGGGGGGGGCGGCAGCCGCCGCTCGTGCACTGTCGAACGATTGAGGCGACATCGCAGCAGCCTGCGGGGCCGGTCCGGCCGACGCCGCGACCGCTCTTTCGCGATCCTGCGGGCCCAACGGGCCGCCGCGGCCGATCGCCTGGACATGGCGGGGGCCCTGCTCCTTGAGGATGCGCTGGAGGCCCTTGATCGTGTAACCTTCGCCGTAGAGCAGCCGGCGGATGCCCTTCAGCAGGGCGACATCGTCAGGCCGATAGTAGCGCCGCCCGCCGCCGCGCTTGAGTGGCTTGATCTGGGTGAAGCGGGTTTCCCAGAAACGCAGGACGTGCTGGGGAATATCAAGGTCCTCAGCGACTTCGCTGATGGTCCTGAAGGCATCTGGGCTCTTGTTGTCCAATTCGGCCTCGGGATTGCCGGTGTGGAACTCCAGAGTCACTCCTCATCGCCCTCGCCGGAATGCCCGTTGATGCGGGCCTTCATCACGTTCGAGGGTTTGAACACCATGACGCGACGCGGCTCGATCGGGACTTCGACACCCGTCTTCGGATTACGCCCGATTCGCTCGCCCTTGTCTCGCACCACGAATGAACCAAAGGACGAGAGCTTGACGTTCTCCCCACGCGCGACCGCATCGCAGATCTCGTCGAGCACCGCCTCGACGAGTTTCGACGACTCCGTCCGCGACAGACCGATCTTCTGATAGACAGCCTCGCACAGATCCGCGCGAGTGACCGTTTGCCCCGCCATTCACATTCTCCAAGGCGTTATCGTGTGCTGGCGGCACCGTCGCCTGCAATTCGCCATTATGGACGCCGCGGACGCTATGCGGAGCGATTGCGCGGGTCAATCCTCGAACGGGGCGAGTCTTGCGACTCTTCTCGCAAAGTCCCTGAATCATGACGGAAATCGTCACAGAGCGACGGATCGGAGACGCCTGGATCACCAGCGGATCAGCGCCGACCCCCAGGTGAAGCCGCCGCCCATGGCTTCGATCAGGACGAGCTGGCCGCGCTTGATGCGGCCGTCGGCATGGGCCTCGGCCAAAGCCAGCGGGATCGAGGCTGCCGAGGTGTTGCCGTGGCGGTCGACCGTGACCACGACGCGCTCATGGCCGATGCCCAGCTTGTCGGCCGTCGCGTCGATGATGCGGCGGTTGGCCTGGTGCGGCACGAACCAGTCGATGTCGGCCCCGGTCAGCCCGGTGACGGCGAAGGTGTGGCGCACGGTCTCGGCGAGATTGACCACGGCATGGCGGAAGACCTCCTTGCCTTCCATGCGCAGCAGGCCGACCGTTCCCGTCGAGCCGGCGCCGCCATCGACATAGAGCTTGTCCTTATGGCGGCCGTCGGAGCGGATATGGGTGGTGAGGATGCCGCGATCGGCGAGCGTACCCTCCCCCGCCTCAGCGGAGATCACCACCGCGCCTGCGCCGTCGCCGAAAAGCACGCAGGTCGTGCGGTCCTCCCAGTCGAGGATGCGCGAGAAGGTTTCGGCGCCGATCACGAGGGCGGCCCTTGCGGCGCCTGTGGTGATGAACTTGTCGGCGGTCGCCAGCGCGAAGACGAAGCCGGAGCAGACGGCCTGGAGATCGAAGGCGGCGCCTGCGCCGATGCCGAGCGCGGCCTGGATCTGGGTCGCGGTGGCGGGAAAGGTGTGGTCGGGCGTCGCGGTCGCGACGATGATCAGATCGATTTCGCTGGCGTCCATGCCCGCGTCGGCCAGCGCGGCCTGCGCGGCCTTCAGGCCGATGGCGGAGGTGGTCTCATCGGCGGCGGCGACATGGCGCTGGCGGATGCCAGTGCGCTGGACGATCCATTCGTCGGTCGTATCGACGCGCGTCGCCAGCTCGGCGTTGGTGACAATGCGCGCCGGCAGATAGGAACCGCAGCCGCGGACGACAGAGCGGAGAATGGACACAGTCCCGTAATCCCTATTTGGCGACGGCGGCGGCCTGCATGGGCACGGCCTGCGGCCGCGCGGTCGCGGCAATCATCTCGCGGACCTTCGCCATCAGGTCCTCGCGGGCCATCTCATAGCCCAGTTCGGTGGCGCTGGCGAAGCCTTCGGCATCGGTGCCGCCATGGCTCTTGATGACGATGCCCTCCAGCCCGAGGAAGACCCCGCCATTGACCTTGCGCGGGTCCATCTTGTCCTTCAGGGCAGCGAAGGCACCGCGCGCGAAGAGATATCCGATCCTGGCCATCAGCGAACGGCTCATCGCCGCCTTCAGATAGGTGCTGATTTGCCGTGCGGTACCCTCGGCGGTCTTGAGCGCGATGTTGCCGGTGAAACCCTCGGTCACGACGACATCGACCGTGCCTTTGCCGAGGTCGTCACCCTCGACGAAGCCGTGATACTCCAGATGCGGCAGGTTGCTCTCGCGCAGGATGCGGCCGGCTTCCTTGACCGCCTCGACGCCCTTGATCTCCTCGACGCCGACATTCAGCAAGCCGACGGTCGGGCGGTCGAGATCGAAGACGACGCGGGCCATGGCGGCGCCCATCACCGCGAGATCGACGAGATGGCGGGCATCGGCGCCGATCGTGGCGCCGACATCGAGCACGACGCTCTCGCCGCGCACCGTGGGCCAGAGGCAGGCGATGGCCGGCCGGTCGACCTGCGGCATCGACTTCAGGCAGAATTTCGACATCGCCATCAGCGCGCCGGTGTTGCCGGCCGAGATCGTGACGTCGGCCTCGCCGGTCTTGGTGGCGTCGATGGCGCGCCACATCGAAGACTTGTAGCGGCCGTAGCGCAGCGCCTGGCTCGGCTTGTCGTCCATCTTCACCGAGACGTCGGTATGGTGGAAGGTCGTGACCGCCTTGAGCTTGGGATGCGCGTCGAGCAGGGGCAGCACCTGCGCCTCGTCGCCGAAGATCACGAAACGCGCGTCGGGACGGCGCTCCAAAGTCAGCGCCGCACCCGGAATGACGACGGAAGGGCCGTGATCTCCGCCCATCGCATCGAGGGCGATTGTAACCGGTCGTGTCATGAGGTGCTGGCTGGTCCCGGGGGCGGCCGCCGTTCGAGCGGGGGCGGTTCGATGCGGGCGGGACAATAGCGACTTGAGCCGCCGCCGCAAGCGCAACCGCAAGCCGGTTCCCGCTTCATTCGCTGCGTTTGAGCCGGGCCAGCGCCGCGAAAGGCGATTCGACGGCGGGGCCCGCTGCCGGCGCGTCGAAGGCCGCCCCCGGCTTGCGCGGATAGGGATCGAGCGCCAGCGCCAGGAACTCCTGCGTGACGGCGCCGAGATCGATCATACCGTCCAGAATGGGCTCCGGGGGATCGTCCTCGTTGAGCCTGACCTCGACATCGACCTTGCCATCCTCGTCGATGCCCTCGCGGGCGGCGGCGGCCGAAATCTCGACCTGGGGCGCAAAATCCAGCCTGACTGGAACGCTGAGCGAGACCGGGAAGGGTTCTAGCGTGACGATGCAGGTCTGGTGCAGCGCGGCTTCGATGGTGCCCTCAAGCTTCACCCGCTCGCCGTTGCGGGTCAGGTCGTAACGTGCGACGACCGACTCGACGGAGGCAAGATCGAGCACCCGCGCCAGGGTCGACAAAGCGGCAGCGTCGGCCTCGACCCGGACGACAGAGCCGCGCGGCTTGATCGTCTCGACCGCGACGGGGTGGCTCAAAGGCAAGGTCGGGTCGGGCGTCATGATGCGACTCCTGGGCTTGAAACCTGGCTTGGGAACTCCGGAAAGGGAGGCTCCGCGAGGATTGCGGCGAGATCCAGCGTAGCCAGCCGCTTTTGCGCCTCCCGCGCATACTCCGCCAAGGCGGCAGCCCCTTCGCCCGAACCGGCATTGCGCGCCAGAGCCTCGACCAGACCGGCAGGGTCGGTATCGAGCACGGCCACCTCATAGGCCTGGACGCGACCATAGAAGCTCTTGGCGATCTTCTTCATGCGCTTGGGCACGGCGATGTCGCTGATGCCGCCATTGCGGAAGCCGATCTCGAGATAGGCGAAGCAGGCATCGACCAGATCTTGCGCGAGGTCAGCCGCCGGCGCCGGCAACTCGCGCAGGCGGCGCAGGACGAGGAAAACATGCAAGGTCAGCGATTCGAAGCGGCCCTCAAAGGTGTCGGGAATGCCGCCCGCCTGATAGAGTGCGGGCTGGCGCGACGCTTCGGCGATGCGCGAGAACAGCGCGTTCACCGGCGCCAGCCGGTCGTTGCGTTTGCCGAACAGACCCAGGATCACGCGTAACGCTCCATCTGACGTCCAAACCAACCGACGTCCGGCCCCGCGGACGCCTCTGCCTTGCCAAAGCCATCCTCGGGCGTTACGCCAACCTCCACCCAATTGACAAGCGGACATGGCAGCGCGCCGTCGTCCGCCCCGCCTCTGGATCGTGTCCGAATGCTCGTCACAACCCGCCGCGCGGCCCTTTTCGGTCTTCTTGCCACCTCGTCGCTCGCGCTCGCCGGCTGCGGCCCCAATGCCGGGGGATTCGTGTTGCCGACATCGGCCGGCATCAACGAGGAATACACCCGGGGCTTTGTCATGGATGACGGGCTGATCGCGCAGATCAAGCCCGGCATGGATGTGCAGACCGTCCTGACGACGCTGGGCACGCCCTCGACGACCTCGACGGTCGGCAACCGGACCTTCTACTACATCAGCCAGACGGTGCGCCGGCGCTTCCAGTTCCAGGATCTGAGCGTGATCGACCAGAAGGTGCTGGTGGTCTATTTCAACAAGGCCTTCAAGGTCGAGCGCATCGCCAATTACGGCCTGCAGGACGGCGTGATCTTCGATTTCATCAGCCGGACCACGGCGACCGGCGGCGAGGAGCAGAGCTTCCTGCGCAACCTCTTCCGCGGCGTGACGAAGTTCACGCCCTTCGGGTCCTAGCCGCCGCGGCAGGCAAGCAGAACGATCAAACCCGCAGCCTCGACTGCGGGTTTTCTTTTGCCGCCCCTTGGAATTTCAGCGCGGCGCCACCGGCCGCCCTGCGGGCAGCGTCATCGCGAGCACCCCACCAACGACAAGGACCAGCCCGGCCCAGGCCGTCGGCGCCAGTGCTTCGCCGAGCACGATCATGCCGATCGCAACGCCGGTGGGTACGCGCAGATAAGCCACCGAGGTGGTCGCGACGGAGCCGAGCCGGGCGATCAACCGGAAATAGATCACGAAGGCGAGCGCGGTCGAGACCAGCGACAGCGCGAGCAGGGCCTGGATCGATGCGGCCGAGGGGGAGATCGTCCAGGGCCGGTCCAGCACGAGGCTGAGCGGGATCAGGATGACCGCCCCGCAGATCAGCGACCCGGCGGCCGGCATGATCGGATCGAGCCCCTTGAAGTTGCGGCCGAACAGTGCCGCACCGCCATAGCAGAGGCTGGCCGCTACAAGCGCGAGCTGGGCCGCGAGATGCTCGCCGAACCCCGCCATCGCCTGCACACCGACGATCAGGACCGTGCCGGCCAGACCGGCCGCGACGCCGGCAAGCTTGAGGGCGCCGAGGCGCTCGCGGCCGACGAGCAGGCCCGACAGCAGGCCCGACAGCAGGACGACGAAGATCGGACTGGTCGAGCTCAGGATCGTGGCGAGGCCGGCATCGACGCTGCGCTCGGCCCAGGCGATCAGCGTGAAGGGCACGACGCTGTTCAGGCAAGCCTGCGCCATGAACAGCCGCCAGTTGTTCATATCGCGAGGCAGACGAAGGCCGCGCAGCCAGATGACGACCGACAGGGCCGCTCCTGCGATCAAGGTGCGCGCCGCGATCAGGGAGATCGGCGGGATCGTCTCGACGCCGATCTTGATGAGGGTATAGGAACCGCCCCAGAGAACGGCGAGGACGAGCAGCAAGGCGAGGTCGGCGAACCGGCTCGTGCCGGCGTCGCGGGTGGTTGTGGCAGGCATCGTCATGGTTTTCTCCAGGGGGCTGGAGAGACCATGGCAGCGGGACGGCGCGCTGGCTTCCTTGAACGCTACGGGGATGGCCGTAGTGTTCGGCGACGACGGAGAAGGTGATTCAAGCCGTTTGGCCAAGCAGCTGTGTCTGAAAAGAAAAACCCGCGGATCGCTCCGCGGGTTCTCGATCTACCAGCCTGGCCGAATGGTCTCAGCTATGCGCGAGGATCGCCAGCAGCAGCAGCGCGATGATGTTGGTGATCTTGATCGCCGGGTTCACGGCGGGGCCGGCCGTGTCCTTGTAGGGGTCGCCGACGGTGTCGCCGGTGACCGAGGCCTTGTGCGCCTCGGAGCCCTTCATGTGGCGCACGCCGTCCTTGTCGACGAAGCCGTCCTCGAAGCTCTTCTTGGCGTTGTCCCAGGCGCCGCCGCCCGAGGTCATCGAGATCGCCACGAAGATGCCGGTGACGATCACGCCCATCAGCATGGCGCCGACGGCCGCGAAAGCCTGGTTCTTGCCGGCGATGGCGTTGATCGCGAAGAAGGTCACGATCGGCGCGAGCACCGGCAGGAGCGAGGGCACGATCATCTCCTTGATCGCGGCCTTGGTCAGCAGGTCGACGGCGCGGGCATAATCGGGCCGCTCGGTCCCGTCCATGATGCCGGGCTTTTCCTTGAACTGGCGCCGGACCTCCTCGACGACGGATCCCGCCGCGCGCCCGACCGCGGTCATACCCATGCCGGCGAAGAGGAACGGGATCAGGCCGCCCAGCAGCAGGCCGACGACGACATAGGGGTTGGACAGGGAGAAATCGACGACTACGCCCTTGAAGTACTGGAACGTCGTGGAGCCCGCCTTGTTGGCCTCTCCGATGAAGAAGTTGAGGTCGGAAGTGTAGGCCGCGAAGAGCACGAGCGCGCCGAGGCCGGCAGAGCCGATCGCATAGCCCTTGGTGATCGCCTTGGTGGTGTTGCCGACGGCGTCGAGCGCGTCGGTGGAATGGCGGACCTCCTTGGGCAGGCCGGCCATCTCGGCGATGCCGCCGGCATTGTCGGTGACAGGCCCGAAGGCATCGAGCGCCACGACCACGCCGGCCAAAGCCAGCATGGCGGTGGTAGCGATGGCGATGCCGAAGAGGCCGGCCAGGCCATAGGAGACGATGATGCCGGCGACGATCACCAGCGTCGGCAAAGCCGTCGATTCCAAGGAGACCGCGAGGCCCTGGATGACGTTGGTGCCGTGGCCGGTGACCGAAGCCTGGGCGATCGAGACGACCGGGCGCTTACCGGTGCCAGTGTAGTATTCGGTGATGACGACGATGAGCAGGGTGACGGCGAGGCCGACCAGCGCGCAGGCAAAGAGCCCGCCCGAGGTGAAGGTCACACCCTGGACCGTCGTGAAGGAGGCCGAGAAGCCGCCGAACATCAGGTGGTTCACCGCCGCGATCGCGCCGACCGAGAGCACGCCGGCGGCGATGAAGCCCTTGTAGAGCGCGCCCATGATCGACTGGTTGGCGCCCAGCTTGACGAAGAAGGTGCCGATGATCGAGGTGACGATGCAGGATGCGCCGATCGCCATCGGGTAGAGCATCATCGTGCCGAGCGTCGCTTGTCCAGCGAAGAAGATAGCGGCGAGCACCATGGTTGCGACGAGCGTCACCGCATAGGTCTCGAACAGGTCGGCGGCCATGCCGGCACAGTCGCCGACATTGTCACCGACATTGTCCGCGATCGTGGCCGGGTTGCGCGGATCGTCCTCGGGGATGCCGGCCTCGACCTTGCCGACGAGGTCGGCGCCGACATCCGCTCCTTTGGTGAAGATGCCGCCGCCCAGGCGCGCGAAGATCGAGATCAGCGAGGCGCCGAAACCGAGCGCGACCAGCGAATCGATCACGACGCGGTCGGAGGGGACGAGACCCTTCACCGAGGTCAGGAAGCCGTAATATCCGGCGACGCCGAGCAGTGCGAGGCCCGCCACCAGCATGCCGGTGACTGCCCCGGCCTTGAAGGCGACGTCGAGGCCGTCGCCGAGCGACTGCATCGCGGCCTGGGCGGTGCGGACATTGGCGCGCACCGAGACGTTCATGCCGATGAAGCCGGCCAGCCCCGAGAGCACTGCGCCGATCAGGAAGCCGATGCCGACCCATGCCCCGAGCAGATAGGTCAGGACGACGAACAGCACCGCGCCGACGATCGCGATCGTGAGGTACTGGCGCTTGAGATAGGCCTGCGCGCCCTCCGCCACCGCCGCGGAAATCTCCTGCATACGCTGGTTGCCGGCGTCGCGCTTCATGACGTCGGCATAGGCCCAGACGCCATAGGCGATCGATAATGCACTTAAGACGATGATGATGAGCAGGGCTGACATTCGGTTTCCTGACCTTGAGCTTCCGACCCGTCGGGAGCGCTGCCGCTCCTCATTTGGCGCTTTGGACGTCAGGCGCAGGAAATACGGGCCAAAAGACTTCTCGGCCCGCTTCGCGTCGCCCGTGTCAGGCGAATTTGTGGCAAGTTTCGCGCGGAAGCGCAAACGCTGCCGCTCCGGCCCGCTGCGTTTTCACAGGCTTTCAGCGCAGCAGCCTCGCGCGTCAGAGCGCCATGTCGCGATTGACGTTCTTGTAGAGCAGATAGGCGGCGTCATCGAAGCCGGTGGGGTAGAACTGCTGCGGGCAGTAGCCGCCCATCCAGATGAAGTCCTGCGCCCAGATCTCGTGCCATTCGGTGCCGAGGAAATAGAGCCCCTGCCCTTCCAGCATGTAGAGGCCATGCTCCATCACATGGGTCTCCACGGCCGGGAAACAGGTGCCCGGCTTGAACCACATCAGGTTCATCTCGAAGTCGAAGCGCATGTCGCCATAGGGCAGCAGAAACTGGAAGCCGCGCCCGTCCATGCCGGTGGGATTGGTGACGGGGACCATATCCTGGTGGGACAGGATCGGCTCAGGCGCAGGCAGCCCCGGCGCCGGCTCGTAGCGTTTGCGCAAGGCCAGCACACGTGCCGGCTCATTGCCCGGATTGGTCAGCGAAAGGATTCCGCCGGGCGGGACATAGGCGAAGCTGCCGGGCCCGAACGGCGCCGCCGCCTCACCCGCCATCGCGAACTGCGCCGCGCCTGACAGCCCATAATAGAAGTGCTGGACACCCTCTTCGCGGAGGGGCTCGCGCATGCCGCCGCCGGGGGCGATTTCGAGCACATACTGCGCAAAACTCGCGCCCAGGACCGGTGCCGCCAGTATGCGCGCGATCGTCTTGCCGTATTGCGGCAGGCGGCTGACCAGCACCCCTTCCGGCGGCATGAAGGCGTAGTTGCGCCGGACCACCCCACGGTTGTGGCCGATCGCACCGGGAGGAATTCGTCCTGCCGGGACGACGAATTGATGGGGATGCATCGGCGAGCTCCGGAGCTTAGGTCTCGGATACTGCAAGTCTCGGACCGACAAGGGAAGCTCAGCCGGAAACCGCCCGCCTCTGCCTTCCCTGCCAGACGACCATCGCCAGCGCGACGGCGACCGGCGGGAAGATCAGCCAGTTGACGCTCGTCCATCCCCCGGCATGGAGCAGGCCGCCGGACGAGAAAGAGGCGATGGCGACCGAGCCGAAGACGAGGAAATCGTTGGCGGTCTGCACCTTCACCCGCTCCTCGGGCCGGTAGCAATCGGTCACGAGAGCAGTCGCGCCGATGAAGCCGAAATTCCAGCCGATGCCGAGCAGGACGAGCGCGATCCAGAAATGGGCGACACTAATGCCCGACAGGCCGACGACGGCCGCCAGCGCCGTCAGCAGCAGTCCCGCCATCGTGACCTGCGCCTTGCCGAATCGGGCGATCAGCCGGCCGGTGAAGAAACTCGGCCCGAACATCGCGAGTACATGCCACTGGATTCCCAGTGCCGCATCGCCCACGGAATGGCCGCAGCCGACCATGGCGAGCGGGGCCGCCGTCATCACGAAGCTCATCAGCCCATAGGCGACGAGCGCCGCCGTGACGGAAGCGATGAATTTCGGTTGCCGGACGATCTCGGCCAAGGGGCGGCCACCGCCCGGCTTGACCGCCGCAACCGGCGGCGCCCGCAATTGCAGGATCACAAGAATGGCGACAAGCGCGAGGCAGCCCTGGGCTAGGAAGCTCGCGGCGAACGGCGCATCAGGGGTAAGATCACGCGTCCAGTAGACCGATTGCGGACCGATGACCCCGGCCGCGATGCCGCCGATCATGACCCATGAGATCGCACGCGGTCTGAAACTCTCGGTCGCGGCATCGGCCGCCGCGAAACGATAGCTCTGGACGAAGGCGCCGTAGAGCCCGCAGGCGAAGGTGCCGAGACAAAAGAGCCAGAACAGACGCGTGCTCGCGCCCGCCGCAGCGATGCTGGCGGCCACCGCGCCGATCAATGCGCCGAGAAGGTAGCCGTTGCGCCGCCCGAAGCGCCGCATCATCATGGCGGCAGGGATGACGCCAACGGCGATGCCGAGCTGCATCAGGCTGACCGGCACGGTCGCGAAGGTCTGGTCCGTGACGAGCTGCGAGCCGACGATACCGCCCAGCGAGATCACGATCGAAGGGCTGGCGCCGCCCAAGGCCTGCGCGCAGGCGAGGACGACGGAATTGCGCCTGGCGAGGGCATCGCCGTCACCGATCGGACTGTGCTGGTTCATGCGTCTGCGCCCTCGGCGAGGCGGCGTTCGATGGCCGCCTTCAAAAATGAGCGAAGGAGCCCTGCGCGAAGCTGCGCGCCCTGCCCTTTTCGCGGTATGTCGCGACTCCGGCCGCGTCGGTCGCGCGACCGATCGGGGTCAGCGCGATTCCGGCGGCCTGCGCCGCTGCGACCAGAGCAGGATATTCTTTTTCAGAGGCCGCGCAGAGAATTTCGTAGTCGTCCCCGCCGGTCCAGGCCAGTTCCGCCAGCACGGGATCGGCCATGATCGCAGCGCGCGCCGCGCTCGACAGCGGCACGGCGTCGAGGTCGATCTCCCCACCGGCGCCCGAGGCCGCCAGCAGCTTGGCGAGGTCGCCGACGAGGCCGTCCGACACATCCATCGCAGCGGAGGCGTGGGCCTGCAATGCCGCCGCCAATGCCAGGCGCGGGCGCGGATGGAGGTAGCGATCGGCGAGATGAGCCCGGTCGGCGTCGGCGAGTTTCGCGACCCAGCCCGGCTTGTCGGGGCCATGCACCTTCAATCCGAGCGCAGCGTCGCCGATCGTTCCGGAAACCAGCAGGAGATCGCCGGGCCTCACGCCCGAGCGCGGCACCATCCGGCCGGCCGGCACGCTGCCGAAGGCGGTGATCGAGAGGATCAGCGGTCCCGGCGTCGAGACCGTGTCGCCGCCGATCAGGGGACAAGCGCTCTCGGCCGCGATCTTGGCCAGTCCTCCCGCGAAGTCGGCCAGCCAGGCCTCCGTCCAGCCCTTCGGCAGGACAAGCGAGAGCACGAAGCCTTCGGGCCTGGCGCCTTTGGCGGCGAGATCCGAGAGGTTCACCGCCAGCGCCTTGCGGGCGATCGACGCAGGAGGATCGTCGGGGAAGAAGTGGACACCGGCGACGAGCGCGTCCGTTGTCACCACGGTCTCGTAGCCGCGCGCCGGCCGCAGTAGACCCGCATCGTCGACGAGGCCCAACCCGCCTGGACCGGCGATCGGTGCGAAATAGCGGGCGATGAGCTGGAATTCGCCGGGTCTGGTCGTGTCGCTCACGGCGTTCCCTACAGTCCCTCGTGTAAACGCCACCCGTCATTGCGAGCGCAGCGAAGCAATCCAGCGTCTCGCGCTACGCCCTCCTGGATTGCTTCGCTGCGCTCGCAATGACGGAAAGGCCGCGGATGCTCACGCCGCCGGCTGGTCGAATTCCTCGGCGCGGAACTCGCGCGCCATCTTGTCGAGGACGGCGTTGATCATGCCGATCTCCTCGCCCTCGTAGAAACCGCGCGCGACCGCGACATATTCGGAGATCACGGCCCGCGCGGGTACGTCCTTGCGGAAGGCGAGCTCGTAGGCGCCCGCGCGCAGCACGGCGCGCACGACCGCCTCGACCCGCTTCAGCGGCCAGCCCGACGCCAGCGTCTCGTCGACCGAACGGTCGACCAGGCGCTGTTCCCGCACGACGCCGCCGAGCAGGTCGCGAAAGAAGGCGATCTCGGCCTTGGGAAGCTCGATGTCCTCGACCTCCTTGCCGATCCAGAAGGCCTCGAACTCGGCCATCGCTTCGACGACGCCGCGCCCGCCGATCTCCATCTCGTAGAGCGCCTGCACGACCGAGAGCCGTGCGCCGCGGCGCATTTCGGCCCGGCTCAACGGGAAAGCTCCCCGAGCTGGCGCTTGTAGCGCAGGACGGCCAGCGCAGCCTCCGCCGCACCGCCGCCCTTGTCCATCTCGGAGCGGTTGGCGCGGGCCCAGGCCTGATCGTCGTTCTCGACGGTCAGGATGCCGTTGCCCAGCGGCAAAGCGAAGGCGACGGAGATGTCCATCAACGCGCGCGAACTCTCACCGGCGACGATGTCGTAATGGCCGGTCTCGCCGCGGATGACGGTGCCGAGCGCCACGACCGCCTCATAGGGATCGACCGACTCGTCGGCCGCACGAAGGCCAATGACGATCGCGGCGGGGATTTCGAGCGCGCCGGGCACGGTGACGACATCGACGCGGCACTCGGCCTTGTCGAGCACGGCGAGCGCGCCTTCGAGAAGCTCGTCGGCCAGATCGTCATAAAAGCGCGCCTCGACGACGAGGACGCGGGCACCGTCCAGCGCGACGGCAGGAGTTGCGGCCTTGTCGGCCGATGTCTGCCGGGGTCCGGCCATGGTTCTTGTCCTTGTGGAGTTGAGGGCGCTGGTTACCCCTGCCCGCGCGCCTCCGCAAGCCGCGCGGCGTAACGCGCCATCAGATCGACCTCGAGATGGATCGGATCGCCGGCCTTTCGCTGGCCCCAGGTGGTGACGCTGAAGGAATGCGGGATCAGGAGCACGGTGAAGACCTCGCCCTCGACGCCGTTGACGGTCAGCGAGGTGCCGTCGAGGCAGATCGAGCCCTTGGTCGCAATGAAGGGCGCCAGTGCTTTCGGCGCGCGGATGTGGAAGCGGGCCGTGGCGCCCCAGGGCTGGTCGGGATCGGCGAGGATGGGCTCGATGGTCTCGATCGTGGCGACGCCGTCGACATGGCCGGTGACGAGATGGCCGCCGAGCTCGTCGCCGACCTTGAGCGAGCGTTCGAGATTGATGAGCGTGCCCGGCGACCAATCCCCAACCAGCGTCTTGGCCAGCGTCTCGGCGGCGGCCTCGGCCTGGAAGACGCAGCCGGGCTTGCCATCGCTGCGTGGGCGGAGCGCCGTCACCGTCAGGCAAACACCGGCGCAGGCGATCGAGGCGCCAATCTCGATGCTGGCCGCCTCATAAGGACTGGCGATGGCCAGACGCTTCAGGCTCGGCCCCAGTCTTTCGGCTTCCACGACCGTGCCGATGGCGGTGACGATACCGGTGAACATCAGCTTATCCTCACGAAATGCTCGAACCGGTCGTGGCCGATCAGGCCGGTCTCGGCAAGGGCGTAGAGATCGGGGTCGGCCAGCATCGCCGCAAGGGCCGGGCGCACGGCGACGATTCCAGGCTCGCCCAGCACGTTGGGCGAGGTCGAGACGATGATTTCGTCGGCCAGGCCAGCCAAAGCGAGCTTTTCGCCGACCGTCGGGCCGCCCTCCGAGAAGACGCGCGTGATGCCACGCGTGCCGAGCAGTTGCAGCGCCTCGGCGAGATCGAGATGGCCGTCCGACCCGGCGGAAACGCGCATGACCTCGACGCCGGCCGCGACCAGCGCCGTCTCGCTCGCAATCGGGGCCGCCTCGGTCGCGACAACCCAGACCGGGACGTCGCGGGCGGTTCGCACGAGATGGCCGTCGAGCGGCAAGCGCAGGTGCGAATCGAGCACCACTCTGACCGGGGAGCGTCCGGCCATTCCGGGCAGGCGCACCGTCAGGAGCGGGTCGTCGGCGAGCACCGAGCCGATGCCGAGCATGATCGCATCGTGATGGGCGCGCTGGAGATGGACCCAGGCCGAAGCCGCCGGGCAGGACACCGCAAGCCGCGCGCCCCCTGCCCCGCCGGCATAGCCGTTGGCGGTGCGCGCGACCTTGAAGGTGACCATCGGCCGCCCTTGCGTGACGCGCAGGACATGGCCGCGATGGGCGCGCTGCGCCTCGGCTTCCATCACGCCTGTCGTGACCCTGATGCCGGTGGTTCGCAGCAACGCGAAGCCGAGCCCGCGAAACAACGGGTTCGGGTCTGCCATCGCGGCGACGACGCGCGTCACGCCGGCCAGAATCGTGCGTTCAACGCAAGGGGTCGCAGCCCTGATCGTGCGCTGCGAGCAGGGTTCGAGCGTGACGTAGAGCGTGCCGCCGGCCGCCGCGTTCGGCCCGACCCGATCGAAGGCGTTCGCTTCGCCATGGGGCCTGCCGCCGGGCTGGGTGTGGCCGCGGGCGACGATGACGGGGCCGTCGGCTGTGTCTTGCGTCACCAGTGCGCCGACACAAGGGTTCGGCCAAGTCGTGCCCTGGCCGCGCGCGCCGAAATCCAGCGCCTGGCGCATGAAGGCGCGGTCGAGCGCCGCCTGATCAGTCATCGTCGCGGGCAGGCGCAATGTCGGTCGTCCGCGAGGGCCCGGTAGCGCCATCGTCGTCGGCGTTGAGCTGGCCCAGGATTTCCTCGAAATCGCGGGCCTCGCGAAAATCCTTGTAGACCGAGGCGAAGCGGACATAGGCGACGTCGTCGAGCGCCTTCAGCCCTTCCATCACCAGTTCGCCGATGGCGGAACTCGCGATCTCGTTCTCGCCGGAGCTTTCGAGCTGGCGCACGATGCCGTTGACCATCCGCTCGATGCGTTCTGGCGCCACCGCGCGCTTGCGCAGCGCAACCGATATCGAGGTCTGCAGTTTGTCGCGGTCGAAGACGGCGCGGCGCCCCGAGCGCTTGACCACGACGAGTTCGCGCAATTGCACGCGCTCGAAGGTGGTGAAGCGGCCGCCGCAATCGGGGCAGACGCGACGGCGGCGGATCGAAGCGGAATCCTCCGTGGGGCGGGAATCCTTCACCTGCGTGTCGAGGGAGCCGCAATAGGGACAGCGCATGGGGCGGCTTTCAGGGGTGCGTGGCGGAGGCTGGCGCCTCTTTGCTCAGGGCTGCGGCGAGGTTGGCGCTCGACCAGGAGGGCCAGCCGGTGCCGGCGAAGTCGCGGTCATGAGACCAGATGTGCGACTCGCAGGTCCAAGCCAGCGCCAGGACATGAGCGTCTGCGGTGCTACCATTGCGTGACGCCACGGCGTTTTGAAGTACAGCTGCTGCATCCGCGATCATGGCCTCATATTTTTCGACGGCGATGACCTCGATGGCGTCTAAAATCTCGAGGAGATCGTCCAGCGCAAAAGGCGTTCTGTTTCGTTGGTTCTGCGCGACCAGCAAGGCTTCCGAAGCCGCCTCGCGAGAGGTCACCAAGGTCCTCTGCAGCCCGACCCTCGCCATCGTGACGCGCGTACGCACCCCCAGAGCCGCGCTGACCAGGATGTTGGCGTCGATCACCAGCACCTCCGTGGGGATGCGCGGATCGCTCAATCGTCCCCCTCGCCTGTCATCCGCTGGAGATACTGCTTTACCTCCGGCGAAAGCTGCTCATAGTGTCGGTCGATCCGTTCGAACAGTGATTTCCACTGCTCGGGATCAGGCCTTTTCAGGGGAACAAGCAGCCCGACCGTGTCGGAGCCGCTCTTGATTGGCACCGTCCGCGGAAGCGCCCGTATCGACGCCGCAGAGAGCTTCTGCATGTCCCGCATTGTAACGCTGCGGCGCTCCATATCGACCTCCATCGCTCGATATGTATGTAACCCCGTAGGGCAGCCCTCGCAAGCCGCCCTTTCGGAGGCGAGACGCTCAATAGATCGGGAAGCGCCCCGTCAACTCATGCGCCTTGGCCTTGACTGCCTCCTCGACGGCGCCGTTGCCCGCCTCGCCGTTCGCCGCCAGCCCGTCGAGGACCTCTGCGATCAGTTCGCCGACGCGCTGGAATTCGGCCACGCCGAAACCGCGCGAGGTCGCCGCCGGAGTGCCGAGCCGGATGCCGGAGGTAACCATCGGCTTTTCCGGATCGAAGGGGATGCCGTTCTTGTTGCAGGTGATGTGGGCGCGGCCGAGCGCGATCTCGGCGGCCTTGCCGGTAACTTTCTTGGAGCGCAGGTCGACCAGCATCAGGTGGTTGTCGGTGCCGCCGGTGACGAGGTCGAAGCCCTTGGTCTTCAGCGTCTCGGCCAGGGCTTTTGCGTTCTCGACCACGGCGCGGGCGTAGATCTTGAATTCTGGCTGCAGCGCCTCCTGGAAGGAGACGGCCTTGGCGGCGATGACATGCATCAGCGGGCCGCCCTGGATGCCGGGGAAGATCGCCGAGTTGAACTTCTTCGCCAGCGCCTCGTCATTGGTCAGGATCATGCCACCGCGCGGACCGCGCAGGGTCTTGTGCGTCGTGGTGGTGACGACATGGGCATGGGGAAAGGGCGAGGGATGCGCGCCGCCGGCGACAAGCCCGGCGAAATGGGCGATGTCGACCATGAAGTATGCACCGACCTCGTCGGCGATCGCCCGGAAGCGGGCGAAATCCCAATGGCGGGCATAGGCCGAGCCGCCGGCGACGATGACCTTGGGCTTGTGCTCGCGGGCCAGGCGCTCCAGCGCGTCGTAGTCGACCATCTGGTCGACGACGCAGACGCCGTAGGAGACGACGTTGAACCATTTGCCGGACTGGTTGACCGGCGCGCCATGGGTCAGATGCCCGCCCGCCGCGAGATCGAGCCCCATGAAGGTGTCGCCCGGCTGCATCAGGGCCATGAACACGCCCTGATTGGCCTGGCTGCCGGAGTTCGGCTGGACGTTGGCGAAGGAGCAGCCGAAGAGCCGGCAGGCGCGCTCGATCGCCAGCTTCTCGGCGATGTCGACGAACTGGCAGCCGCCGTAATAGCGCCGGCCCGGATAGCCCTCGGCGTATTTGTTGGTCATCACCGAGCCCTGCGCTTCGAGCACGGCGCGCGAGACGATGTTCTCCGAGGCGATCAATTCGATCTCGTCGCGCTGGCGACCGAGTTCGAGTTCGATGGCGCGCGCGATCTCGGGGTCGCTGTCGGCGAGCGAGGCCGCGAAGAACGAGTTCGAGAGGTGCTTTTCGGCGGCGGCTTCGGTCATGTCCGGCTCCTGGCGATTCGGCGGCCAATCACGGCCCGTCTCGGTCGCGGCGTCCCTATCACGCGTCAGGGGGCGCTGTCCAAGCGCTAGATGGCGCAGCAACAGGGCGGGCCCTCGTCCCGAACTCAGCGCCGCCGCGCCGGCTTCAGCCTGCTTCCGGCTCCCTTCCGGGATGCATCGTAGACGAGGGTGCCCCGCGTCGCCGCCTTCAGCAGCCCCCGGAAGGTCGGGCATTCCAGATGCGTCGGCGCCGGACAATCGGCAATATGGCGGAGCATGTCGCGCAGGGCGCCCAGATCGAGGATCTGCCGCTGCAGTTCGTCCGCCCTGATGCGGAATTGGGCGCGGGGCAGATCGGGCCGGCCGTTCTCGCCGAACATGCCCGCGATCTCGACCAGCGAGAATCCGGCCGCCTTGCCAAGCCCGATGAGCGACAATTTCAGGAGCACGTCGGCGTCGAACTGCCGGCGCAATCCGCGCCGTCCTAGCGAGCCGATCAGGCCGATCTCCTCGTAATAGCGCAGCGTCGAGGCCGGTACGCCCGAGCGCTCGGCCACCTCCCCGATATCCAGAACCGACATGCTTGACCTCAAGTTGACTTGAACCTGTACGCTCTCCCGAACGCAGGATTTGAGCAAGAGGGCAACCATGGAAAACCAGATCATCAAGACACGCGGCCCGGTATGGCGCGACCGGCGTGCCATCGCTTTGCTGATGGCGGCGTCGCTGACCACGATGGCGAATGCCACGATCAGCCCTGCCCTGCCCGGGCTCGAGCGGTTGTTTGCGGGCGATCCGAACGCGGCGATGCTGACGCGTTTGCTGGTGCCGGCGCCAGCGCTCAGCGTCGCCCTCTGCGCGCCATTCGCGGGGCTCCTAGCCGACCGGTTCGGACGACGCGTGATGCTGCTCTCCGGCATCATCCTGTTCGTAATCGCCGGATGTGCCGGCCTCGTCCTGCCCGACCTGCCGACAATCTTCGCCAGCCGGGTCGCTCTCGGCGTCGCGGTCGCCATGATCATGACGGCGCAGACCGCCCTTATCGGAGATTATTTCACAGGAGCGGACCGAAACGCGATGACGGGGCTACAGATCTCGGCACGCAACTTCGGTGGGCTGGTCTTCATCTCGCTCGCGGGCTGGATCGCGACCATCTCGCCGCGCCTGCCCTTTGCGATCTACGGCCTTGCCGCCGCCTTCCTGCCGCTGATGTGGATTGCGATCGTTGATCCGATCCGGCCGGCTCCGGCGCTCGACGCCAATCCGGTTGACGGCGCTGCAGGACATCATCATTGGCGCGGTCTGCTCGCCTTGCTGGTTCTCCTGCAGGGGCTGACCAACATGGTCTTCTTCGTCATGCCGACGCAATTGTCGTTCTTCTTTGAGGCCAAGGGCTATAACAGCGCGATCATGACCGGCGCGGCGCTTGGCGCCCTGATGCTGTCGGGCGGAGGCTTTGCGCTGCTCTACCCGCGGATCCAACGCATGACCGGCTATGCCGGCATTTTCGCCCTGGCGTATGCCGCGATCGCCCTCGGTTTCCTGATGCTGTCGCTTGCCGCAACTGCGCCGCTTTCGCTTGTGGCGTGCGCGGCGATCGGCGCGGGCTATGCGCTGGCCTCGCCCTGCTTCATCGCGCTGGCACTCGGCCTGGCGCCGCTCCGGCATCGAGGCCTGGCCGGGGGGCTGCTGACCGCCTCCATCTTCGTCGGTCAATTCTGTTCGCCACTGCTGAGCACGCCGATGGTGACCGGCTATGGCTTCGACAGACTGTTTTATGGCATCGCCCTTCTTCTTGCGGCGATGGCGATCACGGCGGGAGCGGCAGGCACCATAGGTTGGCTGCGCCTGCGGTCGGCGCTCGCATCCCAGGACATGCCGGTCTCGCGGTGAGCGGTAGCCCGGCTTCCAAATCGGCTCGACACTCTGCGCACAGGACGCGATGGCGCAACGGGATGCTATCGACACAGGGTTGTTGCACGGTACAGGCGATATGGTCGAGCGACGGGAGGAGCAACGTTTCATGGAAGTCGAAACCGAAATCTGGCCGCCGACGCGCCGTTCGCCGCTCCACGTCTTCTTCGAAAGCGGGGCCGCCGGCGGCGTGTTCCTGTTCTTTGCCGCGGCCAATGCGATGGTGATCGCGAATTCGCCGCTCGGCATCGCTTATTTCGCGGTTCTTTCGGCAAAGATCGCCGGTCTCAGCATCCAGCACTGGATCAATGACGGGCTGATGGCATTGTTTTTTCTGGTCGTCGGGCTGGAGATCAAGCGCGAGTTCATCGAGGGCCAGCTTGCGACATGGTCACGCCGCGCCCTGCCGGCGATCGCGGCGTTGGGCGGCATGATCGCTCCGGCCGCGATCTATATCGCGTTCAATCTCGGCGATGCCGCGACCTTGCGCGGCTGGGCCATTCCGGCTGCGACCGACATCGCCTTCGCGCTCGGTGTGCTGGCGCTGCTGGGCTCGCGCGTGCCGGTCTCGCTCAAGATCTTCCTCACCGCGCTGGCGATTCTCGACGATCTCGGCGCCATCATCATCATCGCGCTGTTCTACACAGCTGATCTCTCGCTTGTGATGCTGGGGGGCGCGGGCGCTTGTCTCGTCGCGCTCGTCGCGCTCAATCTGGGCGGGGTGAAGCGGCTGCTGCCCTATCTCGTGATCGGGGCGGTGCTCTGGGTCTTCGTGCTCAAATCGGGGATTCACGCCACACTCGCCGGCGTTGCGCTGGCCCTGACGATCCCTCTGCACGGGCGCGGCACCGAAAGCGACGAGCCGGAGCACTCGCCGCTCCATCGACTGGAGCACTGGCTCCATCCTTACGTCGCCTATGCCGTCATCCCCATCTTCGGCTTTGCCAATGCAGGCGTGTCGATCGCGGAGATGTCGCCCTCGCTGCTGCTGCAGCCCTTGCCGCTCGGCATCATGCTCGGGCTCTTCCTCGGCAAACAGATCGGCGTGTTCGGCTTCGCCTGGATCGCGGTGAAGGCGGGATTCGGCGCCATGCCGGCCAGGGCGTCCTTCGCCCAGCTCTACGGCGTCTCACTGCTCTGCGGCATCGGCTTCACCATGAGCCTGTTCATCGGCGCGCTGGCGTTTCCCGGCGCGCCGGAACTGGGCGACGCAACCAAGATCGGGGTGCTGGTCGGTTCGGTGGTTTCGGCGCTGGCGGGGGCTGTGGTGTTGTGGATGGCGGGCAGACCAAAGGGAGCCTGAGAAACTCCGACCGCACCGAAACTCCCGACCGGCTCTAGCCCCGGGTTCGTGCCTGTCGATCCAAAGGGAATCCGCGGAGCCGGGCGGCGACGCGAACCCGTCGCGTGCCGATGTCGAGTGTCGATCGGTGTCGATGCGGCGAACCCGTCGGAAGGCCGGGGTTACTGGCCAGCGAGCCGCCAACCCGAGATGGATGCTTTTGGGTGGAGAGATGCACTTGGTTCGCTAAACCCAGAATGCGGCAAACGGGGATATAAAGCTCGAATTCGGCATCAAAACAAAGGACGCGCACATGGCCAAGAACACGATCTGCCTCTGGTTCGACAAGGAGGCCGAGGTTGCTGCCCGCTTTTATGCCGAGACCTTTCCCGACAGCGCGGTGAGCGCCGTCCACCGCGCTCCCAGCGACTACCCGTCAGGCAAGGAGGGCGACGTGCTGACCGTCGAATTCACGGTTTGCGGGGTCGCTTGCCTCGGTCTCAATGGCGGCCCCACGTTCACGCATGACGAAGCCTTCTCGTTCCAGATCGCCACCGACGACCAGGAGGAGACCGACCGCTACTGGAACGCCATCGTCGGCAATGGCGGCCAGGAGAGCGCGTGCGGCTGGTGCAAGGACAGATGGGGCCTGTCCTGGCAGATCACGCCGCGGGTGCTGACCGAGGCCATGGCGGCCGGCGGCGACGAAGCGAAGCGCGCATTCGAGGCGATGATGACCATGAGCAAAATCGACGTCGCCGCGATCGAGGCGGCGCGGCGCGGGTGATGCTGTATCGCGTCATCGGCTGCTGGGTTGCGGTCGGAGAACAGCTGCTTACGACCCATCTCGGGCATTGCCGACGTCCGCTCTCGGGCAGAGGCGGCACGCGCACAACGCGCCTTGTCCCTTACTGTCGCGACGTGGCTGGAAACTTACCTAAGCCGGTCGCCAGTTTCAAAGCATGACGTCTCACGTCGGGCGGCCAAGCGTTCATGCGGTCGGCAAAGTCCTGTTCCTCGCCCGCGAACAACGACCGGATCGCACCCTCGTAACCGGGAAGGTCACCCGCCAACGCGGTCAGAAAGCGATAGGCGGCTTCGCGCGCGGCCTTGGTTTGGGTCTGCCCGCCATCGGAACGGCGAGCCGCGTCAACGAGGCGCCGCAAAGCTTGGGACGCTCCTCCGGGCTGAGCGGAGAGCCATTCCCAGTGTCGAGGCAGCAGCGTGACCTCTCTGGCGACCACACCGAGTTTCGGTCGTCCGCGCCCGCGAGGCTCTGCGTTGGGGTCCAACGCCATTTGTGTCTTGGCCGCCGTTGCCTCCCGCCTGCCCCGCTCGGTGAGGCGAACCACGATTTCGGCGGTCGTGCCGCGTAGGTCCAGATCCAAAACGGACCCCGAAGCATCGTCGAAGACGAGAATAGATGCGTCCAGCCGGTGGCCCTCGGCGGCTTTGACCTCCAGAGCAACGTCGATCAGCGCTCCGGCTGCAAGTTGCTCCGTGCCAACGAAGGCAGTGCATGGCTGGGACAGGTAGTCGGACATATGGCCCTCCGCTCTATTCAAATTACCCGGATAGAAATTCGCAGTCAATATCACCCGGGTTATATTGCGCCTTGGGACTGGATCTGCTAGCCGTCGCCCTCGCAGGAGGCGACTACGTCATGAAGCGCGAAGACCGAAAGGCCGCCGTTGCGGCCTACAAGAAGCGAGAAATCGCGACCGGCATCTACGCCGTTCGCTGTATACCAACCGGCGCGGTCTGGGTGGGCCAAGCTCCCGACCTGTCCACGATCCAGACCCGCCTGTGGTTCACCCTGCGGCTCGGCAACAACACGCATCGTTCGCTCCAAGACGCCTGGCTTGCCCATGGGGCGGAGGCGTTCACGTTCGAGATCGTTGAGCGCCTCGAAGAAGAAGACATCGAGTATGTCCGCGAGCGCCTGCTGCAGGACCGCCTGTTGCATTGGGTGAAAAAGCTTCAGGCTACCCGGATCTGACAGATGAGAACGACGATGAAGCGCATGAACTGCAACGGCATCACACTCGCCTATGACAGCTTCGGCGAGGAGGCGGCGGAAACACTCCTACTCATCTCCGGACTCGGGACGCAGATGATCCGCTGGGCAGATCCCTTTTGCGGGGAACTTGCCGCGCTGGGTTATCGCGTCATCCGGTTCGACAATCGAGATGCTGGCTATTCGACCTCCTTCTCCCAGCACGGAGCCGTGGATTTTAATGCGTTGGCGTCCTCCCTCATGGCGGGGCAGCGGCCACCCGTGCCCTACATGCTCGCCGACATGGCCGGGGATGCAGTTGGGCTGCTCGATGCACTGTCCATCCCGCAGGCCCATGTTGTTGGTCGATCAATGGGTGGGATGATCGCCCAGGTGATGGCGAGCGAGCACCCGTCTCGCGTTCTGTCGCTCACCTCGATCATGTCTGCCACTGGAAACCCGGACATGCCCTCGGCGGAGCCCGACGCCATGGCGATGATGACGCGCCCGGCCCCTGACCCCGTTTCGGACGAGGCGGGCTTCCTTGATCACAGCATTGCCTTCGCACGGCGCATCGCCGGTGCCGCCTATCCGTTCGACGAGGAGGCGGGCCGCACTCTTCTCCGAGAGGAAGTGCGGCGTGGCCCTTCACCCGGTGGGTTCGGGCGGCAACTCGCGGCCATGGCCGTGGCCGGTGACCGCCGTTCGCGGCTGGCAGCGATCAAAGCGCCAACACTCGTCATACACGGGACAGTCGACCCCCTTTTTCCCCCTGCCTGCGGCCAGGACACCGCAGCCTCGATCCCGAATGCCGAACTGATGATGATCGAGGGGATGGGACATGATCTGCCCACATTGCTCTTCCGGACCGTGGCTCAAGCCATCGTGCAAACCGCGCGCCGGTCGCGGTCATCGATATCGGCAGTTTAAGAAACCCCTATACGTCGCGAGAGGGTCGGCGTTCGCTTTCGGGCCCCCTCCCAGCCCCGATGGTGCCCAACGGCCGGAGGTGGAACGTCTGCTTCCGGACCAGTTGATCATGTCCCCTGTTCCACCCTCAGCAGCCGTTGCGGCCACCAGCTATCGCTTTAACGCCAACAAAAAAGGCCCGCCGTCTCCGGCGGGCCTCGTCGTTTCAGCCGAAACGCAGCCGCTCAGATGTCCTGCTCGCCCTGCAGCGAGGCGACCGGCGCGGGGCCGAGGCCATCCTTGTTGTAGATGTCGTCGCGGAACTGGGCGCCGCCGTCGGGCGTCGCCCAGGCCGTGACATAGACCCAGTAGCACGGCACAGGATTGCTGATGCGTGCGTTGATGCGCTCACCGGACGCGATCACTTCGTCGATCTTGGCGCGGTCCCAGCCGGGCGTTTCCTTGAGCAGCCAGGCGACGTAGTCCTTGACGTTCTGGACGCGCATGCAGCCAGAGGAGACGAAGCGGAAATCGTCGCCGAAGACGCCCTTGGCCGGCGTGTCGTGCATGTAGACGCCATGCGGGCTGGGAATGTTGATGCGCACCACGCCGAGCGAGTTGAAATCGCCGCCAGGATCCTGCCGGAAGGTGTAGCGCGTTGCCTCGTCAGAGTTCCAGTTGACGCGCTCGGGCGGAATCTCGCCGCTGGGGCCGATGATCCGGATGCGGCTCTCGGTCAGGTAACCCGGCTCCTTGCGCATCTTCGGGATCAGATCCTTGCGGATGATCGAGGCCGGCACGGTCCAGGTCGGGTTGAAGTTGATCTCGGGGATCTTGGTCTGCAGCAGCGGCGACTGACGGTCGATCTTGCCGACACCGGCGGCATGGCGGGTCGCGACGACGCCGTTTTCGACGGTCTCGACCATCGCAGCGGGGATATTGGCGACGACATAGCGGTTGCCGAGATTGCCCGACCAGGAGCGCAGGCGCACCACATTGGTCTCGAGCTGGCGGATGCGGCGGTCGATCGGCACGTTCATCGCATTGACGGTGGCGCGGTTGATCGCGCCTGTGGTCGAGAGGCCCATGCGCGACTGGAAGCGGCGCACGCCGGCCTCGACATAGGAGTCATAGACGTTGCTGGTGCCGGCATTGGCGTCGAGATCGCCGGTGACGACCAGGCGCTGGCGCAAGGCGACGACGCCGGGACCGCGCGCACCGACGCTCATCTTGTCGCCGAGCTGGACCGTCGGCCAACCACCGCGCGCCGCGAGATCGCGATAGGCGTTGATCGCAGCTTCAGTCGCCTGCAAGGATTCCGGCGAGAGCATCGGGGTGTGGGAGCGGGCAACCGCGTTGCCGGCGCCGGCATCGTAGTTCTGGCGCCACTCCGCCTGCTGGGCGAAGGCCGGAACGCTCGCGACCGTCGCAGCGCCCGAAAGCAGGGCCAGCACGGTCTCGCGGCGGGTCAGGCTGATCGTCGACATCTTATCCTCGTCCTCACATCAAAAGCGGCACGGCTGGGCCTGGCATCGCCGCATTCGCGGGCAGAGCCGGCCGGGTTCAGCCGGGACCATCCGCTAGCACGATTAACGACGCGTGATGAGCAAGGCGATTTTGGGGCGGAACCGGGCGTGCGGCCTCTGCCGGGGCAGCTGTGCCCAAAGCGCAACGGCCCGCTCCTGCCAGAGTCAGGAGCGGGCCGCGAGGGGAAGGCGGGTCCTTTTCTGCGCGTATACGCGCAGATCAGAGCTTGTAGCGGATCTGATCGGTCCAGAAGCGCTCCAGACGCAGTAGCGCGTTGTTCATGCGTTCGAAGTCGTCGGGTGCGATGCCACCGATCTGCTCGACCGTCTGGACGTGCTTGTCGTAGACGCCCTTCACGAGATTGTGCACCTCGCCGCCCTTCTCGGTCAGACTGATGCGGACCGAGCGTCGGTCGATGCGCGAGCGGGCATGGTGGAGATAGCCGAGCTCGACCAGCTTCTTGACGTTGTAGGAAACGTTGGAGCCGAGATAGTAACCCCGGGTGCGCAGTTCGCTGGCACTGAGCTCGGCATCGCCGATATTGTAGAGCAGCAGCGCCTGCACGCTGTTGACGTCGTCGCGGTTGCGACGTTCGAACTCGTCCTTGATGACGTCGAGAAGGCGGCGATGCAGCCGCTCTACCAGCGTCAGCGACTCAAGGTAAAGTGGCTTTACCTTGAGGCTAACCTCCTCCGACTTAGTGACAGCCGAAGTCTTGACACTCGCTTTCATGGTATATCCCGCCTGTTGGATATCGGCCAAGATTTTTCTCCCGGTCCGCTTCTGAGAAACACCATAGGTGTGGCGGATGAAAACGAGTTTAAATATCAGGATGAATCAGAGATTTAGCCGTTTCGGTGAATGCAAGGTGAAACAGGAAATGCTTAAGCTAAAGCGTTTGTTACCATGACTCGGGGCAATCGATGCGGTTCCGCCGCGGGCGGACCGTGAGCGTGCCGGCAACTCTCGTCAGGACGCTTCGTTCTCGGCCGCCCAGGTCGCCAGGAAATAGGCCAGGATCAGGACGACATAGCTGCCGATCAGAATGGGCGTGATCGGCAACAGGCGGGGGAAGAAGAACCCGAGCAGCAACTGGCTGATCGCCGCGAGCAGCCAGAGCACGCCGCCCCAGGTGCTGGTCAGCCACAGGCCGACCGCAGCGACGAGATCGATCACTGCGAAGTAGACGGTGATCGCCTGGAAGCTCAGCAGGCGCTGCTCGAAGGGCGGCTGGCCTTCCATCCCGACTCCGAGAATGACGGCCCAGGCCAGCAGGCCCTTGGCAAGCCAGCCGATCGAGATCAGCCGCAGAAGCCAGACCAGCACAACGCGCCAGCGGGTCGCGCGCCCCTGGCGCTCGTCGATGCCGGGGGCCTCCATGCCGGCCTGGCCGCGCATCTCGCTTTCGCCTGCGATCGGCACGGCTCAAGCCTCCAGCACGAGTTCGGAAGCGCCGAGCGGCGCGAAATAGGCTTCGATCGCGGCCGGATCGACGTCGTCCAGCGTGGCCGGCCGCCAGCGCGGCGCGTTGTCCTTGTCGATCACGACGGCCCGGACGCCCTCGTAGAACTCGTGACCGTGCGCGATGCGCGAGACGATGCGGAACTCGGTGCGCATCGCCTCAGTGAAATCAAGGCCAGTGCCGCGCCGCATCTGCTCGAAGGCGATGGCGATGCTGGTCGGGGATTTCGCGGCGAGCGTCTGCTGCGCCTTCGCGGCAAAGGCATTGCCCCCGGCAGCGGCCGACGCGAGCGCCGAGCGGACGGCTGCAAGGTCGGCCGCGCCGAAACAGGCCGCGATCGTCGCACGCTCGGACCCGAGCCTCACGGGGCCCGGATCGGCGACGAAGCCGGCAAGGATGTCGTCGAGCGCACCGCGCCCGGTCAGCGCGTCGGTGAGCTCGGCCATGCGGGCGCTCGGCACGGCGTGGGTGGCAAGCCCGATCGCCAGGGCGTCAGCAGCGCCGACGCGGTCGCCCGTCAGTGCCAGATAGGTGCCGGTTGCGCCGGGCAGGCGCGGGAGAGCGTAGGTCGCGCCGACATCGGGGAAGAAGCCGATGCCGACCTCGGGCATGGCGAAGAGGTAGCGCTCGCCGACGACGCGGTGGCTGCCATGCAGCGAGATGCCGACGCCGCCGCCCATGACGATGCCGTCGATCAGCGAGAGATAGGGCTTAGGATAGCTCTGAATGCGGGCGTTGAGGATGTATTCCTCGCGCCAGAAGTCCAGCATCTCGTCATGGCGCCCCTCGCGGCCGAGATCGTGCAGGGCGCGGATGTCGCCGCCGGCGCAGAACGCCTTCTCGCTGGTGCTGAGGACGACGACGCGCGTGACCTGCGGATCGTGTTCCCAGGCATCGAGCGCCTTTGCCAACTCGCGGACCATGCCGAGGCTGAGCGCATTCAGCGCCTTCGGGCGATCGAGAATGACGACCCCGGCCGCGCCGCGCACCTCGCAGATGATCTCGGCCTCGGTCGGCATCCGGCGCATATCCCTGACGGTTCGCCGCGGTTCTGGGCCGGAGGGGTCGTGGTTGTCAACGCGCTCCGGCGTCGGGCGCAGGCTCGCCTTGCGACGATCGCCCCTGTTTTGGAATGGTTCCGATGTGCTAATGTCCTGGCGAAAGCGCTTCAGGCGGCTTTCAAGCGGGGGCGGAGGCTTTCATGGCATTTCGGGTTGTGCAGCCGTTTCCGGCGCCCCTGGCGAGAGGCGACGACCAGTCTATCCACGGGACGGAATCGCTGGGCCTGACGCGGCGAATGCGGCGCAACCGCAAGGCGGACTGGTCGCGGCGGCTGGTGCGCGAGAGCGTGCTGACGACCTCGGACCTGATCTGGCCGATCTTCCTGATCGACTCAAGCGAGGCCCGCACGCCGATTGCCTGGATGCCGGGCGTCGACCGGCTCAACATCGACGAGGCGGTGCGCCAGAGCGAACATGCGGCTGCGCTCGGCATTCCTGCGATCGCGCCCTTCCCCTTCGTCGAGAAGGGCCTGCGCGACGCGACCGGATCGGAGGCGCTCAACGGCCGCAACCTGATGTGCCGGGCCGTGCGGGCGATCAAGGCAGCCGTGCCGCAGATCGGCATCATCTGCGATGCCGCACTCGACCCCTATACCTCGCACGGCCATGACGGGGTGATGGCGGGCGAGCGCATCCTGAACGACGCCAGCGTGCGTGTCCTCACTCAGCAGGCCTTGGCGCTCGCCGATGCCGGAACCGACGTGATTGCGCCGTCCGACATGATGGACGGGCGGGTCGGGGCGATCCGCGCCGCGCTCGACGCCTCGGGGCATGACGAGGTGCAGATCATGGCCTATGCCGCGAAATACGCCTCGGCCTTCTACGGGCCGTTCCGTGACGCGATCGGCACCAATGCCACGCTGATCGGCGACAAGCGCACCTACCAGATGGATCCGGGCAATTCCGACGAGGCCATCGCCGAGGTCGCGCTCGACCTTGAGGAGGGCGCCGACATGGTGATGATCAAGCCCGGCCTGCCCTATCTCGACGTCATCGCGCGGGTGAAGGACCAGTTCCGCGTGCCGACCTTCGCCTACCAGGTGTCGGGCGAGTACGCGATGATCATGGCGGCCGCCCAGAACGGCTGGCTCGACGGCGACAAGGCGATGATGGAAAGCCTGATGGCGTTCAAGCGCGCCGGCGCCGACGGGGTGCTGACGTATTTCGCGCCGCGCGTGGCGGAGAGGCTCAAGGCGGAGGCCTGAAGCGCATCCCGTCATTGCGAGCGCAGCGAAGCAATCCAGAGCCGCGCGCTCCACGTCCTCCTGGATTGCTTCGTCGCTGCGCTCCTCGCAATGACGACGGTGTTTCAATGCGTCGTCGCCAGCGCTAGCCTGCGCCGACATGTCCCGCCTCCTGTCGATTCTGGTCGTTCTCGCGCTGGCGTCCTGCAATGCCGCCTTCGACAGCGACCAGCAGCGGCTGTGCCGGCAGGCGATCGTCCCCAACAACGCACCTGATGCCCGGATCGTGGTCGAGGCGCCGGAGCCCGGACTGCGTCCCAACACCCTGCGCATCCCCTATCTGATCGAAAGCTGGGGCGGGCGGCCGCAACGGCGCGTGATCGACTGCCTGTTCGCCGGCGAAGGCGTCGGAGCGCAACGCGGCGCGCTGATCGGGATCGCGCTCGACGGCGAGCCGATGCCCGATGCAAGCTTCTATCTGCTGCGGCGGTTCTATCTGGAAAACCGCCAGGAGCCGCCGCCGGATCCGGGCGCGGCTGCGTCCGAGACGCTGCCCGAGGTTTCCCCGGCGCTCGCCTATGGGCTGCAGCAGGGTTTGAGCGCCCTGCCCTCGGCGGCGATCTACGCCCTGCTCGCCTGCTCCTATGCGCTGATCTACGGGCTGACCGGGCGCATCATCCTGAGCTTCGGCGAGTTTGCGGCGCTCGGGGCGCTGTCCTCGGTCGTCGGGGTGGCGCTGGTGCTGTCGCTGGCGGTCTCGACGCCGGCCTCGGGGTTGTTCATCGCGTTTGGCGTCGCACTCGCGGTGGCGGCGTTCCACGGCTTCGCGATGGGGCGCTTCGTGCTGCGCCCGCTCGCTCGCGCCAACGGCCAGCAGGTGCTGATCGCCACGATCGGGCTCTCGATCGCGCTATCGGAGTATCTGCGGCTGGCGCAGGGGCCCGATCTGCGCTGGCTGCCGCCGGTGTTCAACGAGCCCTGGTCGCTGGCAAGGGCCGGAAGCTTCATCGTGACGACGACGCCGCTGGGCCTGGCGGTCGCGGCGGCGGGGCTTAGCGTCACGCTCGGGATCGTGCTGCTGATTTGGCATTCGGGCTATGGCCGGGCGTGGCGAGCGGTCTCCGACGATGCGCGCACGGCGGCCTTGTTCGGCGTCGATGCGCGGTCCGTGCACGACAAGGCGCTGATCCTGGCCTGCGCCGCCTGCGGCATGGCCGGCGTCATCGTCACCGTGATCTATGGCGGCATGGGATTTGCCGGAGGCTTCACGCTGGGATTGAAGGCGCTGGTGGCGGCGATCCTCGGCGGCATCGGCTCAGTCGGCGGTGCGGCGCTGGGCGGGCTTTGCATTGCTGCCTTCGAGGTGGTCTGGTCTTCGACCATGCCGCTGGAGCAGCGCGACATCGCCGTGTACACGCTGCTCGCGGCGGTGCTGATCCTGCGCCCGGGCGGGTTCTTCGGTGATGGCGCGCTCGCGCCGAGACAGGTCTGAACGGAACACGCCGATGAGCGAGCCCTTCGCGATCACCCCGCAGGACATCGAGGAGGCCGCCGGCCGGATCCAGGGCCATGTGCTGCGCACGCCGCTGGTGCCGGCGCCACGCCTGTCCGACCTCACCGGCGCGACCGTTCTGGTGAAGCACGAGAACATGCAGGCGACGGCCTCGTTCAAGGAGCGCGGCGCGGTCAACAAGCTGCTGACGCTCGACGCGGATGAGAGGGCACGCGGCGTCATTGCCATGTCGGCCGGCAACCACGCCCAGGCGGTGGCTTATCATGCGCGCCGCTTCGGCATCCCGGCGACGATCGTGATGCCCGAGACGACGCCGCTGGTGAAGGTCGAGAATACCCGCAGCCACGGCGCCCGCGTCGTGCTGCATGGCGAGACGCTGTATGAATCCGCCCAGAAGGCGCGCGAACTGGCGCAGGCCGAGGGGCTGGTTTTCGTCCACCCTTACGACGACGCCGCGGTGATGGCGGGACAGGGCACGATCGCCCGCGAGATGCTCGACGACGCGCCCGATCTCGACGTGCTGATCATCCCGCTCGGCGGCGGCGGGCTGATGGCCGGCAATGCGGTCGCGGCGAAGGCGATCAAGCCCGCGATCGAGCTGATCGGGGTCGAGGCCGAGCTTTACCCCTCCTTCTACAATGCGGTGAATGCCGAGGATCTCGACGTCGGCGGAGCGACGCTGGCGGAGGGCATCGCGGTCAAGACGGTGGGCGTGCAGACGCTGCCGATCGTCTCCAGCCTCGTCGCCGACATCGTGCTGGTCGGCGAAGACCTGATCGAGCGTGCGGTCAACGCCTATGCCTGCCTGCAGCATACGCTCGCCGAGGGCGCGGGCGCGACGGGGTTGGCCGCGATGCTGAAGGAGCCCGCGCGCTATGCCGGCCGCAAGGTCGGGCTCGTGCTCTGCGGCGGCAATATCGATACCCGCCTGCTCGCGGCGATCATGGTGCGCGAACTGGAGCGAGAGGACCGCATCATCGCCTTCCGCCTGACGACAAGCGACCGGCCGGGCCTGCTCGGCAAGGTGGCCAGCCTACTCGGGGACGAAGGCGCCAACATCCTGGAGGTCAGCCACGGCCGACTCTTCCTCGACGTGCCGGCCAAGGGCGTGACGCTCGACGTCACCGTGGAGACACGCGGCGCCTCGCATTCGCAGGCGATCGAGGCGGCCTTGCGCACGAACGGCTATGCGCCGCGACGAATTCTGCCGCGGGGTCTTGTGGAACCGGGTCGCTGATCAAACATTGTTGCTGCGGCGCGGGTTTCGCGCCTTCCGGAGCAGATCGTGACCCCGATGAGCGACACCCGTTACAGCGCCTCCCCGATCACCCCGATCGAGCAACGGCCCGTGCAGGACGTCAGCGGCGTGCTGGGCTCGCGCGTTTTCGCCTGGATCGGCGACATCGTCGTGGTCTTCATCCTGAGCTCGCTCCTGATTTTCGCGATCACCGTGCTCGGTGTGCTGACGCTGGGACTTGGTTGGCTGTTGTTCCCGGCGGTTGCTGCGACCGCGTTCGTTTATGCCGCCATCACCATCGGCGGGCGCAGGCAGGCGACCTGGGGCATGCGGATGGCTGGCCTGCGGGTCGAGACGGTCAATGGCGGGCGGCCCGACGCACTGGCCGCCGCCGTGCACGCGCTGCTGTTTTACGTCGCGGCCGGCACGGTCGGGCTGTGGGTCGTCGATATCGCCTGCGGCTTCGTGCGCGCCGACCGGCGGCTGGGGCATGACCTGCTGACAGGCTTGGTCGTGGTAAGGGCCTGACGGGGCGCAATGCGCTTGTTGCAGCGGCCGCAGCGCTTGCTACACTACGCGCAACCACCTTGTCCGGAGCGAGCCGAACGTGACGCGACCGTTGCGGGATGCCCCGCAATTCTATCTGACGTCGCCGACCGCGTGCCCCTACCTGCCCGGGCGCGAGGAGCGGAAGGTGTTCACGCATCTCGTCGGCGCACGGGCGCGCGACCTCAACGACGTGCTGAGTCATGGCGGATTCAGGCGTTCGCAGAGCATCGCTTATCGCCCCGCCTGCGAGATCTGTCGCTCCTGCGTCTCGGTGCGGATCTGCGTCGACGACTTCAAACCCTCGCGCAGTTTCCGGCGCGTTCTCGACCGCAATACCGACCTGATCGGCGAAGCGCTGCCGCCGCAGCCGCGTTCGGAGCATTATTCGCTGTTCCGCTCCTATCTCGACGAGCGCCATCCCGAAGGCGGCATGGCAACGATGTCGGCGCTCGATTTCGCGATGATGGTCGAGGACACCCATGTCACCACGAGCCTGATCGAGTATCGCAGGCGGGGTCCCGACAGCCGCTTCACCGGCCATGGCGTCGGCGACCTCTTCGCCATGGCGCTGACCGACACGCTGAATGACGGGCTGTCGATGGTCTATTCGGTGTTCGATCCGTCGCTGGAGGCACGTTCGCTGGGCACCTTCATGGTGCTCGACCATGTCGCCCGCGCGCGCCAACTCGGCCTGCCTTACGTCTATCTGGGCTACTGGGTCGATGGCTCGCCCAAGATGGCCTACAAGGCGCGCTTCCTGCCGCAGGAGCGGCTGAGCCCGCAGGGATGGGACCGCGTGGACTGAACGCCGCGCCGCGGCGACGGCCTGCCGCATTTCAACCGATTGAAACGCAACGGGGCCGCGCGAAAAACGGGCTTGCGGCCCGGCGGTGATCTTCGCACTCTGGCGGCAACGGTCGAGACAGGCCTGCCCCGGAGGAACCATGAGCCAAGAGCTGACGACTCGCCTGGAGCGCTGCTACACCGGCATCATCCATGACGTGATGCGCGCGATGGGGCTGACCGACTTCACGCTGCCGCCCGCGTTGCGCCCACTGCTGCCGGGCACGAAGCTGGCGGGCCCCGCTTTCACGGTGGAGGGCAAGACCGGCGAATTCGACGCGCATGAGACGCTGCTGGGCTGGACCGGCCTGCTCTCGGCGGCCAAGCCCGGACATGTCTGGGTCTGCCAGCCCAATACCGAGGAGGTCGCGCTGATGGGCGAACTCTCGGCCGAGACACTGAAGAACAAGGGCGTGCTCGGCTGCGTCATCGACGGGCTCTCGCGCGACACCGAATTCATGATCGAGATGGGCTTCCAGGCCTTCTTCAAGGCCTATACGCCGCGCGACATCGTCGGATTCTGGCTGCCCAAGGCGATCGACGAGCCGATCAAGATCGGCGACGTCTGGATCAGGCCGGGCGACTATATCCTCGGCGACCGCGACGGTGTGGTGCGCATCCCCGTCGAGGTGATCGAGGAGGTGCTGGAGAAGGCCGAAACCGCGATCTCGACGGAGAACCAGGTTCGCACCGCGATCCTGTCCGGCATCGATCCGCAGAAGGCCTATCTCGAATTCGGCAAGTTCTGATGGACGCGCACGACCCGCGCCTGATCCTGCTCGACGCGGGCGACAACGTCTTCGTCGCGCGAATGCGGCTCAAAGCCGGCGAAGCCGTGCCGGGCCGACCGTGCTCAACCGGGGAGGCGGCAGGCTGAAAGCGGCCAGCCTACCAGTCGCCCTATAGTAACCTTTGTTCATGCTCTTGTGCGACATTCGTCGCGCGAAAGCGCCTTAAGTCGCCATTAGTCAGGCTTCGGGCAAGCTTCCCGCGCTTCAATGCCGGCTTGGGGGCCAGATGCTGCACGCCTTGTTTCAACTTGCTGCGGAGACGTCGTCGGAAGCGCGCCGGCGCCTGCTGCACGCCGTGACGGATCTGTTCTTCTACGATCCCGAGCCGACGGTGATGTCGAAGCATCATTATGGCGAGATCGCACTTCGGTCGCTGCCCCATCTCGACACCGATGCGCGCCAGACCTATGCCGACGAGGTCGCAGGAGAACCCCATCTGCCGCGCGCCGTCGCCAATGCCCTTGCCGGCGATCCCGAGAGCGGCGTCGCGCGTCTCGTGCTGCGGCTGTCGCCGGTCCTGACCGACGGCGATCTGGCCGCCATCGCCCTCAACCAGTCGCAAGGCCACCTCACCGCGATCGCGGAGCGCGCGCGGATCCCGGAAAGTGTCACGGAAATCCTCGTCGAGCGCGGCGACCACGGCGTGCTCAAGACGGTCGGCGGCAATGAGGGAGCGGCGTTCTCGGATACGGGCTTCGACCGCCTGCTGGAACGCGGCCGGCGGGAACTCGACATCCCCCGCGCCATCGTGGTGCGCTCCGACCTGACGGATGACAGGGCCGAGCGCGTCATGCGGATGCTCGCCGAACTCGGCGAAGTTCAGGACCTCGAGCTCAAACCTGTCAGCGAAGCCGCCTCGATGGCGCGGCAGGCGCGCCAGCAGCGGCTCGAGGTGACGCTTCTCATCGACGATCTGGCGCAGAAGACTCGCGCGCTCGACAGCGTGCTGATCATGCTCGCGGAGGAAGACCGCGCCTATCATCTCGTCCAGGTCATCGCCCAGACGGCCGAGATCCCGGTCGAGCATGTGTTGCGCGCTCTGCTGCGCCGCGATGCCAGCGGCATCGCACTGGCATGTCGGGCCCTGGACGTCAGCGTTCCCGCCTTCGCCGCGATCCTCGAACTGCGGGCCCGACGCCTGATGTTCGCCAAGAACGCGGTCGAGGACAATCTGCGCCATTACGCAAAGATCGACGTTGCGGCGGCCGAACGCGCGATGCGTCACATCCGCATGAAGGCCAAGGCCGGCAGAGCCTAGCGTCGGCTGAGTTTGGCACCATGACCGCATATCGACCGAGCGCGATGATCACAGCCGACGAAGATCAATCCCGATCTTAAAGCTAAATCAAGCAGCGACCACGTAACTTGTTTCACGAATTTGGCCTGGGGGCTTCATGCTGCATTCCCTGACCCGGATGCCCGCCGACATGTCGCCGGATTCGCGCCGGCAACTGCTCAATGCCGTCACCGACCTGTTCCTGCTCGATGACGACCCGACGGTGCTGGCCAAGGAGCACTACGGCGAAATCGCGGTGCATTCGCTGTCGCGCCTCGAAGCCGATGACCGCAAGAGCTATGCCGACCAGGTCGCGGCGGTGCCGAGCCTGCCGCACGAGGTCGCGACGACGCTGGCCAGCGATGCCGATGCCGATGTCGCGCGCCTCGTGCTGAAACTGTCGCCCGTTCTGACCGACATCGATCTCGCGGCGATCGCCGTCAGCCAGTCGCAACGCCATCTCGTCGCCATCGCCGAGCGCGTCCAGCTCTCCGAGAGCCTGACCGAGATCCTGGTCGAGCGCGGCGACAATAACGTTTTGCAGACGGTCAGCTCCAATGAAGGCGCGCTGTTCTCCGACACCGGCTTCGACAGGCTGTTGCAGCGCGGCGGCGACGATGCCGCGGTGGCGTCCGCTCTCGCGGGTCGCTCCGACCTCACGCCGGGCCGGGCGCAGCGCGTGCTGCGCATCGTCGAGCAGATGGGTGACGGCGCCGTGCCGCCGAACTCGCGGATCACCGACGCCCAGGCGCTCGCGCGTCAGGCGCGCCAGCAGCGGCTCGAGGTCAAGCTGCTGCTCTCGGACCTCGCCGCCCGGACGCGGGAGCTCGATGACGTGCTGATCATGCTGGCGGAGGAGGACCGCGCCTATCATCTGGCGCAGGTGCTGGCGCAAGCCGTCGACATCACGACCGAACGCGCCTTGCGCGTGCTGATGCAGCGCGATGCCAGCGGCATAGCGGTCGCCTGCAAATCGCTTGGCGTCGGAATGGATGCGTTCCGTGCCGTCATGGCGCTGCGCGAGCGGCGGCTGCTGTTCTCCTCCAACGATATGGAGGATGCACTGAAAAGCTACGCCAAGCTCGACGCAGCCTTCGCCGACCGCACGCTGCGCTTCCTGAAAGTGAAGACCAAGCTTGGCTGAGGATCGGACCCGGCCACAAATCCGCGACAATCGAGCGCCCATCTGCTAGCCTATTACGAGATGGCGACGAGGATGGCTTCGACGTGAGATTTCCGCTTCTATCCGGTGCGGCCTGCGCCATCGCTTTGAGTGCGAGCGGCGCGCAGGCGCAGCTTGCCCTGCCCTTCTCCGGTTTCGACGCCCTGCCCTCCTTCGCTTGGGCGGAGCCGACGCTGGCACCTGGCGGCGTGAAATGGGACGGCTCCTATGCCCGGATCTCGACGGGTTTCCATGTGACGAGCTCGAAGCGGCTGGGAACGAACGCCGGCCCGACTTTCGGGCTCGAGGCCGGGACGATGCGGCGCGAGGGCAATTTCGTCTATGGCGTGGTCGGTGCGCTCGAATACATGCCGGCCGTCGGCGGCTACGGCACGCCGAGCTTCAACAGCATCGCCCTGACGCGGGACTTCGCCGGTGCCTTCCACATCAAGACGGGCGTGCTGCTGGCCGAGAACCTGCTTCTCTACACCAAGGTTGGGGCGGCAGCGGCCAACGAGACCCTGCGCTTCGGCGCGACTTCGTTCTCGCAGCCCTTCTCGCGCAGCGACATCGCGGTCAGGCCGGAGGCGCGGGCGGGTGTCGAATGGGCGGTGACGAACAATCTGACGCTTGGGCTCGAAGTCGGCGTGGTTGGGCAGGCGATCCGGTGAAGTCGCCCTGACGGCTGGCTTCATGGGCCTCGCAAACTGATTCTGCGGAAGACCGCAACAGCCTGATACATATCGTGGTTCTGGCCGGCCGCCCCTCGGCAGCGCCGCCTTCTTCCCTTCTCCCCTTGCGGGAGAAGGTGCCCCGGCAGGGGCGGATGAGGGGTTTGGATGCGCTTTCGAAGGGTGGAGATGAGACAATTTGAGGTCCGGCTGGCGGCCTGCGACCCCTCATCCGCCAGCGCTTCGCGCTGCCACCTTCCCCCGCAAGGGGGGAAGGAAGAGCCCTACCCGCCGAACCTGTTGTTCTTCGGAAAACCCTTCGGCGGCAGACGGCCGGCTTCGCCGCGATGGCCGAGCCATTCCATCAGTTCTGTCTGCGCCACGGTCCAGGTCCGCCCCGAGGTGTCGCGCCAGGTCAGGCCGTCCGCCAGCTTGAAGACTTTTGCGTCCGAGACGCCGCCATCCTTGTAGCGCTGCAGGCGCACGCCCTTGCCCCGCGCCATCTCTGCTACCTCCGACAGCGGGAAGCAGACCAGCTTGCGGTTCTCGCCGATGATCGCGACATGATCGCCTTCGGCAGGCGCCGCCAGCAGCGCCGCCACCGGCGCCTCGACATTGAGCACCTGCCGACCTTTGCGGGTGTTGGCGACGACGTCGTCGGTCGGGGCGACGAAGCCGCGCCCGTCGGTCGTGACCATCAGCAGCTTCAGGCCGGGGCGATAGGGGAAGGCGGAGACGATCTCGGCGGTCTCCTCCAGCTCGATCAGCAGGCGGATCGGATCGCCGAAGCCGCGCCCGCCCGGCAGTTTCGAGGCCTCCAGCGTGAAGACCTTGCCGTTCGAGGCCAGGACGAGCACCTTCGCGGTCGTCTCGGTGAAGAACGCCGTCTTCAGCGTGTCGTCGCTCTTGAAGGTCAACGTCGACTGGTCCTGGACATGGCCCTTCAACGCCCTGATCCAGCCCTTCTTCGAGATCACCACCGTCACCGGCTCGCGCTCGACCATGGCCTGGGCCAGGTCGATATCGGTGGTGTCGGGCATGTCGGCGAAGGTGGTGCGGCGCTTGCCGATCGCGGTCTCGGGGCCAAAAAGCTTCTTCACCGCGCGGATGTCGTGCGAGATCATCTTCCACTGCGTCGCATCGGAGGCGAGCAGCCCTTCGATCTGGCCCTTCTCGACGGTGAGTTCGTCGAGCTCGGTCTTGAGTGCCATCTCCTCGAGCTTGCGCAAGGCGCGCAGGCGGGTGTCGAGGATCGCGTTGGCCTGGATCTCGGTTAGCTCGAAGAAGCGCATCAGCTCGATCTTCGGCTCGTCCTCCTCGCGGATGATTTTTATGACCCGGTCGAGGTCGAGATAGACGATCAGCAGGCCGCGCAGGATCTCCAGCCGCTTCTCGATCTGCCCCAGCCGGAAGCGCGAGCGGCGCAGCAGCACGTCGCGGCGATGATCAAGCCAGGCCCGCAGCGCCTCGTTCAGGCCGAGCACGCGCGGCACCAGCCCACCGGTCAGCACGTTCATGTTCATCGAGAGGCGCGATTCCAGCTCGGTCAGCCGGAAGAGGGATTCCATCATCAACGTCGCATCGACGTTGCGCGCGCGCGGCTCGATGACGACCCGGATGTCCTCGGCCGATTCGTCGCGGATATCGGCGACAAGTGGGAGCTTCTTCTCGTTGAAGAGTTCGGCGATCTTCTCGATCAGCCGGCCCTTCTGGACCATGTAGGGGATCTCGGTGACGATCACGACCCAGGTGCCGCGGCCGAGATCCTCGACATGCCAGCGCGCCCGGGTGCGGAAGGCGCCGCGCCCGGTGCGGTAGGTCTCGGCCATCGAGGCCTTGGTCTCGACGATGATGCCGCCTGTCGGGAAATCCGGTCCCTGCACGAAGGTCATCAGCTGCTGCGACGTCGTATCGGGGTGCTGGATCAGATAGAGCGCGGCGTCGCAGAGTTCGGCGGCGTTATGCGGCGGGATCGAGGTCGCCATGCCGACCGCGATGCCCTGCGAGCCGTTGGCGAGCAGGTTCGGGAAGGCGGCGGGGAGCACGATCGGCTCCTCGTCCTCGCCATTATAGGTCTCGCGGAAATCGACCGCGTCCTCCTCGATGCCGTCGAGCAGGAGGCGCGCGACCTCGGTCATGCGCGCTTCGGTGTACCGGTACGCGGCGGCGTTATCGCCGTCGATATTGCCGAAATTGCCCTGCCCGTCGACGAGCGGATAGCGCTGGGCGAAGTCCTGCGCGAGGCGGACCAGCGCGTCGTAGACCGACTGGTCGCCATGGGGGTGGAATTTGCCGATGACGTCACCGACGATACGGGCGCATTTCTTGTGGACCTGGCCGGGGTCCAGCCGCAGCAGCCGCATCGCGTGCAGGATGCGGCGATGCACCGGCTTCAGCCCGTCGCGCGCATCCGGCAGAGCGCGGTGCATGATGGTCGATAGCGCATAGGCCAGATAGCGTTCCTCGAGCGCCGTCTTCAGATCGATGCGCTCGGATTCGTCCTCCGGCGGCGGATCGACCGGCTTTCCCATTGCTTGCCTACCTCGCTCACGATTCTTTGCGCCGTCTCTATCGCACGGCGCGAATCACGCGACTACAAGGATGCAGCCCGGTGTCCACACGTAGAATCGACCGATACGGGCCTAAAGCACACCGCGGAGCGACGCCATGCCGAACCACGAACACAGCGCAGGAACCGCGGCATGTGCCCTGACCGGGCGAGCCCTGCCGCGGCAAGAGCTGGTCAGCCTCGATGCGCTGCGGCCGGCGCTCGCCGATGCGATCCGCAGCGACCATCCCGAACTGCCGGCCCATGCGCTGATCGGCCAGGACCAGGTGGCGCTCTACCGCTCGCGCTATGTCAACGCCATGCTGGCGAGCGAACGCGGCGAGATGAGCGAACTCGACAAGCAGGTGGCCGAAAGCCTCGCCCGCTCCGAGCTGATCACCAGCAACACCGATGACGAGATCGATCGCGACCGGACCTTCGGCCAGCGTCTCGCCGACAGCGTCGCGACCTTCGGCGGCAGCTGGGCCTTCCTGATCTCGTTTGGCGTCGTCATCGCCTTCTGGATGGCGATCAATATTCTCGGAGCCACGAGCTTCGACCCCTACCCCTTCATCCTGCTCAATCTGCTGCTGTCATGCCTGGCAGCCGTGCAGGCGCCCGTCATCATGATGAGCCAGCAGCGCCAGGAGGCGAAGGATCGAGCCCGCTCGCGCAACGACTATCAGGTCAACCTCAAGGCCGAGCTCGAAATCCGCCATCTGCACGAGAAGATGGACCATCTGGTGAACCGGCAATGGCAGAGGCTTGCCGAAATCCAGGAGGTCCAGATCGAGTTGCTGCAGGAACTCCGCAGCGCTCAGACCTCGGACGCCAAGGATGCGCGGGCGGCGATCTCGACCAGCCGCGCCCGCTCCGGCGGCTCGCCCAAACCGCGCGGCTCCAAGACGTAGCGACGCAGGAAGAAGCCTGTAAGTGCAAAGCCTGCCGCGATGTCGGCAGCGCCAGGCGCGCGCGCCCCCTGCCCCTCACTGAGAAACGCCGGCAGCGGAAGCAGCCGGTCGAGATAGGGAGCGGCTTCCTTGCGGCTGACCGCCTTGCCCGATTTCGGCGAGACATGGCTGAGATCGTCGGGTGAGCCGGTGACCGCGCATCGCGTCAAATCGAGGCCGAAGCCGAGTTCGGCCAGCATCGCGATCTCGAAGCGCACCACCAGCGCCGGCGCCAGGCCGAGTTCATCGAGATGCTGGATCAGCACCGTCAGCCCCTCGTGCAAAGCGGGATGGGGATCGCGTTCCGGCAGCAGGCGCAGCAGGGCTGCGATCGTCGCCAGGCCATAGAGCGCGACCGGGGCCTCGATCAGCCTTGCCGCATGGGATCGCAACAGCTCGACCTTGTATTCGCCGAGATGCTCGTCGAGGCGCGCCCGCCAAGTCAGCAAGACGGCGTTTCCGGGCTGGAGCACGGGCTGCTGCTTCGAGGAGCGACCGCCGCGCACGAGACCGAGATGGCGGCCGTGGCCGGCCGTCATCACCTCGAGGATCACCGAATTCTCGCCATGCTGGCGCGCGCCGATGATCGTACCCTGGTCGGTCCATTCCATGGCTCGCTAACCGAGCTGGCGCGAGGACGCGCGCCTACCCAACCACCCGCTCCACCCGGCTGATCACGCGCTTCTCGCGCAATTCGCTGATGATGGCGCTGAGATGCTTCAGGTCCCAGACCGTCAGGTCGATGGTGACGTCGGTGAAGTCCGCGTTCGGCCGGTTCATCGCGACGGCGTCGATATTGCCGTCGTGTTCGGCGATCGTCGTGGTGATCTGGGCGAGCGAGCCGGGCTCGTTGATCGACTTCAGCATGATGCGGGCGGGGAAACGCTGCGGCGCCTTGTCGTCGAGATCCCAGCGCACGTCGAGCCAGCGGTCGGGTTCGTTGTCGAAGGCTGCAAGCGCCGTCGACTGGATCGGATAGATCGTGACGCCCTCGCCTGGCGTCAGGATGCCGACGATGCGGTCGCCGGGCACGGCGCCGCCATCGGGCGCGAAGCGCACCGGCAGATCGCCGCCGAGGCCCCTGATCGGAATCGCGTTCGGTTCATCGGACGACTCGTCGGCGAGCTTGAATTTGAGGTTGTCGCCCCTGGGCAGCCCAAACCAGCCCTTGCCGTTGCCGGTTCCGGCGCCGACGGATTTCGGCTCCGGCGCGCCCCGCTTCTCGAGTTCGAGGTCGGGATAGACCGCCTTGACGACGTCGCCGGAATACATCTCGCCACGGCCCACCGCCGCCAGCACGTCGTCGACGGCGGTGCGGGCGAGCCGTCTCAGCGCGGCCTTGAGCTTTTCGTCGGTGAAGGGGCGCTCGGCGCGCTGGAAGGCCCGCTCCAGGATCTGGCGGCCAAGGCCGGCATATTGCCGGCGCACGGCGGTGCGGGTGGCGCGACGGATCGCGGCGCGGGCCTTGCCGGTGACGACGAGCGATTCCCATGCGGCGGGCGGAACCTGGCCCTCGGCGCGGGTGATCTCGACCTCGTCGCCATTCTGGAGTTCGGTCAGCAGCGGCGCGATGCGGCCGTTGATCTTGGCGCCGACGGCGGTATTGCCGACATTGGTGTGGATCGCATAGGCGAAATCGATCGGGGTCGCGCCGCGCGGCAGGGCGATCAGGCGGCCCTTCGGCGTGAAGCAGAAGACCTGGTCGTGGAAGAGTTCGAGCTTGGTGTGCTCCAGGAACTCCTCGGGGCTGTCGCCCTCGGCCAGGAGATCGACCGTGCGCCTGAGCCATTGATAGGCCCGGCTCTCATCGGCGAACTGCGTGAGTTCGGCGGCCCGGCCGTCCTTGTAGTGGGCATGGGCGGCGATGCCGTATTCGGCGATGCGGTCCATCGTGTCGGTACGGATCTGCAGTTCGACGCGGCTGTGGCCCGGCCCGACGACGGTGGTGTGGATCGAGCGATAATCGTTCTGCTTGGGCGTCGAGATGTAGTCCTTGTAGCGGCCGGGCACCATCGGCCAGGTCATGTGGACGATGCCCAGCACGCGGTAGCAATCCTCCGGCTGGGCGACGATGACGCGGAAGCCGAAGATGTCGGAAAGCTGCTCGAAGGAGACCGATTTGCGCTCCATCTTCTTCCAGATCGAATAGGGACGCTTGCGTCGGCCCGAGACATCGGCCTGGATGCCGCGCGCGGCAAGCTTGTCCTTCAGGTCCTTCTCGATCGCGCCGATGACCTTGCCCTCGCGCTCGGTCACCTCCTCCAGCCGTTTGGTCACCGTGGCGTGGGCCTCGGGCTTGATGTGGCGGAACGCCAGTTCCTCAAGCTCCTCGCGCAGCTCCTGCATACCCATGCGGCCGGCGAGCGGGGCGTAGATCTCGGCCGTCTCCTCGGCGATGCGCAGGCGCTTCTCGGGCGCCATGTAGTGCAGCGTGCGCATGTTATGCAGCCGGTCGGCGAGCTTGACCAGCAGGACCCGGACGTCGTCGACGATGGCGAGCAGGAGCTTGCGGAAGTTCTCGCCCTGGGCCGCCTTTTTGGAGACGAGATCGAGCTTCTTGATCTTGGTCAGCCCGTCCACCAGCCGGCGGATATCGGGGCCGAACATGCTCTCGATCTCTTCGAGCGTCGCTGCCGTGTCCTCGACCGTGTCGTGCAGGACGGCCGCGACGATGGTGGCGTCGTCGAGCTTGAGATCGGTGAGGAGTGCCGCGACTTCGAGCGGATGGGCGAAGAACGGATCGCCTGAGGCGCGCTTCTGCGTGCCATGGGCGCGCATGGCATAGACATAGGCCCGGTTGAGCAGGTCTTCGTCGGTGTTGGGGTTGTAGCTCCTGACCCTGTCAACGAGCTCGTATTGCCGCATCATGCCCATACGGGCTCTTGCCTCGCCTGCTTGTTGTCCGCCGCCCTGTCAATATCGGCGCCGCGGCGACCAGCGGCAAGGCGAATATCGGCATTGCCGGCATGAAAAAGCCCGGCAGGGCCGGGCTTTAGCAAATCGAATGAAGATCTTGATTCAATCGCTGCGAATGCAGGATCAATCCTCGTCGTCGGCGCTCTCGGTCGGCGGCACGAGGCCGTCGAGGCCACGCAGCAGGTCGTCCTCGCTCATGCGGTCGAACTGGACTTCCGAATCGGGAGTCGAAGCGCTCTGACCGGGAGCCGCCAGCAGCGGCACGGTCTCGGCCTCGGGCTCGTCGACCTCGACATGCTTCTGCAGCGAATGGATCAGGTCTTCCTTCAGATCCTCGGGCTTAAGCTTCTCGTCGGCAATCTCGCGCAGGGCGACGACCGGGTTCTTGTCGTTGTCGCGGGCGACCAGGATCGCCGAGCCGGACTGGATCATGCGGGCGCGGTGGCTCGCGAGCAGAACCAGCTCGAAGCGGTTATCGACCTTGTCGATGCAGTCCTCAACGGTAACGCGAGCCATGGGGCGGCTCCTTCTGATCTTGGCGATGCAGGGGGATATGGTTGGCCCCGGCCTTACAGGCAAAGCCGGGGGGATGCAAGATTTTGCTGCCCCCGCGGCAGCGACCTCAGCCCGCGCCGCGCATCCGGCCGACCAGTTCCTCCAGAAGGGGCTCGCGCGCGCCGGCGACTTCCGTCCGCAGCCCGGCCATGGCCGGCAGTTCGGCGGGCTCCAGCGTGGCGAAGCGCATCCGCATCGTCGTCGCTACGCCCTCTCCAAAGGCGATCGCTTCGCGATTGCCGATCGAGGAGAGGAAGTTGATGGTCGAGGCCGAGGCGTCGGCGATGGCCGCGCGGATGATCTGCTGGTCGCGCTCATTGGCGAGGCGCATTGCGAAGATCGTCGAGCATTGCGACAGGATGGTCGAATCGAGTTCGCCCGGGCGCTGGGTCACGATGCCGAGATAGGCGCCGTATTTGCGGCCTTCCTTGGCGATGCGGGCGATGGCCTGGCGTGTCGGCGCGAAGCCTTGGGCCGGGTCGGAGGGAACGTAGCGATGCGCCTCCTCGCACAGCAGCAGAATCTCGTAGCCACCGCGGCTCGCCATGGCGAGATCGAAGGCTATGCGAGCCAACACCGAGGCCACGGCGTTGACGACCTCCGCGGGCAGGCCGGCGAGCTGGAACACCGTGATCGGGCGGCCATGCTGGGGAATGCGGAAGATTTGGCCGATGACGGGGGCCATCGTCTCGTTCATGTTGGCGCGAGCGAACATGAAGCCGTAGCGCGGATCGGCATAGAGCGTCTCGACGCGGACCTTGAGCGAGCGCAACGTGGCACGCGGATACCGGATCTCGTGCAGGCCGGTCAGTTCGTCGAGAACCGCGAGCGCATCGGTCATGCGATAGGGCGTCGGTGCGTCGGCCGAGCTTCCGAGCTTGTCCGATGGCCGCCATTCGGCAGCGACATCAAGCGGGCGCTTCAACAGCGACGAGCCGAGGTCGCGCGCCATGTCACGACTGGAGGGCGCGCGATAACGCGCTCGGGCCATGCCGATGACCTCGCGCAGGATATCGGCCTCGTCCTCCAGCGGCGTGCGCCCGCGAAAGACGACATCGGCGAATTCCTCGACGCGGAACATCCAGAACGGCAGATCGAGGCGCTCGGCATCGATCACCACGCTCTTGTCGGGAAAGGCGCTGGCATATTCGTTATGGGGATCGAGTACCAGGACGCGCAGCCGCGGCTTGACCGCGATCGCCCGGCGCAGCAGCAGCGCGACCGCGCTCGACTTGCCGACGCCCGTGGTGCCTAGAATGGCGAAATGGCGCGACAGCATGTCTTCCATGCAGATGGTCGCAGGGATGCCGGCGTCCTGCGTCAGTTCGCCGATGTCGATGCCGGCCCGGTCGCCGAGATCGTGAACGAGGGCGAGGTCGCCGGCGCGGATGCGATGCGCGATCGTGCCGATGGGGGGGTAGGTGCTGATGCCGTTCTGGAAGCGCGTGACACCGGCAGGGCTCTCTGCGACCTCGCCGAGAAGTTCGACGTCGACATGGACCGCATTCTCGGCATCGTCCTGCCAGCGGTTCTCGACGGCGCGCATCTGGAAGACCAGGCCGACCACACGCGTGCGGCCGAGGTTGATCGAGATCATGCGCCCGATCGTCCAGGTGTCGGGCCCGAGACGACCGGCGGCGGAGACTGTCGAGGCGATCGTGGCGCGCGAACCATCGCAGGAGATCACGCGGCCGAGAACGCGATCGGCATCCTGCGCCACATCGCGCCGCTCGACCGTGCTCGTGTTCTCGAAAGCCGCCCTGTTGACTGCCAGCTGCACGATATCGTCCGCCTTTCACCCACCCCGTCGCACCGGCAAGCTAGGCGCAAGCCGTTGATGATTGCCTTCGGCGCATGACGGCGCGAGGAGAGCCTGCCGGCAGGGTTAGCGAACCCCCAAGGCGGACCGGCCAGTTGTCGGCATCCGTCGGCGCGATCCATCAGCGTCCGTGGCCCCAGCGATCACATTCCTTTTCTTGAGCTAGGCGCGCGCTGCGTCTAAGCAGCGCCGACGACGGGGGACATGCGATGACGGCAAAACGCTTGCGGCTGGGTGTCAACATCGACCATGTCGCGACCGTGCGGAATGCGCGCGGCGGCGCCCTGCCCGACCCGGTGCGGGCCGCCCATCTGGCGATCGCGGCCGGCGCCGACGGCATTACCGCGCATCTGCGCGAAGACCGCCGCCACATCCGCGACGCCGACATGGAGCGGCTGGCGGTTGAGCTGACCAAGCCGCTGAATTTCGAGATGGCGGCGACCGACGAGATGATCGCGCTGGCGCGGCGGCTGAAACCCCATGCCGCCTGCCTCGTGCCGGAGAAGCGCGAGGAGCGCACCACCGAGGGCGGTCTTGACGTCGTCGGTCAGGAAAACATGCTCGCCCCGCGCATCGCCCTGCTGCGCGAGGCCGGCTGCCGCGTCTCGCTGTTCATCGAGGCCGACGAGGCACCGATTGCCATGGCGGCGAAGCTCGGCGCGCCGGTCGTCGAACTCCATACCGGCACGTGGTGCCACGCCGTGGCCGATAGGCATGACGGGAAGGCCAAGGCGGAATTCGCGCGCCTGGCGCACGGGGCGGCCTATGCAGCGTCGCTCGGGATCGAGGTCCATGCCGGGCACGGGCTCGACTACGACACGGCGCGGCTGCTCGCCGCCGTGCCGGACTTCGTCGAGTTCAACATCGGCCATTTCCTGATCGGCGAGGCGATCTTCGTCGGATTCGAGGCAGCGATCGCGCAGATGCGCGCGGCGATGGACGCGGGACGCGGAAGTGTCGTTTGACAGCGGCAATCAGCCGATGACATACATGACAACATGAAGGCTGTCCGGGTACACAATGAGAAATTTGTGCTCCCGGACGGTTCGATCGCCGAGCTCGTGATTTGGAAGCTCCCAAAGCCTGTCCTCGGCAGCAAGCATCCATACAAGTATCGTCTGTATTTCGGCCGCAACGGCGTCAGGATCGTCGGCTACGACAACGAACGTGGCAAGGGTGATCATCGCCATCTCGATGGCGTCGAGATGTTCTACGAATTCACGTCGCCCGAGAAACTGATTGAAGACTTTCTCGCCGATGTTCTAGAGAGGTTGGTCGCATGAGGCGCGCCGTCATTCGCATCGAGACAGAACGCAGCGCCGAAGAGGTGCTACGCGAGATGGGCCGCGGTTTCGTCTCGGCCTGGCGCAGCGGCGAGCCCTCCGACCCTGTGACGACATTGACCTTCAGTTCGCCCGCGCAACTCTTTGCGGTCATCACTCCGAAGCGCTGGGAGTTGATCGAGCGGCTTCAGACGATCGGGCCCGCGAGCATTCGCGGGCTTGCCCGCGCGCTAGGCCGCGATATCAGACGCGTGCATGACGATGTGACAGCGATGATAGACTGGGGCATCGTGGAGCGAACCGACGACGGCAAGGTGCTCGTGCCCTTCGACGTGATCCATGCCGGCTTCGATCTGCGGGCAGTCGCTTGACGGTCTGGCCATGATCCTCGGTATCGGCTCCGACCTCTGCGACATCACGCGCATCGAGAAATCGCTTGCCCGCTTCGGCGAGCGCTTCACCCACCGCATCTTCACGGAGGGCGAGCGGGCAAAGTCCGACCGGCGCGCGACGCGGGCGGCCTCCTATGCCCGCCGCTTCGCGGCCAAAGAGGCCTGCTCCAAAGCGCTCGGCACCGGCCTGCGTGCCGGGGTGTTCTGGCGCGACATGGAAGTGATCAATCTGCCGGGCGGGCGGCCGACCTTGAGGCTGACGGGCGGCGCGGCGGAACGGCTGAAGGCGATGACGCCGGCCGGGCACGAAGCCATCGTCCATGTCTCGCTCACCGACGACCCGCCGCTGGCGCAGGCCTTCGTGGTGATCGAGGCCCGGCCGATCGGTTGAGCGACCGCGGAGAGAGTGGCGCCGAGCCCACCTATTCGGCGGGGACTGCCGGCGCCGTGCCCGTGACCTGCCCGCGCGGTTCGTCGCTCAGCCAGCGATAGGCGATGCCGCCCAGAGCGCCGCCGATCAGGGGGGCGACCCAGAACAGCCAGAGCTGCCCGATCGCCGCACCGCCTGCGAACAGGGCGACGCCGGTGCTGCGGGCCGGATTGACCGACGTGTTCGTCACCGGAATGCTGACCAGGTGGATCAGGCAAAGGCCGAGCCCGATGGCGAGCGGAGCGAAACCGGCCGGCGCCTTGCCATGGGTCGAGCCCATGATGATGAAGAGGAACATCGCCGTCATCACGATCTCGGTCAGAAGCGCGGCGAACAGGCTGTATTTGCCCGGCGAGTGATCGCCATAGCCGTTCGAGGCGAAGCCCTTGGCGAGGTCGAAGCCCGGTGCGCCGCTTGCGATCAGATAGAGCACCAGAGCGCCGAGGATGCCGCCGGCGACCTGAGCCGCGACATAGGGTGCGACCTGCCCGCCCGGGAAGCGTCCGCCCGCCGCGAGTCCGACCGTGACGGCCGGGTTGAGATGACAGCCCGAGATGTGGCCGATGGCATAGGCCATAGTGACCACGGTGAGGCCGAAGGCGAGCGAGACGCCCAGCAACCCGATACCGACCTGTGGAAAACCCGCTGCGATCACGGCGCTGCCGCAGCCGGCGAAGGTCAGCCAGAACGTGCCGATCGCCTCGGCGACGTATTTCTTGGTGTTCATGGCGCATTCCCCCCAGATTCGGCCTGCGCGGATGCTGCATCCCGCCGTCATCGCGGTCAATCGCCGTCAGCGGGGCGGGGTAGCGCGCGCCGCGCCGAATTCCTGCCGCACTGCAGCCGCAGATGAACGCGCCCATGCCATCAACGCTTGCATCAGACTGAAGCGCGACAGCCGTGCCTGCAGCGACATTGTCGCGCAGGCAACATTCGGCTAGACCGCGCGATGAAAAGCCGACACAGGAGCGCCCGCGTGGCAAACGACGCCGATATCAAGAGCAAGCGGGCCCAGGACAAGGCCGGCAAGGACGAAGGCGGCGTTCTCGAGACGATCAAGGTCGTCGTCCAGGCGCTGCTCATCGCGCTCGTCATCCGGACACTGCTGTTCCAGCCCTTCAACATCCCGTCGGGATCGCTGATCCCGACCCTGCTGATCGGCGATTACCTGTTCGTGTCGAAATACACCTACGGCTACTCCAAGCATTCGATGCCGTTCAGCCCGGCGCTGTTCCAGGGCCGGGTCTGGGCGGCCGAGCCCAAGCGCGGCGACATCGCCGTGTTCAAGCTGCCGACCGACAATTCGACCGACTACATCAAGCGCGTGATCGGCCTGCCGGGCGACCGGATCCAGATGATCAACGGCATCCTGAACATCAACGGTGTCGCGGTGAAGCGCGAGCGCATCGCCGACTACGTCACCAGCGACAACTGGGGCCGCAGCGCACCGGTGGCGCAGTATCGCGAGACCCTGCCCAACGGCGTCTCGCATGAGATCATCGAACGCGAGGGCGACACCGGCAGCTTCGACAATACGCCGGTCTTCCTGGTGCCGCAGGGCCATTTCTTCATGATGGGCGACAACCGCGACAACTCGCTCGATTCGCGCGATCGCAGCGTCGGTTTCGTGCCGTTCGAGAACTTCGTCGGCCGCGCCGAAATCATCTTCTTCTCGATCGAGGACGGGGCTTCGGCCTGGCGGCTCTGGGAATGGCCGTGGACGGTGCGCTGGAGCCGCCTGTTCAGCGGCATCAAGTGACCAAGACGAGCGACAGCGGGCGCAAGACGCCCGATCTTGCGCGGCTGGAAGCGACGCTCGGCCACGTCTTCGCCGATCGCGGCCTGCTCTCGACCGCGCTGAGCCATATGAGCGCCGAAGGCTCACGCCTGAGCAGCTACCAGCGCCTCGAATTCCTGGGCGACCGGGTGCTCGGGCTCAGCGTCGCCGACATGCTGTTTCGCCGCTATCCGCTTGCCGAAGAAGGCGACATGTCGCGCCGGCTCGCCGATCTCGTTCGCAAGGAGACCTGCGCCGAGGTCGCCCAGGCCTGGGACATCGGATCGTTCCTGCGGCTGGGCGAAGGCGAGATCCTCGGCGGTGCGCGCAAGAACCGGGCGATCCTCGCCGATGCCTGCGAGGCGATCATCGGTGCGGTCTTCATCGACGGCGGCTACGAGGCGGCGCGCGGACTGGTCGAGCGCGCCTTCGGAGAGCGGCTGCTGAAGCCGGTCAAGCCGCTGCGCGACGCCAAGACGGCGCTGCAGGAATGGGCCCAGGGGCATGGCCATCCGACGCCGACCTATAGCGAACGGGGCCGGTCCGGCCCCGACCACGCCCCCCGCTTCGTCGTCGCGGCCCGCATTGCCGGGCTCGACGACGCCGAGGCTCAGGGCCCATCCAAGCGCCTGGCGGAACAGGCGGCGGCGGAAGCCTTCCTTCGCCGCGAGGGGCTCTGGACGCAGACCATGGAGAACGACAATGGCTGAGGCCGAACAAGAAGGCGGCACGACCCTGCCCACACGCTGCGGCTTCGTGGCGCTGATCGGGGCGCCCAATGCCGGCAAGTCGACGCTCTTGAACCAGTTGGTCGGGGCCAAGGTCTCGATCGTCTCGCGCAAGGTGCAGACGACGCGCACGCAGGTGCGCGGCATCGCGCTCTCGGGCCCGGCGCAGGTGATTTTCGTCGATACGCCGGGCATCTTCGCGCCAAAGCGCCGGCTCGACCGCGCCATGGTGACGAGCGCCTGGGGCGGCGCGACCGATGCCGACCTGATCGGCGTGCTTGTTGATGTCGAGCGCTTCGACAACGAGGAGAACACCCGCCTGCTGGAGAAGCTCGCCGAGCTGAGGCAGCCGAAGTTCCTGATCCTCAACAAGATCGACATCGTTGCCAAGGAAAAGCTGCTCGAGATCACCACCAAGGTGAACGCGCAGGGCCAGTTCGAGGCGACCTTCATGATCGCGGCACTGACCGGCTATGGCTGCAAGGACATCATGGGCTGGCTGGAGACGCGCCTGCCCTTCGGTCCCTGGCTTTACCCGGAAGACCAGATCTCGGACGCGCCGCTGCGCTTCCTCGCCGCAGAGATCACGCGCGAAAAGATCTTCGAGCGGCTGCATGACGAGCTGCCCTATCGCTCGACCGTCGAGACCGAGCAGTGGCAGGAGCGGCCCGACGGCTCGGTGCGCATCGAGCAGACGATCTATGTCGAGCGCGAGGGCCAGCGGAAGATCGTGCTCGGCGAAGGCGGGCAGACGATCAAGTCGATCGGCCAGAAGGCGCGCATCGAGATCGGCGAGGCCGCCGAGGCCAAGGTGCATCTCTTCCTGTTCGTGAAGGTCCGCGAGAACTGGAGCGACGACCCGGAGCGCTATCGCGAGATGGGGCTGGAATTCCCAAAGAAGTGATCTGCCTCACCGCCCTGCCCTGAAGGCCGCCGCGAGTTCCCTGACGAAGGCGGTCGCGCGCGGTGTCGCGACGTTGCTGCGCAGCACGACCTGCGATGAGCCCAGCTGCGGCAGGCCCCAGTCCGGGCCGACATCGATGGAACCCGCCGGAGCGAGCCGCGCGGCCAGCGGCGAGACACCGAGGCCGCCCGACACGGCGGCCAGCACAGCAGCCATGCCGCCGCCGATGAAGGCCTCGCGCCAGGCGATTCCGGCACGGTCGAGCGCATCCATCCCGTGCTGCCGAAGCCAGCATTCGGGGATGAGGCTGACAAGTGGAAGAGGTTCGTCTGGTCTGCGTACCAGTCCTTCGGATGCGAACCAGCCGAACGCATCCTCGCACAGGACCTCCCCGGTCCGCCCGGCGCCGAGCCGGCGCGTGATCGCGACATCGAGTTCGCCCTGCTCGAAGGCTCTTTCGAGCCCCCGTGACGGCTCGATCCTGAGATTGATGACGATGCCCGGATCGTGAGCCGAGAGGCGTGCCAGCACGGTCGCGATGTCGGCGCCGACCGCCTGTTCGCTGATGCCGAGGGCTATGCGCTCGGGCGCGACGGTGAAGGTCGACAAAGCCTTGCCATGAGCCGCCAGCAGTTCGCGCGCAGCAGGCAGGAAGCGCTCGCCTTCGGCCGTCAGGCGAACCAGGCGCGGGTGACGTTGCAGCAGCAGCCGGCCGAGCCCGTCCTCCAGACGCTTCACTCGCGTGCTGACCAGCGACTGCGTCGTGCCGAGCGCCTCGGCCGCGCGCGTGAAGCTCCTGAGTTCAGCGGCATGCAGAAAAGAGGCGACGGAGTCGATGTCGAGGACATTCATAGATCATAATTCCGTATCTTTGATATCGTTATAGATATGCTTTTGCGATCAATGAGGCAAGGCTATCTTCACGATCGAAGGCGCGGCAGTCGCGCTTCGCTATGGAGAGACACCATGCCCCTGATCCGCATTTCCATGAGGCGCGGCCGCCCGGCCGCCGAGCCCGCCGCCATCGTCGACGGCGTCTATCGCGCCCTGCGCGACACCTTCGAGGTGCCGGAGAAAGACCTCTTTGCCGTCATCCACCAGCATGACGCCGGCGAATTCATCTTCGACGCCAATTATTTCGGCTTCGAGCGCAGCGCCGGGCTGGTGATCATCCAACTCACCGTCGCCAATACACGCGGCGTGACGCAGAAAAAGAAGCTCTATGCCGCGATCGCTGCGAACCTTCAGCGCGACCCCGGCCTGAAGCCCGACGACATCTTCATCAACCTGGTGGAGGTCAAGCGCGAGGACTGGTCCTTCGGCGGCGGGATTGCGCAGTATGTGGCATAAGCCATGACCTTGCGCCACATCTTGCAACCGCTACGAATCCGACGCAAAACCCGTCGGAAATCGACCACCTTCTAATGCGGATGCGCTTCATGACCGACGACGACGTCCTGGCCGAATTCCGCGATGCCGGCGCACTGCTCGAAGGGCATTTCATCCTGTCGTCGGGACGACGCAGCGCCATGTTCCTGCAGAAGATGTTCATCTTCCAGGATCCGATCAGGACCGAACGCGTTTGCAAGGCACTCGCGGCCAAGATAGAGGCCGCCTTCGGACCGGTCGATTATGTGGTCTCGCCGGCAGTGGGCGGCATCGTGCCGGGCTACGAGACGGCGCGGCACCTGAAAGCCAAGGCGATCTTCGTCGAGCGCGAGGACGGCCAATTTCGCCTGCGCCGGGGCTTTGCGATCCCCAAGGGCGCGCGGGTCGTGATGGTCGAGGACATCGTCACGACGGGGCTGTCCTCGCGCGAATGCCTGGCCTCGATCGCCGACGAGCCCGGCAATATCCTGGGCGCGGCCTGCCTCGTGGACCGCTCTGGCGGCCGCGTCGATATCGGCGTGAAGCTCGTCAGCCTGATGAGCCTGGACGTGCCCGACTATGCGCCCGACGCGCTGCCGCCGGAGCTCGCTGCCATCCCGGCCGTGAAGCCCGGAAGCCGTGGCCTGAGCGCCTGAGATTGTTGCCGCATCGCATGGCCGGCGCGGCGAGACGCCACAGCCAAATTGCTGATTTTTTTGAACAACTGCCCTCGATAGACATTGTTACACCGACATTATTGCTGATTCTTGCATGTCATCGGTATTTTAGGACGGAGTGATTGCCATGGCCGCGGATCCGCGCATCGCGCTTTTCATCGACGGCGCCAACCTCTACGCCACCTCGAAGCAGCTCGGCTTCGACATGGACTATCGCCGGCTGCTCAAGGAATTCCAGGGCCGCGGCAACCTGATCCGGGCGTTCTATTTCACCACCCTGATCGAGAGCGAGGAGTATTCCTCGATCCGGCCGCTGGTCGACTGGCTCGACTACAATGGCTACCGCGTGATCACCAAGGCGGCCAAGGAATTCACCGACGCCACCGGCCGGCGGCGGGTGAAGGGCAACATGGATATCGAGCTCGCCATCGAGATGCTCGAACTCGCCCCACATCTCGACCAGATCTACCTGTTCTCCGGCGACGGCGATTTCCGGCCGCTGGTCGAGGCGGTGCAGCGCAAGGGGGTCAAGGTCTCGGTGGTCTCGACGATCACGACCAACCCGCCGATGGTCTCCGACGAACTGCGCCGGCAATGCGACGATTTCCTCGACCTGGCGCATCTGATGCAGAAGATCGGGCGCGACCCCTCCGAGCGCGCCGCGCGCGGCCCCGGACACGGCCCGGTGACGCCCGGCAATCCTGGGCTGGAGCGGCGCTACGGCATCCGACAGGGCGACGAGACCGTCGAAGGTTGAAGGCCGGCCGCCTGCCGGGTTGCTTCCCGCTATGATAGGTCTTGCTGCGGCGCGTTCCTCGTGCCGCGAAGCCGACGCCGTCATACGTCCGGGAGGAATCCATCATGCATCGCCGCCATTTCATCAGCGGGTTGGCCGCAGGCTCCGTCGGCGCGACCGCGCTCGCGCGCCCTGCTCTCGTGCTGGCTCAAGCCGCCCCGGCGCCCGCGGCTCCGCCCGCCCCGCCGGTCTTCACCCTGCCGCCGCTCGGCTATGGCTATGAGGCGCTGGAGCCCAATATCGACACGGCGACGATGCGCATCCACCATTCGGCGCATCATCAGGCCTTCATCAACAACCTCAACACGCTCGCCGGCCAGTGGGACGGATTAAAGACGATGCCGGTCGAGACGATACTCGCCGACCTCGATGCCGTCCCCGAGGCGCAGCGCGCCGGCGTGCGCAACAATCTCGGCGGGCACTGGAACCACTCCTTCTTCTGGCGCTCGCTGACACCTGGCGGCGCGCAGCAGCCCTCCAGCGAACTGACCAGCGCGATCACGGGCTCCATCGGCTCGACCATCGATCTGGTGACCAAGCTCAACACGGCCGCGCTCACCCGCTTCGGCTCGGGCTGGGCCTGGCTCGTGGTCGACAAGGACAAGAAGCTCGCCATCGTGGCGACGCCCTATCAGGACACCCCGCTCGAACTCGGCGCGCAGGCCGTGCTGGGCGTCGATGTCTGGGAGCACGCCTATTACCTCAAGCACCAGAACCGCCGCGCCGACTACCTCACGGCGTGGTGGAAGGCGGTGAACTGGGACAAGGCGAACGAGAATTTCAAGAAAGCGATGGGGTAGCGCCTGTCCTTCTCCTCTCGGGGGAGAAGGTGGCACGGCGAAGCCGTGAGGGATGAGGGAAGGACCTCATCCCAAACAAGAAAAAGGGCCGCTTGCGCGACCCTTCCCTCATCCGTCTGCTGCGCAGACACCTTCTCCCAGCCATCTCGGGCTCGCCCGAGATGGGCAACCCAAGGGTTCAAAGTCGGCAACAGCCGACTTTGATGGGGAGAAGGATCACCCACCCGCCTTCATGATCCTGGCCTTGTCGCGGTTCCAGTCACGGTTCTTTTCGGTCTCGCGCTTGTCGTGGAGCTTCTTGCCGCGGCCGAGGCCGAGTTCGACCTTGGCGCGGCCTTTCTCGTTGAAATAGACCTTCAGCGGGATCACCGTGTAGCCGTCGCGCTGGATCGCGCCCATCAGCTTGTTGATCTGCTTGCGGTGCAGCAGCAGCTTGCGGGGCCGCTTGACGTTATGGTTGAAGCGGTTGGCTTCGAGATACTCAGGGATATGCGCGTTGAAGAGGAAGAGCTCCGTGCCCATCGGCCCGGCATAGCTCTCGCCGATCGTCGCGCGGCCGCCGCGCAGCGACTTGATCTCGGTGCCCTGCAGGGCGATGCCGGCCTCGAGCGTCTCGATGATCTCGTAATTGTAGCGCGCCTTGCGGTTGTCCGCAGCGAGCTTGAAGCGGTCGGGATCGAGCTTGCTCATGCCCGTTCGCCGAGCGCGTGCGCCTTGACGAGCGAGGCCATGGCCTGCGATTCCGATTCAGGGTCGGCGCTCAAACCATTGAGAACGCTGTGCTTGTCGGCCTCGGGCCGGTTCTGGCTGAGCTTGAATTTGCCGGCCAGCGAGGCGATTTCGATCTCGATGCCGACGATGCCGCGCGAGAGCGCGTTGATGAAAGACTCGGGCGCATCCGACACCGCCCAAGGCTCGTTGCGCGGCCGCTCCTGCTGTGCGGTCAGGGCTTCGAGATGGGTGTGCAGCCAAACGCCGTCCTGGATCGCGCGTGCCGGCCCCCGCGCCTGCACGGTGACGTAGTTCCAGGTCGGCACGACCTTGCCGTGCTCCTGCTTGGAGGCATACCAGGCCGGCGAGACGTAACGCTCGACGCCGGTGAAGATCACCAATGTCTCGGCGCCGGCCGCGATCGCCTTCCATTGCGGATTGGGCCGGGCGAGATGGGCGCGCAGGATGCCCTGCTCACCCTCTTCCGGATGCAGCACGAAAGGCACGGGATTGGCGATCAGGCCACCTTCGCCGACCGTAACCAGCGTGGCGAGCGGATGCGCGCGCATCACCTCGTGAAGGGCGGCGCGGTCCTCGACCTTGAAATGGCTCGGCTCGTACATGGGACACTCCGGCAGTAGGCAGTAGGCAGTTGGCAGTCGGCAATCGGGAGCAGAAGCCAACGACTGCCGACTGCCGACTGCCCTACTTAAGCATTCAACAGGCCGGCGAACACCATCGCCTCGCGGATGACCTTGCCGGTCGGCGGCGTCACCGGCAGCAGCGGCAGGCGGATCTCCTCCTCGATGCGGCCGAGCAGCTTCAGCCCGTGCTTGGCGCCACACAGGCCCGGCTCCTTGAAGATGGCGTCATGCAGCGGCACGAGGCGGTCCTGGATCGTCAAGGCGCCGACAAAATCGCCCTTCAGGACGGCGGCCATCAGTTCGGCGCAGAGCTGCGGCGCGACATTGGCGACGACCGAGATGCAGCCATGGCCGCCGGCCGCCATATAGGCCAGAGCCGTCATGTCCTCGCCCGAGAGCTGGATGAAATCGGGCCCCATAGCATGGCGCTGCTGCGAAACGCGGGCAAGATTGGCGGTCGCGTCCTTGACGCCTGCGATGTTCTTCAGTTCGTAGAGCCGGGCCATGGTCTCGACCGACATGTCGACGACCGAACGCGGCGGGATGTTGTAGATGATGATCGGAAGGCCGACAGCATCGTTTACCGCCTTGAAGTGCTGGTACAGGCCTTCTTGCGTCGGCTTGTTGTAATAGGGCGTGACGACGAGCACGGCGTCGGCGCCGGCCTTCTCGGCATGGACGGCAAGATCGATCGCCTCGGCGGTGTTGTTGGAGCCGGCTCCCGCGATCACGGGCACGCGGCGCTTCGCCTGGGCCACTACGATCTCGACGACGCGCTTGTGCTCGTCATGGCTCAGCGTCGGGCTCTCGCCGGTGGTCCCGACCGGCACGAGACCCCGGCTGCCGCTCTCGACATGCCATTCGACGAGGGCGCGCAGCGCCTCCTCGTCGACCCTGCCGCCCTTGAAGGGCGTCACCAGCGCGGGCATCGAGCCGGTGAAGGCAATATGCTTGGTCATGGTCGCGGCATCCTGACGCGGAAATCAACCCGAACGGGGCGACAGACATAAACCCTCGGCCGACCGAGGCAAAGCCGGCAATGCATCAAAATGCGTGGCCTTATAGTTAAGTCCTCGTAAACCGCCCTCGCCCATCATCGCAGGTCATGCGCCCTCTCGAAGGAGCCTGCGATGGTCTTGTCTTCAGCCTGCAAGCACCGGTCCGGACGATATCTGGCTTGTCTGTTCGTACCCGCGATGCTCGCGGCCATGCCGGCGCTTGCCAGAGACGACGATGATATCCGGGAGCAGCCGCGCGCCAGCGTTGAGGTCGAGACGACAGGCGCCCTGCCGCCCTACCCCGGCGCCTTGGTAAACGGAGAGACCGAGCCCGACCGCGAGACGGTGAAAGCGGCGGTCGCAGCCTATCGGCGCGGCGCGATCGGTGAAGGCGATGCCCTGGCCCGGAGCATCGACAACCGCTCGGCGCGGGCGCTGCTCGAATGGGTGGCGATGCGGTCGGGCGCCGGACCGATGGCGTTTTCGCGGCTGAACGCCTTCCTCCACACCTATCCGGATTATCCCGGGACAGCGCTGTTTCGCCGCCGTGCCGAAGAGGCGCTGATCTCGGAGAAGCAGAGCCCGGCCGTGATCCGCGCCTTCTTCCAGGTCCAGCGCCCGGTCAGCCCGGCCGGGCGGGTGGCGCTTGCGCTTGCGCTCAAGGCTGAGGGCCAGAGCGACGAGGCCAATGTCCTGATCCGGCAGAGCTGGCGGCAGGACCATCTCGGCCAGCCTCTGGAAAAGGCCGTGCTCGCCGCATTCGGCGACATTCTCGGCCGCGACGACCATCGCCTGCGCACCGAGCGCTATCTCTTCCGCGAGAATGTCTCCGCGGCGCTACGCAATGCCGCGCGCGTCTCGGCCGACTATGTGGTCCTCGCGAAGGCTCGGATCGCCAGCGCCAAGGCGCGGCGCCCGATCGCGGCCTCGCTGATTTCGGCCGTGCCGGCCGCGCTGAAGAGTGACATCTCGTTTTCCTTCCTGCTGGCGCAGCAGGCCAGGCGCGAGAACAAGGCAAGCGACGCCGCCAAGGCGCTGGCGAACGTGCCGCGCGACCCGGCCCTGCTCGGCGATGGCGACGAGTGGTGGGTGGAGCGCCGGCTGATCGCACGCAAGCTGCTGGACGCGGGCGATGCCGAGAAAGCCTATGAGGTCGTGGCCGGCCATGGCGCCGAGGACACGCCCGAGCGGATCGATGCCGAGTGGCATTCCGGCTTCATCGCGCTGCGTTTCCGTAACGACCCAGAGCGCGCGCTCGGCCATTTCGACGCGGCGGCCGCGCTGGCGGTAACCCCGATCTCGGTCGCGCGTGCGGCCTATTGGCAAGGCCGCGCCGCCGAGGCGCTGGGCCGCGAGGAGGTCGCGACGGCCGCCTATGAGCGCGCCGCCGCGCACCCGGTCGCCTATTACGGCCAACTCGCCCGGGCGCGGCTGGGGCTGCCCGACCTGCCCTTGCGGCGCTCGGTTTCGGCCGGGCTCTCGCATCTGCCGGGCCATCAGGGCGTGCTCCTTCTCTACCAGATCGGGGCGCGCGACCTCGCAGCGCTGATGCTGGCGGATCTGGCGCAGAGCCTTCACACCACGCCGGCGCTGGAGGCGGTCGCGGCGATTGCCCGGCGCGAGGGGGATATCCGGACACTGCTCTCGATCGGCAAGCAGTCGCTGCAGCGCGGCTTTCCGCTCGACACCGCCGCCTTCCCGACCACGGGCGTTCCGGATTTTCCGACACTGGGCGACCCGATGGAGCGCGCCATCGTCCATGCCATCGCAAGGCAGGAGAGCGCTTTCGACCCGACCGCGACATCGCCCGTCGGCGCCCGCGGACTGATGCAGATGATGCCGGCGACGGCGCGCGAGACGGCCCGGCGCGCCAACCTGCCCTTCGACTGGCCGAGGCTCGGCCGCGACGCGCTCTATTCAGCGCAGATGGGCGCGGCCCATCTCAACGACCTGCTTAAGGACTGGCGCGGCTCCTACATCCTGACCTTCGCGGCCTATAATGCCGGGGGAGGCAATGTGAAGAAGTGGATCGAAGCCTATGGCGATCCGCGCGCGCCCGAGGTCGATGCCATCGACTGGGTCGAGCGCATCCCGTTCTACGAGACGCGCAACTATGTGCAGCGGGTGATGGAGAACCTGCAGGTCTACCGGCAATTCCTTGACCAGCGCACCGCCTATCTGATCGACCACGACTTGAAGCGCGGCGGGCGGCGGGAGTAGATCGGATAGAGATCGCTTCAATGCGCAGCCCTCATCCTGAGGAGCCGCAAAGCGGCGTCTCGAAGGATGCTCAAGAGCGCACTGGAGCATCCTTCGAGACGCGATCTTCCAGATCGCTCCTCAGGATGAGGCTGAAGTGACTGACACCACCGATACCGGATTCGCCTCGCTTTTCGTCACGGCCCGCGACGGGCTGAAGCTGCATGCGCGCGACTACGGCCCCCTCGCGTCGCAGGCGCTGCCGATCGTCTGCCTGCCGGGCTTTGCGCGGACGGCCGCCGATTTCCATGAGCTGGCGCTGGCGCTCGCACAGGATGGGACGAGGCCGCGCCGCGTGCTGGGGCTGGATTATCGCGGGCGGGGACGCTCGGGCTATGACAAGACCTGGGCGAACTACGACATCCGCGTCGAACTCGACGATATGATGCAGCTGCTGACCGCGGCGGGCATCGAGGAGGCGGTGTTCGTCGCCACCTCCCGCGGGGGGCTCTTGACCATGGCGCTGGCGGCGGCGCGGCCAGCGATGATCAAGGGCGTGGTGCTGAACGATATCGGCCCGGTGATCGATGCGCGCGGGCTTTTGCGGATCAGAGGCTATGTCGGCAAGCTGCCGCTGCCGCGCAGCTATGGCGAGGGCGCGGAAATCCTGAAGCGGCTTTCGGACCAGCAGTTCCCGCTTTTCGACGATGTCCAATGGGAGATGATGGCGCGGCGGACCTGGACCGAGCGCGACGGCAAGCTTGTTACCGACTACGACCCGAAGCTGATGAAGGTCTTGGAGGAGCTCGATCTCGAGGCGCCGCTGCCGGTGCTGTGGAGCTATTTCGCCGGGCTGAACGGGGTTCCCGTATTGGCGATACGCGGCGCGAATTCCGATCTGCTGGCCGAGAAGACGCTGATCGAAATGGGCGAGCGCCATCCCGATTGCCAGACATTCGTCGCACCGGGACAGGGCCATGCGCCCTTGCTCGGCAGCAACGACATGGTGCGGCGGATCGGCAAGCTGATCGGCAGGGCGGAGAAGAAGGCGGCCTGAATTCGACGATCTCAGGGCTCTGGGTTCATTCCTCGCGCTGTCATTCCGGGCGCAGCGAAGCGGAGACCCGGAATCCATGCCGGGACGCTGGTTTTAAGGTCAGGCATGGATTCCGGATCGGCGCCGCTTCGCGGCTTGTCCGGAATGACGACCATATTTGAAGAGCCGACGCGCCCTCAGTCTTTCGCCTCGTCCCTCTCCGCCTTGACCGCGCGCGAATGGGCCGTCTCGCCGCCATGCTTGAGGATGTCGGCCTCCTCGCTCCATTTCTCGGTGATGCCCCGGCCGGGGAAGCCGGCGAAGGCCGAGACGTAGCGAATTTCGGCCTCGCGCAGGTCGGCCAGCTGATCGAAATGCCAGATGCCGAGGCGGTTGAGATCGGCGGCAGTGGCCGGGCCGATGCCCTTGATCAGTTCGAGATCGTCGGGCTTGCCGTCGCGGGCGGTCTCCAGCAGATTTCCCGGGCGCTCGCCGTCCAGACCGTCCGTGGCCATGTCGACGACATTGGCCTGACCTTGCGTTCCGTCATCGCGTGACGAGGAGACCAGGCCGGCTTTCGCGCGCCGGGCGAAGTCCGTCTGTTCGCCGGCGGCCAGCGTCTTTGCCTGCGAGACCCAGGCCTCGCGCTCGATCCGGCCCGGGAATGCGAGATAGCCGCCGACCCATTCGATATTCTGCGCATCCCAGGCCGCTATCTGGTCGAAATGCCAGATGCCGAGCCCATGCAATCGGCCTTCATTCTGCCGGCCGACACCCTTGATCAGCTTGAGGTCGTCGGCCTTGCCATCGCGCGCCAACTGGATTCCGGCCGGCCGGACACCGGGCAGGTCGTCTTCGCCCTCGACTTTCGGCATCGCATCGACCGGCGCGACGACGGCTGTCGGCGCAGCTGCCGGCTCGACACTGGCGACCGCCTCCGACACAGCAGGCGCTTCGATGGCGGCTTCGCGCGTCGCCGTGCCGGCAGGCAGGAGACTGACCAGCAGCCAGCCGACGACATAGGCAGCCACGAAAAGCAGGCCGGTTTCGAGCCAGAGCGCGACCTTGCCGTTGACGGTCTGCGACCAGGTCGATGCCGCCACCACGGCCCAGATCAAAGCGAGGACCGTCAAGGCGCGGCTCCAGCGCCGGGCAGGACCGGGCCGGGCGAGCCAACCCATGACGACGCCCATCGCGAAGGCAGCGAGCAGGAACCAGACGAATTTGGAGGCGAGATACAGCATGAGCGCGCGCCTTACTTCGCCACGGTGAACTGGACGCGGCGGTTCGCGACGCGCGCCTCGGCCGTGCCGTGCGGCGAGAGCGGCCGCTCGGAGCCGTACCCGGTCGCGGCCAACTGGCCGGCATCGACACCGCGCCTGACGAGTTCGTCGCGGACACGCATGGCGCGGCGGTTCGACAGGTCGCGATTGTCGAAGCCATAGCGCTCGCCATCGACATTGGTGTGGCCTTCGATGGTGATGCGCGAATTCGGGCATTGCTTCAGGATATCGAAGACTTCGCCGATGACGCGATCCGTCGGGGCGTCGAGCGCCACCGTAGAGGCGCCCTGCGCGAAGAGGACCGTGTTGCGTTTGGTCAGGGCATCGAGATCGGCCTGGCAGGTGTTGGGCGGATCGATAAGGCAGCCCGTCTGGCGCAATCCGATCTCGGCACGCCCCGTCATGCCCGCCGGCAGGCGCGAGGCCAGGCTTGTCTCGACCTCGGCCTTGATGAGGTCACGGCAGGTCAGGCCCTGTATCACCAGTCCATCCTCGCTGAGCCGCGCCGTACCGAGATCGAGCCGCAACAGGTTCGTCACCGCTTCGCGGGCGGCGACGGAAAAGCCCGCCGGCGCGCCGGGAACGATCTGCGTCTCGTCGGTGAGCTTGCCCTCGAGCGGAGACGCCTCGACCAGAGTCAGGAGCGCAGCGCGTGCGGCATCGTCCGGCAATGCGCCCGACAGGGTCAAGCCCGAGCGATCGACGGAGGCCGTGAGCACATAGGGGCGCAGCGCGATCTGGGCCAGTCCACCGCTCAGTTCCACCCCGCCCGGAAGCGGCCTCTGCGCCAGCGCCGTCGTCAACCGACGCAGGGCCTCGCTGTCCGCTACCGCGCCCGAGAGGCTGGCCCGCGGTCCCTGGATCGAAGCCGCTCCTTGCGTCATACGGCCCAGAGATTCGAGTAAAAAGCGAATCGCGCCAGATGGACCCGGCGCTTCGCTCAGATTGGGCTCGAGCGTCAGGCCGTCCGCGATCGTCGCGCCTGGAACCATCTGCCGAGCCAAATCGAGCATGACGGCACGCGCGGCTTCGTCACGGACGGTACCCGACAGCGCCAGCCGTCCGCCTTCCAGCGTCGCGCTCCAGCGTAGCGGTACCGCCGGCGCGGGCAATGAGGCTGGCGGGGCCGGCATGGACAGGTCGAGCGGCGGAATGTCCGGCAGCGCCGGCATCTCCGGGAGCGGAGGCGGTGGCGGCGGCGCTGGCGGACAGGCGATGCTTGCCTGCGCGACGGAATCGGGGCCGTCGGCCTGCGCGATCTGGAGTCGAAGCGCCTGACAGGAGTCGTAGTCGGCCGGCCCCTCGCCGCTCAGGCGGTAGCTCTCGCCGCCGATCTCGACCTTGCCGCTGCGCAATCTGGCGAGATCGGCGATGGCGCGGGTCGCCTTGAGCAGAAAGGCGCTCGGCTCCCCGAGAGCCGGCAGGGTCGCATCGGAAATGCGGATCGGATCGGGGAAGCTGCGGCGCAACAGCGTTGCGATCTGCTGCCTGACAGCGTCAGAGGGGTAGAACCCGGTCACGTCGATCGCGCCGTCGGCGCCGCGCTCGGCACTCCAGCGGAAGTCGGCAATGCGCGGCGGTTCGAGCGCGCAATCGACAGCCTGGAAGCCGTCTTGGGCGAGCGCGGCGCTGGCTTGCTTCAACGCCAGAAACTGCTCTGGGGTCGCGGCCTGCCCTTCGATGCAGAAACGTTGGTCGTCGAGCGCGACCTTGCCGGCCGAGAGTTTGGCGAGTTCGGCGATGATAGAGCGGGTGATCGCGGCGAAGCCCTGAGGCGCTCCGAAGGCAAGACTTTGCCGGTCGTCGATGCGCAGGTTCGGCAGCGCTTCGCGCGCGGCCGCGACGTTGGCCATCGCGGTTGCCTCGTCCGGTGTGAAACCGCTTATAACAACGGCCTCCGTCAGGCGCGTCGCCGACCAGCTATAGGGTTTTTGGGCTACGGCCTGCGAGAGACCGCCGAGCGCGCGGCGGACGCCGAATTCTGCCCGCAGCCGCGACATCGCGGCACCGGCGCCCTCGGTCGACAGCGTTTCGCCGCCGACATCGATATCGCGTCCGACGACGCGGACCGTGACCGGCCGCGCGCCGGGCACCTCGCCGCCGGCAGCGACGGCCGCGACCGTGGACCGATGGCCGACATCGCGCTCGATGGCATCGCCGAGCATGGCGTTCCCGGCAAACCAGAGCACGGCCAGCGGCACCAGCCCCCACAACCACCCAGCCGGCTTGACCATTCCCCACTCCGAGCACCGCGCAAGGCTTCGAGCCAGCCACGCCATCGCGGCCGGCTCAACGGAAGCGCAACCGCCGCATCATGATATCTAAGGCGAAAATCCGCCTGTCTTCAATAGCTTGCCCAAACGTAACGACGATCTTCCACAGCCGCCGCAGGCATAAAAAAAGCCCCGGGTTTCCCCGGGGCTTTCTGACGAGATCGGGAGACCGATCAGAAGTCGCGCTGGATGCGCAGACGACCAGCAATCGCATCTTCGCTCTTGATGCCGAGAAGGGCATTGCGACCGCCAAAGTTGTTGACGGTCGTAACCGGCGAACGAACATCGAGGTGCGAGTAGAGCACTTCCACGCCGATATCCAGGCCCGACACAGGCGACCAAATCAGGTTGCCGGCGATGATGAATTCCTTCGGATCAAGCGAACGAACGTCGAGCGGGTTGAAGTAAACGCCGCCACCGTTCAGGTAGCCGAGCTTCAGCTCCGAATACGAAGCCGAGATCTCGGTACGCAGTTCCGGGGTCCAGAAGTGCTTCAGAGCAGCCACGATCGAGAAGCCGGTCGTGGTCTTGACGTTGTTGCCAATACCCGAGAAGGCGGCATCAGCAAGAGCCAGAGCACCCAAACGGCCGAGGCCGAACGTGCCCGAGTTCCAGCCGAGATAGCCAATCGCGCCATCGGCGTAAGCAGCCTGCAGAACGAAGGTGTCGCCAGCGGCGATCATCGGCAGGTTGAACTTGACACCTGCCTGAACGGCGTAGCCCATCTCGTCGCCTTCGACAGCGCCTGCGATGTTGCCGGTGGTCAGCTTACGCTGGGTCAAAGCACCCGACAACTGCGCAGCGCCCCAGCCCTGCTCGACACGGAGCGAAGCCACGACATCCGGGAAGTCCTGGCCCTGATAGGTCGAGCCGGGGAAGTTGACCTCGCGGCCGCCGGTTCCCGAAACGCGATCTTCAAGCGAAACCGTCGCCGAGAAGCCCGAACCGAAGGTCGCGGTGTAGGCCAACAGGTTCAGACGGCTGTCAGCCGTACGGACCGAGTTGAAGTTGAAATCGTTCGGGTAGAAGTCGAAGAACGACTGCGCACGACCGGCCGTGATCGGGCCGAACTGGACGAACGCCATGTCGAGCAGCGAGCCGGTCGTGCCGACGCCGCGGCCGAAGCCGGCGGTGGGGACGGACGCACCAGCGTTGAACGGCGAGATGCCGGCAGTGCTGTAGAGACCCGAGTTGTTGGTCAGCTCGTAGCGGATGTAGGTACGCAGCGTGCCGTAGGCGGTGGCCGTGCGGGCGTCGATGTTCAAACGGCCACGAGCGCGGGTGCCGTAGGCGTCCTGGTTGTCGCCGAAGCGCTCACCGACCAGATACTCTGCACGAACACGTCCGCTGACGCGCAGGCAGGTCTCGGTGCCGGGGATGTAGAAGAAGCCTGCGCCATAGGCGGAGCAGACGCGAACGTATTCGACCGGAGCGGCCTTCCGCGAGGGAAGGTCGGCGGCCTGAGCCCCGGCAACCGCGGCGATGCCGGCGGCGGAACCGAGGAGGAGGCTCTTAACGAGCTTCATTGGTAACCTCCAAAAAAAGTTTCGAGACCCTCGGGTTTTGGTCTGTTCTGTTGTCGGCCAGCCCCAGGAGACCCAACCGACGAACTCGCCTATTCCCGGCCTTTCCCCCTTGTCCCTGAACCATTCAGAGGCGAGGAAGAAAAACAGCGACCGGGAGTGTCCCGACGCACAATCACCATACGAATGCGTGATCGCCGATCAACCTCGATCATGGTCGCGCACCCCGTCTGGGGGTGCTTTGCCCCCCGGTGTTGCAGGCGCGCCACGCTTTAAGGCGCCGAATTTAGGTTTGGTTAACCAATCGGGCCTGGACACGTCGAGAAACCGACCCGTTTTCGATGGAATCCGTCGGAGCAGGCCGGTTGCAGGCAGGGAATCGGTCGGGCGCTCGGGCGTGAATCACGACCCACGCATCTACCCAATAGCCCCCACCCTGAGGACCGTGGGTTGGTCCAACTACGCTAATATTCCCATTCCGCGCCGACACCGACCGCGGCGCTGCCGTCGGCTCCAGTTTCGGCCTGGATCTTGAGGCGGCGCGTCACGTCGATGCCGATCGAGACGCCGCTATCCTCGGGCTTGGCGCCGGCTTTCACGCCGACGGAGACGTTGTTGCCGATATAGCGGGAGACGCCGATGGTCGGGCCGCCGGCTCCGACGGAGATGTCGAGATTGTCGACGCCGAGCGACTTGCGCAGCCGCTCGAAGGAATCGTCGCCCCCGCCACCGGCGAACTGCGCCGCCGTCTGGGCGAGCTGCAGCGCCTGGAACGGCGAGAGCGAGCCGGATGCCCGCGCAAACAGGATGCGCGATAAGACCTCGTCCTGCGGCAGCTGCGGCTGCGAGGTGAAGGCGAATTGCGGCTGGTCGGCCGGGCCGGTCACGATGATCTGCGCCGTCACATCGGACGCGCGGGTTTCGGCAACGAAGTCGAGCTCGGGAATCGTGCCGCCGGTGAAGCTGAGCCGGCCGCGGCTGAAATCGAGGCGCTGGCTGAGAACGCTGAGGCGGCCGCGCCGCAGGTCGAAGCCGCCGTCGATGCTCGGGGCGGCAAGCGTGCCGCCGACGCGAATCGCGCCGCCGAGCTCGGCGTCGATGCCGCGTCCGCGGATGAAGACGCGATTGGGCGCCGAGACGGTGAGGGCAAGCGCCGCATCGAAGGCCGGCGCCGGGCGGCCCCGCCCCTTCCCGGCAGGGCGCGCCTTGCGGTCGGCCGCCAGGCGCGCAGCGGCCGTGCCGGTGGCTTTGACGTGCCTGATTCCATCGACCGGCCGAAGCGAGGCCGGGAGACGGTCCGGCACCGCCACATCCAGCGAGGCGATATCGACGCGGCCGGAGATGCTGGGACGCTGGGCGAGCGGCCCGGACAGGTCGAGCGCGAGATCGGCGACGGCGGTGACGATGCCGTTAGAGACCAGTTGCGCGCGGTTGCCCTGCAGCCGGATCGTGCCCGGGAACCCTGCTGCCGGATCGAGCCGTACCTGGCCGCTCGCCGACAGCGTGCCGCCATTGGCCGTCCGGGCGCCGGCGCGCTCGATCGTCAGATTGTCGCCATTGGCGGCGATGCGGGCCTCGATCGCGGTCAGGCGCAGCCCCTGCAGCGCGTCGGTGAAACTGCCGTTGGCGAAGGTGGCGGTGCCGCTGAGGCGCGGCTCAGTCGTCGTCCCCGCAGCGCGAAAATCGAGCGCGACTGCACCAGTGAGGCGCTGGCCATTCGCGGCGATCATCGGATTGACCAGGGCGGCATCGATCCGGCCTTTGGCAATCAGGTCGAGGGCGCCGGTGGCATTCAAGGGAGCCGAACCGCGCAGCGTCAGATCGGCGTTCTTGCCAGCGTTCAAGGTCGCGTCGACGCTGGTCCGGTTGCCGTCGAGCTGGCCCTTTCCGGCGATCTCGACCGGTGGCAGGCCGGCCTGGCGCGTCTCGGGCGTGACGAGACGAGCGATGCGGAGCTGCCAGGGGCCGGTCGGAGCATCCTGCCGTCCGCCGATCTGGGCCTGGGCATCGAGCGTCCCGACGAGATCGAGCTTCGGCGCAAGGATGCGCGCGGCGGAGAGCGGGACGTCGCGGGCGGCAAAGCGCAAATCCAGCGTCTCGCCGGCGCGGCCATCGAGCGTGACGCGGCCGGCGTCGATGGCCAGCGCCAGACCCGCGATCTCGACGCCGCCAGCCGGGAAGCTCAACGAAGCAGGATTGGCGAGCGCGATGCGCCGGCCGTCGCGGCGTGCCTCGAAGGAGGCGAGTTCCAGCTTCAGCGGCGCGCCGGGCACGAGCCGGCCGGCGCCGTTCAGGGCAAAGCCGCGCGCCGCCGCGCTCAGCGTGAAGGCGCTGGCATCGGGGGCGCCTTTCGAATCGAAGCGGATCGCGCTGATGGGCTCGCCGGAGACCACGGCGCGGTCGATCGCGATGGCGGCATCGAGCGCCGGCCGGCCGTAGACGTCGCTCGCAGCCAGGTTCGCATCGAGCCGGTCGATCGCCACGGAGGGGCCGGAGAGCTTGGTGCCGCGTGCGGCGAGCGTCGCATTCTGCCGGCCCTCGACGACCGACAGGCCGATATCGGCGTCGATCTGGCCGCCGAGCTTGGTCAGCGCCAGCGCCGAGAGATCGTCGAGATTGCGGGCGGCGAGGGTGACGCGGCCGGCGGCGCGGCTCGCCTGATCGAGCGTCAGCGCGCCGTTCAGCCTGACAGAGCCGATGGCAAGATCGAGCGCCGAGAGGTTCCAGCCGTCGCCGGGCAGGCGCGCGAAGCGGACATTTCCCTTCGCCGGCTTGGCCTCGATCTCGCCGTCGAGCGTCACCTGCGAATCGAGCGCGCCTTGCAGGTCGCGGATGACGGCATCGATCGCGAGACGCGGGATCGGCCGGCCGAGCGCGCTGGCATTGGCGACGGCGATGCGGGCGGTGGCATCAAGGCGGTCGCGCGGGCCGGTGATCCGCGCGGCGACATCGCCGCGGCCCGAGAGCCGCGCATCGGCGCGCTTCAGATCGGGCACGGCGATGGCGAGGCGCAGATCGGAGGCGACCTGAGCGATGCTGCCATCTCCGGTGAAGGCGGCGTGCTGGCCAGCCAGGCGCAGGCCCGTGACGGTGACGTCGCCGGCGAGCGCCCGGATCTGGCCGGCCAAGGTGAGATTGCCGGCGAGCAGGCGGTCCAAAGCGGGCTCGCCGGTGACGAGGCGGTCGCCACGTCCGCTCAGGGTCGCGCCATAGGCTGCGGTCTTCGGCGTCGCATCGAGATCGGCCGCAAGTTCGGCCCGGCCGGCGAGTGCGCGACCGGCGAGCGTGCTCATGCGCGAGAGATCGGGCAGCACCGCACGGGCCTGGCCTAGGATGCGGGCCTGGCCGAGCTTGCCCTTGTAGTCGAGTTCGACGCCGGACATGGCGAGCCGAAGAGCCTCGAAATCGGCGGTGGCATCGTCGTTGCCAGTGCCGCGCAGGGTGAAGACGACGCGGTCTCCGACGACGCGGGCGAGCGCGGGATCGGCAAGGGCGACGCCCGTCGCCTCGCCATCGGCGACGAGCGCGACGCGCGTGCCCGCCTGGTTGAGCGCGCCGCTGGGTGTCGCGGTGAAGCGCGCGGCGATCTTGTCGAAGCTGCCGGTCGGCAGGCGCGCTTCGGCCGCATCCAGCGTAGCGACGATGGCGGGGCCGGCGACAGGACCCTTGATGGTCGCCTCGAAGGCGAGTTTGGCGATCTCGGTTCCGGCCGCCTTGGTGCGCCCTTCGGCATTAGGACGGGCGGCCGCGGTGACGCGCAGATCGACGGTCTTGTCGGGATTGTAGCGTCCCAGGATGTCCAGCCGCGCCAGCGCCGAAACCATTGCGAGCGTGCGGATGTCGACCGCGCCGTCGTCGAGGAAGCCGACCGTGCCGTCGAGCCGCGTCGAGCCGGCGAAGACGGGGGCGACCGGCGCCGGCATCAGCCCTTCGATACGGGCATCGAGCGCCAGCGCGAGCTGGCGACCGGCGCCGACACGGGCGAGATTGGCCGAGCCCTGCGCGCCGATGGTGTCGCCGGCGGTGAAATTCAGCGTCGAGCGGAAGGAATCGAGCGGGCCGTCGCCGTTGATGTCGAGCTTCACCGGCGCCTCGCCCGGCAGGCCCGCCATGCGGGAGATCAGGCCGCCGGGCGCCTCGTCGAGCTTGGCGGCGATCTGCAGGCGAGTCGTCTGCGGCACGAAGCCGAGGCGGAGAGTGAACTCGCCCTGCCGGTCGAGACGACGGGCATCGAGACGAAGGTCGAGCCCTTCTGCGGGCGGCCCCAACGTCGCGGCGCCATTGGCGCTCAGGCGCGCGGCCGTTCCCACGACAGGTTCGCCGAGTGCGAGTTCGCCGAGCTGGAAAGCCGTGACGACGACCTTGAGCGGCAGTTCGGGCAGGATCGGCGCGTCGTTGACGGGCGCGCCCGGCGGTTGGGGAGCGGGTTTGCGCAGGATTTCGAGCTTGCCGATCTCGAGGCGGTTGACCTCCAGCCGGCGCAGCAGCAGCGCTGTGCGGGTCCAGATCAGCCGGGCGCGGTCGAGCCGCAGCCAGGGGCCGTCACGATCCGAAAGCACGATGTCGCGAATGGTCACGTCGGAGGACAATGCGCCCTCGACCGCGCCGATCGAGACCTGGCTGGCGTCACTGGACAGTGCCCGCGAGATCAGATCGGCGATGACGCCGCGATCGGTCTGGGCGTTCTGGGCAAAGCCGCCGAAGCGCGACGAGACGACGAGGCCGGCCAGCAGGAGCACGGCGAGGAGCGCGAGACGCGGAAGGGTGAGGCGCATCCGCATCAGAAGGCCTGCCCGATGCTGACATAGACTGCGACAGGCTTGTCGCCCTTGCGGGGATTGAGGGGAGCTGCGACGTCGAGGCGGATCGGGCCGATCGGGGTGTAGTAGCGCAGGCCGAGGCCGGCGGCGAGCTGGAGCGTTTCCTTGAAGTTCGGGATGCTCGATTCGAATGCCGCGCCTGCGTCGAAGAAGGGCACGATGCCGATCGTCTCCGTGATCTTGATGCGGGCCTCTACCGAGCCCTCGAACAGGCTGCGGCCGCCGGTCAACTGACCGAACGGGCCGAGCGGCGAGAGCGTGCGATAGGCGTAGCCGCGGACGGAGCCGCCGCCGCCGGCATAGAAGCGGCGCGTGGCGGGGATGTCGGCGAGCCCCTCGCCCGCGATCGAGCCCAGGCCGATGCGGCCGGCGAGGACGTAGCGCGCGTCCTCGTCGAGCGCGTAATAGGCCGAGATCGCCGCCTTGCTCTGGACGATGCCGACGGTCGAGCCGAGGAAGGTCGGATACGGCGTCACCGAGGCCGTGGCCCGGATGCCGCGTTTGGGATCGAGCAGGCTGTCGGTCGAGTCGTATTTCGACGAAAGCGGTATGCCGACCAGTGTGTAGTCGACCTGTCCGAGCACATCGCTGGTCTGGCCGTGTTCGACCTCGATTCCGGCCTGGACCGAGAAGGTATCGCTGAAGCGGCGCTGGATCGCGGTGGTGACATTGCCGTAGCGGGCCGTGTAGCCGCCATAGCGAGTGGTGCCGACGCGCTGCCGCGTCGCCATGCCGTCGAGCAGCCAGTCGTAGCGGCTGCCGTTCAGGGCCGGCTTGAGGAAGCTGAAGCCGAAGCGGCCGCCGAGATCGGAGCGCTCGAAATCGCCGAAGCGCTGGATCTTGCTGCCGTCGATGCGCGGAGCGAGGAAGAGATCGGCCTCCAGCCGAAGCCTTTCCGCACCGCCGAAGAGGTTGCGGTGCTCCCAATAGGTCTTCACGGCAGGGCCGTCGATGGTCGAGTAACGCGCCGAGAAGCCGATCAGACGCTTGGGCCGTTCCGTCGTCTCGACGAAGATCGGCAGGTTGCCGGCGGCATCGAGCCGGTCGGCCTCGCGGATACGCACCGAGCCGATGGCGGGAATGGTGTTGATCGATTTGCGCGTGTCGGCCAGCGCCTTCGGCGAATAGGGGTCGCCGGGCTCGAGATAGATGAAGGAGCGGATTACGGCCGGCGGTACGTCGCCAGTCTCGCCGATGGTGACGTCGCCGAAGCCTGCCAACGGACCGGGATCGACGACGTAGGTCACGTCCATGATGCGTGCGGCGTGATCGACCACCGGGCGCAACTCGACGATCTTTGCCAGCGGCCGCGACTGCGCGCGCAGGTAATCCACCAGCGCGGCCTGGGCGGCCCGCAGCGAGGCAGAGGTCGCGGGATCGCCGGCCTTCAGCCGAGAGACCCTGCCGGGATCGGCGATCGCCGGCTCGGCGCCCGTGCCGCGCTCGTCGACCGCGATGCTGCGCAGCGCGAAGACCGGGCCGGGGCTGACGCGAACGACGATGGGCGCGGGTGCGCGGTTGCGATAGGCATCGAGCGCACGCACGAGCGCAGCATCCGGCTCGGCGCCGGGCTTAAGCGCCGCGCCATCGACGGTAAGCGCGACCTCGGCGTTGAAATAGCCCTGCGACCAGAGCGCATCGACGACCGGATTGAGATCGGCCGCCATGCGACGTGCCAGGGTCTCGCCATCGGGCGGAGAGTCCTGACGTAGGCGGTAAAGCAGCGAGGCGTCCTGCAGCGAGCGGGTCAGGACCTTCGCATCCGGCGCGTCACCCAGATCGAACTGCAGCTGGTACGGCAAAGTCGTCGCGCTTGGAGCGGGGGGCTCTTCTTTCGAGCCGAACCAGCCAAAGATATCGAGCGACGACAGGTCGAACGCCTGAGCCGGCAGCGCCTGGACCACCAGAAGGGTCGCCACCGCGCCCCCACCCGCAAGAATGCGGGTCGTGATCCGCCGCAACCGCATTCGTCCTCCAGGCAACGCCACTGCTCGTCCAACAGGTATCGTCTAAATTTGTTCCGATCGTGATCGCGGCAGGCGCGGAGCCACGACGCCCGATCAGCGCAGGGTCAAGGATACATCCGCCAGGGGGCTGAGACGGGTTAAGATTTCGCCCTTGCCCGGTGAGAGGACGCCACCGCACAGGCTGCCGGTGGTGACGATCTGGCCGGCGCGAAGTCCGCCCATAAACTCGTCCTTGCAGTTGGCCCATGCAAGAAATGGCGTCATCGGATCGCCGTTGGCGTGCACGGCCGGCTGGTCGTAGAGCGTTACGCCATTGAGGGCGATGAAGCAGGTCAGCCCGCTGACGTCATCGAGCACCTTGATGTCGAGATCGGGGCCGATGACGTAGCCGCCATGGCCCATCGCATCGCCCAGCCAGAGCGGGAAGGCGACATTGCCGGACCAATCGGCGAGGCGGCTCTCGACGATCTCGATGCCGAGGAAGGCCTTGTCGCAGCAGGCCAGCAATTCGGCGCGGCTGTAGGGCTGACCGGGACGCCGCGGCACGTCGCGGCCGAGCCGCAGGCCGAGCTCGATCTCGACGCGCAGTTCGGCGCCGATGGCGCCGTGATAGGTGTCGCCGGGTTTCAGCCAGGGCCCCGGCATGAGCCCGGCCACCGCCGTGCCGTCCGCCGCGATCGCGACCTTCCAGCCGGCCTCGACATGACCCAGATTCCGGGCAACGGCGGCCTGTACGTCGAAACCTTCCCGCAGCGAAGCGGGAATGGGCAGGCTCGCCAGAGGCAACAGCGACTTGTCGCGTCGGGCGGCGACCAGCGCGTCGCGCAGGGTTTCGGTCGTGGTCGGCATGCGTTTCGCCCCTGTCATTTCATGTCGTTGCGCGGAGCATGCGCGGAACGCCCTGCCCTTGCCAACCCGCTACAGGGCCGAGCAGGATCGAACAAGGCGGGTCTGTGCCTGCTCGACCACACACTCCAGCCAAGGATCAGCGGCGGGATCGGGCTTATCGTCGAGACAAAAGAAGGGGAACACGACATGACCGCTTCGGCCAACAACCGGCGCATCGACTATATCGAATTCGTCGTCGCCGACCTGGCGCGGGCGCGCGACTTCTACGCTGCGGCCTTCGGCTGGACGATGACGGATTACGGTCCGGAGTATTGCGCTTTCGCCGACGGGCGGCTGGAGGGCGGCTTCACGACACAAGGCGTGCCGCAGCCCGGCGGGCCGCTGGTGATCCTCTATGCCGACGATCTCGCCGTGACGCAGGCAGCGATCGAGGCGGCCGGCGGCACCATCGTCAAGCCGGTCTTCGACTTCCCGGGCGGCCGGCGGTTCCATTTCTCCGACCCTGACGGGTACGAGCTGGCCGTGTGGTCGAAGGCTTGAGCCATTCTGCCAAAAGCCGGAGAGCACGGATCTTTTTTGTGATAGCATCGGGCTTCGGAACGATGGAGGCTACCATGCGTGTCATCGCACTGCTGCTCCCGGCCTACCTCAACTGGCTCTGCGACGCGTTCAGAGTGAATCCGGATTCACTGACGAAAGGCCGACGGGGCAACCTGCCGCCGCCATCGGGCGGCATCGGATCATACTGAAGGACGGTCTTCGGCCCGAAGAACCGCGCAATGCGGCAGCTCTTCGGGCCAGTCGAGGGAAAACGCGGCTATTCCGGCTTCGGTGCGGTCGGGCGAGCGGCGCAAGCGCATGGGCGCGACCCATGACGGTGCCGCGTCCTCTGAGGAGTTAAGCGTCAGCCCCGCAGCATATCCATCGGCGCGGCATAATAGCGGAAGCCATCGCCTGCCTTGGCGAGATTGCCGAAACCCGGCCAGGCGAAGTGATAGGACATCACCGGCGTCTTGTTCTCGGCCAGCGAGGTCAGCAGGCGCACACGCGACTGCACCGCCTGTTTGGGATCGCTGTCATAGGCGAATTCGAGGCGTGGATTTTCGGTGAGCAGCACTGCGTGATGGGTCAGATCGCCGAGGAAGGCGAAGGATTTCCCGCCTGAACTGACGTTGAAGATGTGATGGCCGGCCGTGTGCCCGGGCGCGGCGATCGCGGTAACGCCCGGCAAGAACTCCTGCTCGTCTTTGAAGAACACGATCCTGTCGCGCACCGGCATCAGGTTTTTGCGGGCGTGCTCGACAAAAGCCTTGAGCGGCCCGCCGAGCTTGCTCTCATCGGTCCAGAAGTCGAGATCGGTCTGGCTGAGATAGATCTGCGCGTTCGGGAAGTTCGCCTTGCCCTCGGCACTGCAGATGCCGCCGATATGATCGATATGGGCATGGCTGCAAACGATGGCGTCGATGTCGGCAGGCGCGATTCCGGCCTCTTTCATGCTCGCGAGCAGGCGCCCCGTCGTCGGGCCGAAGGCCTTCGAGAAGCCCATGCCGGTGTCGAACATGACGAGCCGGTCACCGAAATTCACGATCGGGATGTTCTGCTCCAGAACGACGTTGTCCTTCGGCAGGAAGCTCGTCTCGAGCATCTTGTAGACGGTCTCCTTCGGCACGCCGACGAAATTTGTGCCGGGATCGCCGAGCGGAAGCGGCCCGTCGGAGACGACGGTGACCTCGGCCTGGCCGAGGCCGAAGCGGTAGAAATACGGCGCCTGATCCTTCGCGAGCGGAGCCTTGGCGAACGCCTGCGAACCGAGCGGGAGGGCCGCGCCGGCAGCGAGCGCGGCGGCACCGCCCAGAAAGCCGCGGCGGCTGGACCCGGGTACGACGATCGAATGGCTGGGCATGGCAATTCCTCCTGAGGGATGGGTCCGGCGTTGCCCGCCGGTCGTCTTGTCGATGGGGCGGGCCGACCGCCTGCTACGGTCCTGCGATGAGCCCGGCCTTCCCAAAGATGCACCTGCCTGAAGGACCGGGGCAATCCCCCTTCGCTCGATCGGAGATCGATAAAGCCGGGCGGCCGGCATGATCCTGCCCGCATCTTCGGCGTGTCATGAGCCTGCCGCAGTGCTAGCGTTTTAGCAGCGCTATCCGCATGATCAGGAGCCCATACGATGGCAGGCGACACGCAGTTCAACCGCCGCGACACGCTGAAGGCGGGCGCCGTCATCGCGGCCAGTGCCGCCCTGCCCTCCGGGCTCGCAGCGCAGGCGCCGGCGCGGATGAAACTGCGATTGCTGGAAACCACCGATCTGCACGTCAATGTCGTGCCTTATGATTATTTCCGCGATGCGGCCGACGATACGGTCGGGCTCGCCAAGACCGCGACGCTGATCAAGGCGGCACAGGCCGAGGCGAAGAACAGCCTGCTGTTCGACAATGGCGACTTCCTGCAGGGCTCCTCGCTGGGCGACTACATCGCCTACAAGAAGGGGCTGAAGGCCAGCGAGACGCACCCGATCATCGCCGCGATGAACGCCCTGCCCTATGCCTGCGGCACGCTCGGCAACCACGAATTCAACTACGGGCTGGAGTTCCTCGAAAACGGCCTGGCCAAGGCCGAGTTCCCGCTGGTCTGCGCCAATGTCGAGCGGGTCGGCGGGGCGCCGCTGGTCGATCCCTGGCGGCTGTTCGAGCAGAGCTTCGAGGACGAGGCCGGCCAGAAGCACATCCTCAAGATCGGCGTGATCGGCTTCGTGCCGCCGCAGATCATGCAATGGGACAAGGCCAATCTCGACGGCAAGCTGGTCGCCACCGACATCGTCGATGCGGCGAGCAAGCATCTGCCAGAGCTGATGAAATCGACGCCCGACATCGTCATCGCCTTGTGCCATTCCGGCATCGCCGGCGGCGAGCGCAAGGGCATGGAGGAGAATGCGGCGCTGTATCTGGCGAAGCTCGACGGAATCGACGTCATCCTGACCGGACACCAGCATCTCGTCTTCCCCGGCGGCAAGGCCTTCGACGGGATTGCCGGGGTCGACAACGTCAGGGGCTCGCTGCATGGCAAGCCGGCCTGCCAGCCCGGCTTCTGGGGCTCGCATCTCGGCATCCTCGACCTCGACCTGGAGAAGCACGGCGAGCGCTGGCGCATCGCCGATTTCAAGGTCGAGCCGAAGCCGATCTACGAGCGCACGCCCGACCGAAAGATCGTGCCGAAAGCGGCGGCCGAGCCCTCGGTGCTGGCCGCCGTCAAGGCCGACCACGAGGCGACGCTGATCTATATGCGCGAGCCGGTCGGCGCGACCGCCTCGCCGATCAACAGCTTCTTCGCGCTGGTGGCCGACGATCCGTCAGTGCAGATCGTCGCCGAGGCGCAGATTGCCTATGGTAAGGGGCTGATGGCGCAGACGCAGTGGAAGGCGCTGCCGGTGCTATCGGCGGCGGCGCCGTTCAAATCGGGCGGTCGGGCGGGGCCGGCTTTCTTCACCGATATTCCGGCGGGACCGCTGGCGCTGAAGAACATCGCCGACATCTATCTCTACCCGAATACCGTGCAGATCGTGAAGGTGACGGGCGCGCAGCTGCGTGAATGGCTGGAGCGATCGGCGGGCATCTTCAACCGCATCGATCCGGCCAAAACCGATGAACAGCCGCTGATCAATCCCGGCTTCCCGGCCTTCAACTTCGACGTGATCGACGGCGTGACCTACCATATCGATGTGACGCAAGCCTCGCGCTATGATAGCGACGGCAAGCTGATTGCTCCGCAAGCGCACAGGATCATCGATCTCGCCTTCGAGGGCCAGCCGATCGACGAGAGCGCGCAATTCATCGTCGTGACCAACAATTATCGCGCCTCGGGCGGCGGCAATTTCCCCGGCACCAAGACGACGGTGGTGTTGGAAGCGCCCGATCTCAACCGCGACGTGATCGTGCGCTACATCCTCGACAAGAAGACGATCGAGCCGAAGGCCGACGGCAACTGGTCGCTTGCCCCCCTGCCGGCTGGGGTAAACGTGACCTTCGTGACCTCGCCTGCCGCGGCCGGCAAGCTGCCGGAAGGATTGAAGGCAGAGGCCGTGGGCGATGGCGGCGAGGGATTTGCCAAGTATCGGCTGAAGGGATGACGAGACGCGCAGCGGCCTAGCCGACCGGCGTACTGCGCTGCGCCTCAAGAAGGCCATGCGCGGTCTCGACGATGCGTTCGACGCTGACAATCTCACCCGCTTCAGGATCGAAACAGACGCCGTCATGGCCGGCGACCAGGGCTGCGGCGAACACGAATGCGAAAGCGCCTTCGAGGAAGCTGCCGCCCCAGGAGAACGCGACGATGCGTGCGATCGAGCCCGCGCGCTCGCCGAAGGCCTCGGCCATGTCCGGGTCGCGCAAGGGATCGACGATCTGGATTTCGGCGCCTGCCCGCTCGCCGGCGAGGCCGCTCGGGAGAAAGCCGTCGAGATCGTCGAACTCCATCGCGTCGGGCAGATCGAGCTCGAAGCCCAGGCTTCGCGCCCCGGTCACAATCCCCGCTGCCGTGACGACCTCTCCGGCCGGCAGCGCAACCCAAAGCTCCATCGACATTTTCACCTCCCCAGGATCATAATCTGTTCATTATTTGTTCTCCGACACCCCGTGTCAATAGGGTGTTGCTAGGCCTACCCTGCCTCCCCAGGCCTCAAAGCCGTGGCCGGAGGACGACGCTTACAAACCTGCGGGCCAATGGTTCTAAACTCGCCGTTAACCTTGATCGGTCATTCGGATCAGTAGTGGCTTCGCGCGGGCTGTACCTGCTGCGGCGCAAGAGTGGCAAACCATGCGGCTGATCGTCGGCACAATCATCGTCTTCGTCTGCGTCTTCGGCAGCTACGCGGCTATGGGTGGCCACCTCGAGGTCCTTTGGCAGCCGTACGAGTATGTTATCATTCTCGGTGCAGCGATCGGTGCCTTCATCATCGGCAACCCCGCGCCGGTGCTCAAGGCCGTGCCCTCCATGCTCGGCATGCTCGTGAAGGGCCCCAAGTACAAGCAGAAATGCTATGTCGAACTGCTGGGGATGCAGTATTCATTGTACAAGCTTGTGAGGCAGAAGGGCCTGCTCGCGATCGAGCAGCACATTGAAAGTCCGAGCGAGTCGACGCTGTTCAACGCCTTCCCGACTTTTGCAGCGAACCATCATGCGGTCGAGTTCGTCTGCGACTACATGCGCATGGTGTCGCTTGGCGCCAACAACGTTCACGAGATAGACGCGCTCATGGACGAGGAACTGGAAACGCACCACCAGGAGCAGGAGCGTCTCGTTTCGGCCATGCAGTCGCTCGCCGACGGAACACCGGCGCTCGGCATCGTCGCCGCCGTGCTCGGCGTGATCAAGACGATGGGGGCGATCAAAGAGCCGCCGGAGGTGCTGGGACATCTGATCGGCGGCGCGCTCGTAGGCACCTTCTTCGGCGTCTTCGTCGCCTACGGCTTCTTCGGGCCCATGGCGCAGTCGCTCAAGGGCCTCTTCGAGGCGGAATCCAAGTACTACCTTTCACTCAAGGCGGGCCTCCTCGCCCATATCAGCGGCCAGCCGCCGGTGATGGCGGTAGAATTTGCCCGCAAGGCTCTGATGAGCGACGTCCGCCCGACCTTCAGCGAAGTGGAAGCGGCAACCGCCGCTCTGCCCGCCTAGATCTGATCCAACCTCCAGTAGGAACTCGATGGACAAGCCTATCCAGCCGATTATCATCAAGAAGGTCAAGAAGGCCGCTCATGCGCACCACGGCGGGGCCTGGAAGATCGCCTATGCGGACTTCGTGACCGCCATGATGGCGTTCTTTCTGCTGATGTGGCTGATCAGCATGACGACGCAGGAGCAGAAGAACGGCCTTGCGGAATACTTCGCGCCGACGACTGCTCTGAGTCCCAGCGCCAGTGGCGCTGGCGGCATGCTGATGGGCACCGCCCTGGACACGTCAGGCAAAAAGTCTTCGGCGCCCCGCGACACGGCGAAGGGCACCACCAAGCAGGAGGACGGAGCGCAACGGACCAGCTTGGGCCGCGCCAACGACCGCGAGGTCAGCCGCCCGGCTGCCAACGAGCAGGCCAACCACAGCGCCATAGCCAGCATCCGTCAGGCGCTCCAGAAGATGCCCGAAATTGCCGAGCTGTCGCGCAACATCGTGATCGAGCCGACCAAGGATGGGGTAGACGTTTCCCTCGTGGACCAGGACGGCCGCTCCATGTTCCCCGAGGGCTCGGTCCAGCCCTACGAGCGCACCCGTCTCGTGCTGGAGGCGATCGCGCCCACCCTGCGCCGGCTGCCCAACCGCCTGTCCGTCACCGGCCATACGGCCGCCGCGCGCCCGGGCTCGGTGCGGGCCGTCGAACCCTGGAGCCTCACCACCGGGCGCGCGCTCGCCGTGTTCGAGATCCTGTCGGGTGCCGGGCTCCCCAGCGACGGCTTCGTTTCCGTGGCGGGACGCGCCGACACCGAGCCGGTCTCCCCCGACAATCCCTACCTCGCGCCGAACCGACGGGTGACGATCACGCTGCTCAATGCGGAGCCGCCGCTGCCCCCGAACCTCTTTCGCTGACGACAAGGCGCCTCGGCCGCCTCAGAGTCCGTTTGAGACTGAGCGCAGTGGCTGGCACGACGCAAGAGGCTGACCATTGCGACGCGGATCATGGCCTCACCGTTGATTCGCTCGTGAACCGAGACGCCCCGCAGCGGACATTATTGAAGTCCGGACAGGGCCAACTCCCATCGCCAGACATTGACCGTCCAATGCCTCAGACGCGTCGAAACCTGCTTACCCCTCCACCAATCTCCGTGCGATCACCTGCGCCTGGATCTCCGCCGCGCCCTCAAAGATGTTCAGGATGCGGGCGTCGCAGAGGACGCGGCTGATGGCGTATTCCAGAGCGAAGCCGTTACCGCCATGGATCTGCAGGGCGTTGTCGGCCGCGGCCCAGGCGACGCGGGCGCCCAGCAGTTTTGCCATACCGGCCTCCAGATCGCAGCGGCGCTCGGCGTCCTTCTCGCGGGCGGCGAAATAGGTCAGCTGGCGGGCGATCAGGATTTCCACCGCCATCATGGCGAGCTTGTCGGCGACACGCGGGAAGGCGATCAGCGGTTTGCCGAACTGGATGCGGTCCTGGGCATATTTCAGCCCAAGATCGAAGGCCGATTGCGCGACGCCCACCGCGCGTGCCGCCGTCTGGATGCGGGCCGCCTCGAAGGTCTGCATCAACTGCTTGAAGCCCTGGCCCTCGACGCCGCCGAGCAGGTTTTCCGTCTTCACCTCGAAACCGTCGAAGGCGAGTTCGTATTCCTTCATGCCGCGATAGCCGAGCACCTCGATCTCGCCGCCGGTGAGGCCTGAGACCGGGAACGGGTCCTCGTCGGTGCCGCGCGGCTTTTCGGCGATCAGCATGGAGAGGCCGCGATAGCCGGCGGCGTCCGGGTCGGTGCGGACCAGCAGCGTCATGATGTCGGCGCGGACGGGATGGGTGATCCAGGTCTTGTTGCCGGAGACCTTCCAGACGGCCGCATCCCCCTCGCCTATCTTCACCGCCTTGGTGCGCAAGCTGGCGAGGTCGGAGCCGGTGTTGGGCTCGGTGAAGACGGCGGTCGGCAGCACCTCGCCGGCTGCGAGCTTCGGCAGCCATTTCTGCTTCTGTTCGTCGGTGCCGCCGCAGAGGATGAGTTCGGCCGCGATCTCGGAGCGTGTGCCGAGCGAGCCGACGCCGATATAGCCGCGGGAAAGCTCTTCCGAGACGACGCACATCGAGACCTTGGTCAGGCCCATGCCGCCGTATTCCTCGGGGATGGTCAGGCCGAAGACGCCGAGTTCGGCCATCTTCTCGACGACCGCCATCGGGATGTACTCGTTCTGGAGGTGCCATTCATGGGCATGGGGCGTCACCTCGGCGGCGCAGAAGCGGCGCATCTCCGTGCGGATCGCCTCCAGTGTCTCGTCGAGGCCGGGATCGCCGACGCTGATCAGGCCATGGTTCTGGCTGAAGAGCGAGACCAGGCGAGCGCGGTTCTCCGGTGTGTTGCCCTGCGCGATCAGGGCCTCTGCGGCCTCCGTGCGGGCGTCGGCGATCGCTTTGGCCGAGAGACCGAGTGCGCCGAGCCTCACGATCTCGCCCTGGCTCATCGGGATGCCGCCGAATATCTGGGCGGCGTATTCGCCGGCACCGATCCTGATGCAGTAATCCTCGGTCGCGCCGTAACGGTCCTCGGCCAGCAGGCGCTCGCCATAGGCCTTCATTTCGCGCAGGGCCATGACATAGGTCGCGAGCCAGGACAGGCCGTGAGCGGCGTGCTGCTCGGCCTCGAGCCTTGCGGCCGAGATCTTGCCGTCGACGAGCACCTTCTCGCGGACGGCGGCGATGGCCTGTTCGAGCAGAACCTCGAAACCCGGCAGGGCGGCGGCGATCAGTGCGATGGCGGTGGCGGGCGTCGGCGACTGCAGGGCGGCGTTGGCGCTCATGGTTGTTCTCCCCGTGTTGCGACGCAGCATAGGCCGAACAGCGAAGGGACGAAAAGCCGTCTTTCGGGTGAGGCCTACTTCCGGCTCGCCAGCACCACCCCGAGGATCGTCACCGCCATGCCGGCGATCTGGATCGCCGTCAGCGCCTCGCCGAAGAGGATCCAGGCCTCGACCGCGACCAAAGCCGGGACGAGATAAAGGAAGGTCGAGACGCGCGAGACGGCCCCGCGCCGTATCATCATCAAATAGAGCCCGATGCCGCCCAACGACAGCGCGAGCACCGACCAGGCCAGCACGAGAACCATGGTCAGGTTCCACTCGATACGCATCGGCTCCAGCGCCCAGGCGAAGGGCAAGGTCACCAGAAACGCGACGATGTACTGGACGGCGGTGACGGTGCGCAGGTCGCCGGTAACGATGCGGGCTTTCTGGTAGAAGGAGCCCAAGGTCACGGCGAACATGCCTCCGACGTTGATCACGACGGGGATCAGCACCGCCCACAGCGCGGCCGGCTCGACACCGGCGATCTTGGGCTCCAGTACCAGCGCGATCCCCACGAAGCCGCACAGGATGCCGAGCCAGCGGATGCGGGAAATCAGTTCGCCGACGAGCAGGGGCGCGAGCAGGGCCGTCAGGATTGGCTGCAGGCCTGCGATCAGGCCGGAGATGCCGGCGGGCAACCCATGCCTGACCGCCCACCAGACGCCGCCGAGATAGGCCGCGTGCAGCAGCAGGCCGGTCACCACGCAATCGAGCAGGGCTCGTCTGCCCTTCGGCCAGGGCGCGCCTATGACAATAGCGAGCGCCGCGATGAGCACGGCGGCACAGCCATAACGGACGACGAGGAACGTCAACGGATCGGCATAGAGCGCCGAATAGCCCGCCACCACCCAGCCCGAAGACCAGAGAAAGGTGAAGATCAGCGGGACGGCGCGCAGGAAGAGCGGAGATGTCAGCATTGTTCGCCTTTGCGGCGATCTTCTACATCTGTGCCGCGCCGTCCGACAGGGCGCCAACGCCCGCCCGCCATGTCACGCAGGATGGACGGCTCTGGGGGCCGCTCAGTCGCGGTCGGGCGCTCCTGGCGGAAAGAACGAGCGATAGGGTCGCCCCTCGTCCACGGCACGCGCAAAGGACGGCCGCGCAAGCAGGCGGGCCCTATAGGCGCGCGTATGCGGATAGGCCTTGTCGATCTCGTGCACCCAGTCTGCATAGAACAGCGAAGGCGCAGCCGCGCAATCGGCCAGCGAAAAGGCCTCGCCGCACGCCCATTGCCGGGATGCGATCTCGCCATCGAGCCAGCGATAGGCAGAATCGAGCATCGCGCGCGCCTCGGCCACGCCTTGCGGGTCGCGATCCTGCGGCTGCCGAATATGGTCGAAGACGATCTTCTGCATCGGCGTCATGACGTAATTATCGAAGAAGCGATCCATCGTGCGGATGGCCAGCGCTGCCTTGGGGTCACCTGGAAGCAGTCTGACGGGTCCGGGATGGCGCAGCTCGAGATGCTCGATGATCACGCTGGATTCGAGCACGGTCTCGCCGTTGTCGACCAGCACCGGAAAGCGCTTGAGAGGCCAGAGCGCTTCGAGTTCCCTGCCTGCCGCGGGGTCTTCGAAGTCCAGCGTGCGGTAGGTGAACGGTGTCGCGTTCTCATACAGCGCGACGAGCACTTTCTGGCAGTAGGACGAGAACGGGTGAGCGTAGAGCACGGGGAGCATGACGGTCTCGAACGGCTGTTACTTTACCGTTCGATTAAGTGTTTCGCATCGTGAATGCAAGCCCGCTTGGAAACGTCCTCGTTGTGCAGGGCTGACCGCAACGAAATCGCCACCGCGGGCAGAGCCGCGGCGGCGATCGGATGTTGCTTTAGTGGCAATGCCGCTCAGGCCGCGACACGCCCGTCCGGAGTATAGCGATCGACCGCATCAGGGAGATCCCTGGACAATCGCGTCAACAGTTCGTCTCGCGAAAGGCCTGTCCGCTGCTCCAGGTCGGCAAGGACGTCGGGGCCGAGGGCCTGTTCGAGGTCGGGCGCTTCGATCGGCTGGTTGGGCCCGGCCTTGACCCATGAATCGGCGGTCTCACCACGCCCGCCCTGGCGGAAGCGTTCGATCAATTCCTGCAGTCCGCCACCGAGCATGCCGCCGATGCCGCCTGCTCCGATCGCGGGGCCGTTGCCTACTACCTTGTCGAGGCCGGGCGGCGCACCAGCCGGCACCTGGCCGGACTGCGCGTTGCCGAACCATTCCGCCAACTTGTCGCGATTTTGGTATCCCGCGACGGCAAGCAGACCGAGCAGTGCCGTCATCGACGGAAATCCGTTGTTGCTCATCGAAAACCTCCAGGATTACGGATCATTTGAATTGCGGGCGATCAGGTGCTTCTGCGGCTGAGCATCGACCAGACGACCAGAACGACGATGGCGCCGATAACCGCGCCAATGAACCCGGCGCCCTGTCCGGGCGTGTACCAGCCCAGCGCCTGACCGAGATAAGTCGCGACCACCGCCCCGACGATGCCGAGGATGGTCGTCAGAATGAACCCGGAGGGCTCGTTAGACCCGGGCGAAATGAACTTTGCGACCACGCCGGCCAGAAATCCAATCACGATCGTCCAGATGATGCCCATGGTCGTCCCCCTCCAATTCAAAAGCCGTCCGAAAGCCGGCGGCCTCCCTGCATCGTGCAGGGAGCAAAATCCGAACGAAGACGGGCCGCGAAAGTTCCGCAATTCGACAGGCTGGCGCTGCGCGATCAGACGGCGAGGGCCTCCGCCACATCCTCGTAAGTGCGCAGTCCGGTACGCGGGGCGGTCACCAGCACGGCCATGTTGCCGGGCGCATGCTCGTTCTTCCACATCTTCTGATGGGCGAGCGGGATCTTGTCCCAGGGGAAGACCTCGGACATGCAGGGGTCGATACGGCGATCGATGACGAACTGGTTGGCGGCGCTCGCCTGCTTAAGATGGGCGAAATGCGAGCCCTGGACGCGCTTCTGCCGCATCCAGACATAGCGGGCGTCGAAGGTGATGTTGAAGCCCGAGGTGCCGGCGCAGAAGACGATCATGCCGCCGCGCTTGGCGACGAGGCATGAGACCGGGAAGGTCGCTTCGCCGGGATGCTCGAAGACGATGTCGACGTCCTTCTTGCCGGTGATGTCCCAGATCGCCTTGCCGAACTTGCGGGCCTCCTTGGTCCAGTCGTTGTATTCAGGGGAGTTGACCTTGGGCATCTGGCCCCAGCAGTTGAAATCCTTGCGGTTGATCACGCCCTTGGCGCCGAGCCCCAGCACGTAATCGCGCTTGGTCTCATCCGAGATCACGCCGATCGCGTTGGCGCCGGACGCCGCGCAGAGCTGGACGCCGAAGACGCCGAGACCGCCCGAGGCGCCCCAGATCAGGACGTTGTCGCCGGGCTTGATCGTGTGAGGGGCGTGGCCGAACAACATGCGGTAGGCGGTCGCCAGAGTCAGCGTGTAGCAGGCGGCCTCCTCCCAGGCGAGGTGCTTCGGCTTCAGCATCAGCTGGCGCGACTGGACCCGGCAGAACTGGGCGAAGGAGCCATCGGGCGTCTCATAGCCCCAGATGCGCTGGCTGGACGAGAACATCGGATCGCCGCCATTGCACTCCTCGTCGTCGCCATCGTCCTGGTTGCAATGGACGATGACCTCGTCGCCGACCTTCCAGCGCTTCACCTTGGAGCCGACCGCCCAGACGATGCCGGAGCAGTCCGAGCCGGCGATGTGCAGCGTGCCCTTGTGGACGTCGAAGGGCGAGATCGGCTGGCCCAGCCCCGCCCAGATGCCGTTGTAGTTGACGCCGCCGGCCATCACGAGGAGCAGCACTTCCTCTTCGCCGATCGTCCAGGTCGGCACGACCTCGACCTGAAAGCTGTCGAGCGGCGGACCGTGGCGGTCGCGCCGGATCGCCCAGGCGTACATGTTGGCCGGGACATGGCCCAGCGGGGGCAGTTCGGTCAGTTCGTAGAGGTCCTTGAGCGGCGGCTGCGTCTGCGGCTTCGACATCATCGTCTCCCGTTTCTATGGCCGGCGGCTTATCCTGCACGCTCGGAGATGCCTCGACTACGGGCATGATGATGCAATGCAATGCTGCGCTGCGCCATCCCCCTTTGGACCATACTGCAACGCAACAACCGGGGCGGAATGCCAGATTGTGTTCGTCATGATAACGTATATACTTCCTCAGCATTTGAACCATGAGAGTTCCCGAACATGTCCAAGGAAGCCGTCTTCACGATGAAGCTGGAACCGGAGCTGCGCGACGCCTTCATGGCCGAAGCCGAAGCCAGCCATCGCCCGGCCTCGCAGGTGGTGCGGGAACTCATGCGCGAATTCATCGAGCGTCAGCGCGAGGCGCGGGACTATGACGCGTTCCTGCGCCGCAAGGTCGAGATCGCGCGCGCCTCCATGCAAGCGGGCCGCGGTCGATCGAATGAAGAGGTCGAAGCCGAGTTCGCCAAGCGACGCGATAGTCTCATGGGGCAGACGTGAATTGCACGGTATGCCCAAGTCGACAGCATCGCGCGCCATGGAGCGAAACGAGGCAAGGCTTTGAGGCTCTTGGAGGATCCGGCGGCGGTGGATCCCTGGTGCCCGCGCGTATGGAGTTGACTCAAGAACCGCCAGCGTCATTCCGGGGCGACCTGCAGGGTCGAGCCCGGCACCCATAAACACCGGTGATGCCGACAACGGCATCTACATTGGTCGCTTTTCTAGAAGCGCCGAGTGCGTATGGGTTCCGGGCTCTTCGCTACGCGAAGCCCCGGAATGACAACGGGGATTTCCCGCGAAAATTGTCCGACTTCAGCCCCGCCGGCTCGCCGCCAGCATGTAGTTGACGTCCGTGTCGCGGGCGGTCGACCAGCGGTCTGTCAGGGGGTTGTAGACCACGCCGGTGCTCTCGCCGAGATCCAGTCCATTCGCTTCGATCGCCTGTCCAAGTTCATCCGGCGTCACGAATTTGTTCCAGTCATGCGTGCCGCGCGGCAGCCAGCGCAGGACGTATTCGGCGCCGACGATGGCAAGCGCATAGGATTTCAGCGTCCGGTTCAACGTCGCCATGACGAGCACTCCGCCCGGCTTGACCGCTGCGCAGCAGGCCGCGACGAAGGCTTCGACATCGGCGACATGCTCGACGACCTCCATGGCCAGCACGATGTCGAAGGTCTTGCCCTCGGCGACCAGCGCCTCGATCGTCTCCTCGCGATAGTCGATCGCGAGACCGCTTTTTTCGGCATGGGCGGCGGCGACCGCGATATTGGTCGGGGCGGGATCCAGTCCCGTCACCTGCGCGCCCAGCCGTGCCAGCGGTTCCGACAGCACGCCGCCGCCGCAGCCGATGTCGACCAATGTCAGCCCGTCCAGCGACCGCAGCGATCGAGGATCGCGCCCGAAGCGGTCGCAGGCGAGGTCGCGGATGAAGCCGAGGCGTACCGGATTGAACTTGTGCAGCACCGCCATGGGTCCCTTCGGGTCCCACCAGGTTTTTGCGATGGCATCGAAGCGCGCGACCTCGGCGGGGTCGATGGTGGAGCCTTCGCGCTGGGCCGTTGCCGCCATGGCATGGTTCCTTCTCGATAGCCGGCAGGCTTCTCGATCGCCGGCAGGCCTGGCGTCGCATTGACAGTCCGGCCTCTGCCCGTCATCTACACCGGCCCCGCGCCAGGCGCGAGGGCGACCCTTCGTCCCGGACCGCGGGACAATCGATTTACGAGAGCCTCTGGACCGCCATGGCCCGTCTGGTGATGAAATTCGGCGGAACCTCCGTCGCGACAGTCGAGCGCATCCGGAACGCCGCCCGCCATGTCAAACGCGAGTTCGATGCCGGCAACGAGGTCGCGGTCGTGGTCTCTGCGATGTCGGGCAAGACCAACGAACTCGTCGCCTGGTGCAAGGAGGCGTCGCCGCTCTACGACCGGGCCGAATACGATGTCGTCGTCGCCTCGGGCGAGCAGGTCACGTCGGGGCTGATGGCGATCGCGCTGCAGGAACTTGGCCTGCCGGCCCGCTCATGGCAGGGCTGGCAGATTCCGCTCTACGGTTCGGACGCGCATGGCTCGTCGCGGATCGAGGGCGTCGACGGCACGGCCATTCTCGCCGGCTTCGCGAAGAACCGCGAGATCGCCGTCTGCTCCGGCTTCCAGGGCATCCACAAGGCAAGCGGCCGCATCGTCACGCTCGGGCGCGGCGGCTCGGATACCAGCGCGGTCGCGCTGGCGGCCGGGCTCAAGGCCGACCGCTGCGACATCTACACCGATGTGGACGGCGTCTACACCACCGATCCACGCGTGGTGCAGAAGGCCCGCCGCATGGACCGCGTCTCCTTCGAGGAGATGCTGGAGATGGCCTCGCTCGGCTCCAAGGTGCTGCAGGTGCGCTCGGTCGAGATCGCGATGACCCAGCGCGTGCCGACCTATGTACGCTCCTCCTTCGACGACCCAGACAATCCCCAATCCGGCACCCTCATCTGCGACGAGGACGACATCGTGGAACAGCAGATCGTTACCGGCATCGCGTTCTCGCGCGACGAAGCCCAGATCACCCTCCGGCGCGTCGCCGACAAGCCGGGAGTGGCTGCGACCATCTTCGGCCCGCTCGCCGATGCCAACATCAATGTCGACATGATCATCCAGGTCGTCTCCGACGACCAGGCGACAACCGACATCACCTTCACCGTGCCCACCGCCGATTACGAGCGGGCCAAGAGCCTGCTCGAGAGCCGGCACGCCGAGATCGCCTATCAGGCGCTGCAGGGCGCGACCGACGTGGTCAAGGTCTCGGCGATCGGGGTGGGCATGAGGAGCCATGCCGGCGTCGCGGCGCTCGCCTTCCGGGCGCTGGCCGAGAAGGGCATCAACATTCGCGCAATCACCACCTCGGAAATCAAGTTCTCGGTGCTGATCGACGCAGCCTATACCGAACTCGCTGTGCGGACGCTGCATTCGCTGTATGGGCTGGATGCGGCCTAAAAAACGCGCATTCCTCCACTGATTTTCGTTAACATATTCATGGGACCTTTGCTGCAGCGCAAACCCACAGATCGCGGCAGCCTTGGTCACCTATCCGAAGACAGATTCATCGGACGCTAAGCCGGTCGCCATTACGCGCGACGCGATCGAGCGGCTCCTGAACGCATCGCATGTCGATGCGCAGTCGCGTGCCGTCGCGCGGTCACTTTTGCCGATCGTGTCAACGCACGCCGCCGCGGCGTGCCATGATTATTGCGATCATCTCGAGCGCTCGGTGGCCGACATGAAACCTCATGTCGAACAGCACAGGCCTGAAGTCGTCGCCGCGGAAGGCCAGCATTTCCGCACCTTGTTCGAGGCCCGGTTCGACGCGGATTACCTGTCCGAACTCACCGACGCGGCTCAGACCGAATTCGGCGATGCGATGGGCATCCGGACGCGGCTGGGAACGGCACTGCGGCTCGTCGATCCCCTGTTCACCGAGATCGGGCGGCGCCGGCGCTTCAACGGCAGGAAAGCCGTCGAAGACGCCGCCGCCCTGATGCGGCTGATCCTGTGCGATGCGATCGCGGCGACGTCCTGCTATCAGCGCGCGAGCCGGATCGGCCTGACGCATCGCGAAAAAGAACTCCATGTCGCGGCTTCGTCCTTCCAGAGCAACATCGCGGAATTGTCGACCAGCCTGCAGGCGGCGGCGACGACGTTGCGCGAATACGCCGCCACCAGCCTGCACCGCAGCGACCAGGCCGGTCGGGAAGCCACGACCGCGGAAGATGCGGCGCGCGAATGCACGCAGCGGATCAGCAGCACGGTGGAAGCGACGGACAATCTGGTGCGGGCCCTCGACCATGTCAGCAGCGAGGCGCAGCAAAGCTTCGCCATCACCGGACAGGCCGTCACCGACACACGCGCAGTCACGTCCTCGATCGCCGTCCTGGCCGAAGCCACAGGCCGGATCGGCTCGATCGTCACCCTGATCCAGCAGATTGCGACGAAGACAAACCTGCTTGCGCTGAACGCCACGATCGAGGCCGCCCGCGCCGGCGAGGCGGGAAAGGGCTTTGCCGTGGTGGCGGGAGAGGTCAAGTCGCTGGCGCACCAGACCGCCAGCGCCACCGCGGAGATCTCGACCCAGATCGCCCAGGTTCAGTCGGCGACCGAATCCTGCGTCGCCCATGTGAATTCGATCGCCCTGACGATCGCACGGCTGGAGGAATCGGCGGCCTCGATCGCGGCGACGGTGCAAATCCAGTCGAACACGACCAATGCGATGGCGTCCAACACGCAGGAGGCCGCGTCGCGGACCCAGGAAGGGCTGTTCTCCGCCAAGGCCGCCCGGCACGCGATCAGCGACGTCACCAAGATGACCATCGAGCTCGACAGCGCAGCGATTCAGGTCGAGGCCTCTGCCGGCATGATCAGCGATCTCGTCTCGCGGTTCCTGTCGAGCCTTCGGGCGGCGTAGCGTCGAGCGGGCTTTTACTCCGGCTGCAGAATGGGACGCCCAAATGGGCCGAACGTCGCGTTGACCCGCGCGTCCGGCCTCACGATGATGCCGGCCATGCCAGCCGAAGCCGCCTCAGCCGCTCCCGAATTCGATCCCGAGCGGCTCGACGCCTTCCTGCGTTCGGCCCTCCCCGGCCGGACCGCCGGCGCGATCACACTGGAGCGGATCAGCGGCGGCCAGTCCAATCCGACCTTCTTCCTGTCCTACCCCGACGCCGGAACGCGGCTGGTCCTGCGCAAAAAGCCGCCGGGACCGCTGCTGCCCTCCGCCCATGCGGTCGAGCGCGAGTACCGCATCCTCAAGGCGCTCGCCGGTTCGGACGTGCCGGTGCCGCCGGTGCTGCTGCTGCATGAGCAGGACGATGTGGTCGGGACGCCGTTCTACCTGATGGAGCGGCTGGACGGCCGGGTCTTCCACGACACCGGCCTGCCCGGCGTGACGCCCGATGAGCGCCGCGCGATGTATTTCGCCATGGCGGAGACGCTGGCTGCGCTGCATCGCTTCGACTGGCAGGCCGCCGGCCTTTCGGATTTCGGCAAGCCCGGCAATTATTACGCCCGCCAGCTCAGGCGCTGGGGCGGGCAGTGGCGCGAGACGAAGACGCGCGAGATCCCCGCGATCGACCGGGCCGTCGACTGGCTGAGCGACAATCTCGACGAGAGTGCGGAGACGACGATCGTCCATGGCGACTTTCGCCTCGGCAACCTGATGTTTTCGCCGGTTGCGCCGCGCATCGTCGCCGTGCTGGACTGGGAGCTGTCGACGCTCGGCCATCCGTTGTCGGACGCCGCCTTCTCCTGCCTGCCCTGGCATTCGACGCCGGCGATGTATTCAGGCATCGTCGGCCTCGACGCCGAGGCGCTCGGCATTCCGACGCAGGCCGAGTACATCGAACGCTATTGCGCCGCGGCAGGCCGTGCCGGCGGGCCGGGGCGCTTCCACCTCGCCTTCTCGCTGTTTCGCTTCGCCGTCATCCTCGACGGCATCGCCGCGCGCGCCAGATCGGGCAATGCCGCAGCCGAGAATGCGGTCGCGGTCGGTGCGATGGCGGAAAGTTTCGCATTGCGGGCGCAGGCCGTGATCGACGACCAGAACTGAACGAGGACCACCATGGATTTCGCCTATTCCGCCAAGGTCGAAGACCTGCGCGCCAAGCTCCAGGATTTCATGGACGCTCATGTCCAGCCGGCCGATGCGGCCTGGAAGCACGAGGTCGAGGCCGGGCGCTATCCGATGGCGCTGATCGACGGACTGAAGGCCGAGGCGAAGGCCGCCGGCCTATGGAATCTGTTCCTGCCGGCATTGCAGCCCGACGAGCCTGGTACGCGGCTGAGCAATCTCGAATACGCCCCGCTCGCCGAGATCATGGGCCGAATCTACTGGTCGTCGGAGGTGTTCAACTGCAACGCGCCCGACACCGGCAATATGGAAATCCTGCACATGTTCGCCACGCCCGAGCAGCGGCAGCGCTGGCTCGTTCCGCTTCTGGCCGGCGAGATCCGCTCCTGCGTCGGCATCACCGAGCCCGGCGTCGCTTCCTCCGACCCGACCAATCTCCAGACCACGATCATCCGCGACGGCGACGATTACGTCGTGACCGGGCGCAAATGGTGGACGACCGGGGCGCTGCATCCCAACGTCAAGTTCTGCATCGTGATGGGGCTGTCCGACCTCGCCGCCGACGCCAACCCTCACAAGCGTCATTCGATGATCCTGGTGCCGATGGATGCGCCGGGCGTCACCGTGATGCGCAATTTGCCGCTCCTGAACCATTTTTCTCCGGAGGGGCACACCGAGACCGATTTCGATCAGGTCCGCGTGCCGGCCGCCAACATTCTGGGTGAGGAAGGCGCTGGCTTCGCGCTGGCGCAGGCGCGGCTGGGTCCGGGCCGCATCCACCATTGCATGCGCTCGATCGGGCAATGCGAGGTCGCGCTCGAACTGATGGTCGAGCGCGCGCTGGAGCGGCAGGCCTTCAGCCGCAACCTCGCCGACTACGCCAACATCCAGGACTGGATCGCGGAGGGGCGCATGGAGATCGACCAGGCGCGGCTGCTCTGCCTGCGCGCCGCCTGGATGATGGACAGGCATGGCAACAAGGCCGCGCGCACCGAGGTCTCGGCGATCAAGGTGGTGGCGACGCGGCTGCAGACCAAGATCGCCGACCGCGCGATGCAGGTCTTCGGCGCAGGCGGGCTGTCCAACGATACGCCGCTCGCCTTCATCTACTCCTGGGGACGGGCGTTGCGCTTCATCGACGGCCCCGACGAGGTGCATCTGCGCACCGTGGCGCGCGCCGAGATCAAGAAGCGGCAGGGCAGCAACCGCTCGACCTTCGCCGAGCAGGGCGTGCTGCGGCCGTATAGCAAGCCGGCGGTGGAGTAGGCAGCGACCAAGCGGGTATCAGATCCGGCCCCTGCCAGAGCTCGAACTCAGGCCGCCTCGACGATCCGAATGTCCCGTTCGGCTCCCCCCGCCAAAGCGACGAGAGCCTCCTTATAGGCCGCGCTGTCATGCGCTGCCATCGCCTGCTCGACGCTGTCGAACTCGATGACGACGGTGCGCTGCATCAGCCCGTCTTCATAGACATGCGCCGGCACTCCCCGCACGAGGATCCGGCCGCCGCCGGCGACGATGGCCGGTCCGCTGAGCTTGGCATAGGCGGCCAATGCATCGGGGTTGTCGACCGAGCGATATGTTGCAACCCAATAGGCCTTCGCCATCGTCCATCTCCTCGGTTGGAACAGTGCCGTCCAATACCGCGAAGATATCAAGCAACCGGTAGGCTGGCCAGTCGGCCGCAGCGGTGCCGCGGGTAAGTTGCGCAGATGGAGATAAAGTTGGCGAGCAGGGCGTGCTGCGGCCGTATAGCAAGCCGGTGGCGGGGTATGCTCCATCGTCATTCCGGGGCTTGGCGAAGCCAAGAGCCCGGAACCCATACGCACAGGTCGTTCAGGACGAGCCCGGCGGTTTGAGGCTCGATCGTCGAGACCCGTGCTTATGGGTTCCGGGCTCACGCCTGCGGCGTGCCCCGGAATGACGGCAGCCTATTCCGCCGGAGCGGGATGCGGCTCCACCGCTGCACCACTGGTCACCTGCTTGCGCGTAAACAGCCTTTCCAGCCTGTCCATATAGAGAAACAGCACGGGCGTGATGAACAGGGTCAGCACCTGCGAGATCATCAGCCCGCCAACCACCGCAATGCCGAGCGGCTGGCGCAGTTCGGCGCTGGCGCCGGCTCCGAGCGCGATCGGCAGCGTGCCCATCAGCGCCGCCAGCGTCGTCATCAGGATCGGCCGGAACCGCATCACGCAGGCCTGATGGATCGCCGCCTCGGGCTCCTTGCCCTCGCGCTTCAGCACCAGGGCTACGTCGATCATCATGATCGCGTTCTTCTTGACGATGCCGATCAGCATGAGCAGGCCAATGATGGCGATGACCGAGAGGTCGAGATCAAAGAGCCTGAGCGCCCCCAGCGCGCCGATCGCGGCCGAGGGCAGCCCGGTCAGGATGGTCAGGGGGTGGATGAAGCTCTCATAGAGGATGCCGAGCACGATGTAGATCGTCAGGATCGCGCCCATGATCAGCAGGCCCTGATTGGCGAGCGAATCCTGGAAGGTCTTGGCCGTGCCGGCCAGCGTCGTGGACAGGGATTTCGGCAGGTTTATCTCGGCCTTCAGGGCCTCGATGCGCGTGACGCTGGCGCCGAGCGCGACGCCCGCCGGCAGGTTGTAGGAGATCGTCACCGCCGGGAGCTGGCCAAGCTGGTTGACGGTAAGCTGGCCCGCCGTGCGCTCGACATGGGCGAAGGAGCTCAGCGGGATCAGCGTGCCGTTGCCGGCGCGGATGCGGATCTGGTCGAGCCGGTCGGCCGACCAACCGCCTTTCGGATCGAACTCGACCACGACCTGATAGCTGTCGCCAGTGGTGTAGATGGTCGAGACCTGCCGGACGCCGAAGCCGGAATACAGCGTCGAACGAAGGACATCGGAGCCGATCTTCAACTGGTTCGCCTTGTCGCGATCGACCACCAGCGTCGCCTCGGCGGCGCTGTTCTGCAGGTCGGTCGTGACGTCGGCGAAGGTGGCGCGGTCGCGGGTCATGGCGTCGGCGAGCCTGACCGACCAGTCGTTCATCAGCGCCTGGTCGAGGCCCTGGACGACGAGCTGGTACTGGCTCTTCGACGAGCGCGCGCCGATGTTGAGGTTCTGGACGGGCGTCATATAGGCGGTGATGCCGGGGATCCCTGCGAGATCGCGACGCAGTCCGACGAGCACGGCCTGGAGCGGCGGGCGCTCCTTCTGGGGCTTCAGTTCGACGAAGAGCCGGCCGGCATTGAGCGCGCCGGCCGCGCCTGCGCTGCCGCCGACGGTCGAGGCGACATGGGCGACGAATGGCGAGTTGCGGAAGACCTCCGCGACCTGGCCCTGCAGCTCCTTCATCGCCGGGAAGGAAATGTCCTGCCTGGCCTCGGTCGAAACCTGGAGCTGGCCGATATCCTCCTGCGGGAAGAAGCCCTTGGGCGCGCTCTGGAGCAGCCAGACGCTCAGGCCCAGCGTGGCGAAGAAGGCGAGCAGCATCACCGGCTTGAAGCGCAGGCTCAGCGTCAGCGCTCTGTCATAGCCGTGCAGCAGGCCGTCGAAGCCGCGTTCCAGGATGCGGCCGAAGGCGTTCTCCTTGTGCTCCTTGGAATAGCCGCCCAGCAGCCGCGAGCAGAGCATCGGCGTCAGCGTCAGCGAAACGAAGGCCGAGGCCAGGATCGCGACCGTCACCACCACGGCGAACTCGTTGAAGATGCGGCCGATGACGCCGCCCATCAGCAGGACGGGGATGAAGACGGCAACCAGCGAGAGCGAGATCGAGATAATGGTGAAGCCGATCTCGGACGAGCCCTTCAATGCCGCGTCATAAGCCGAGAGCCCGTCCTCCTCCATGTGGCGGACGATGTTCTCCAGCATGACGATGGCGTCGTCGACGACGAGGCCGACCGAGAGCGTCAAGCCCAGCAGCGAGATGTTGTCGATCGAGAAGCCGAAGGCATACATCGCGGCCAGCGTGGCCACGATCGAGATCGGCACCGCCACTGCCGGGATGAAGGTCGCGGCGAGACGGCGCAGGAAGACGAAGATCACCATGACGACGAGCACGATCGTCAAGAGCAGCGTGAACTGGACGTCGTCGACGGCCATGCGGATCGAGCTGGAGCGGTCGTTCAGCAACGCGAGCGAGGCCGCCGCCGGCATCTGCTCGGAGAAGGCCGGCAGCATCGCCTTGACGCGATCGACGACCTCGACGGTGTTGGCATCGGGCTGGCGCTGCACGGCGAGCACGACGGCGGGCATCCCGTCATAGGCGCTGGAGGTCAGCGCGTTCTCGACCGAATCGATGACCTTCGCCACGTCGCCGAGCCGGACCGGGCGGCCGTTGCGGGTGGTGATGATGACGTTGGCGAACTGGGCCGCATTGGCGAGCTGGGTGCGGGCCTGGATGGTGAGCTGCTGGCTGGTGTTCTGCAGCGTGCCGACGGGGGTATTGGCGTTGGTCGCGGTGATCGCGGCCTGCAATTCGTCGACGCCGATGCCGCGCGCGGCGAGCGCGACCGGGTCGATCTGGATGCGGACGGCGTATTTCTGGCTTCCGAAGATCAGCACCTGGGCAACGCCGTCCACCGTCGAGAGCGCCGGCGAGATCACCTGCTGGGCGAAGGCGTCGAGCTGCGAGAGCGGGACCACGTCGCTCTTGAGCGCCAGCAGGACGATGGGGGCGTCGGCGGGGTTGACTTTGCGATAGCTCGGCGGCGTCGTCATCTCGAGCGGGAGCTGCTTCTGGGCGCGGGCGATCGCCGCCTGCACGTCGGCTGCGGCTGCATCGATGTTGCGGCTCAGCACGAACTGGATCGCGATCGAGGTCGAGCCTTGCGAGTTCGTCGTCGCGATCGAATCGATGCCGGCGATGGTGGCGAACTGCTTGACCAGCGGCGTCGCGACCGAGGTCGCCATGGTATCGGGCGATGCACCGGGAAGCTGCGCCGAGACGTTGACCACCGGGAATTCCGCCCGCGGGAGCGCTGCGACCGGCAGGAAGCGATAGGCGAAGAGCCCGGCCAGCACGAGCGAGAGCGACATCAGGATCGTCGCGACGGGATGGCGGATGCAGAAACCGGAGATGCTCATGACCGGGCTCCCTCGGCGACGGGAGTCCCGGGCGCCGTCTTCGGTTTCGCATCGGTGTCCTTGCCATACTCGCTGATGCGGGTGCCGGTCTTCAGCCGCATCTGGCCGTCGATCACGACGCGCTCGCCAGGAGCGACGCCCTCGCTCAGTGCGGTGCGGCCGCCATCGCCGAGCGCGACCTTGACCTGCCGCAGTTCGACCGTCCTGTCGGCCTTGGCGACATAGACATAGGGGCCCTTCTGGCCGGTCTGCACGGCGACGGTCGGCACGATCGTCGGGCCCTTCAGGGTCTCGGCGGCGATCTCGACATCGACATACTGGCCGGGCCAGAGCACGAGGTCGTCATTGGCGAAGGACGCCTTCGCGGTGATGGTGCCCGACGTCATGTCGACACTGGAATCGACGAAGTTGAGCGTGCCTTGGGCCGGCTGGCGGCCGGAATCGGGGACGCTCGCCGTAACCGGAACGGCCTGGCCGGAGGCGAGCGCCTTCTGCAGCACGGAGAGGTCGCGCTCGGGCAGCGTGAAGGCGACGCGCAGCGGCTTCATCTGGGTGATGGTGAGCAAGCCCGTACCGGTGCTGTTGGCGCCGATCAGATTGCCCGGCGTGACCTGCACGGCACCTACCCGGCCGTCGATCGGAGCCAAAATGCGGCTGTAGCTCAGCTTGAGCTTGTCGGCGTCCAGCGTCGCCTTGTCGGAGAGGATGGTGGCGGCCGCGGTGCGCTCGTCGGCGGTCGCCTGGTCGACCGCCTGCTGCGTCCCGGCATTGCGCTCCAGCAACTGCCTGTAGCGGGCCAGATCGGCCAGAGTGCGAGTATGGGTCGCCTCGTCCCGGGCGATCGCAGCCTCGTCCTTGGCGATCTGCGCCTTGATGTCGCGATCGTCGAGCGTGAAGAGCAGGTCGCCCGCCTTGACGAACTGGCCGTCGACCACGCCCTGCGTCAGGATCTGGCTGTCGAGGCGTGATTTCACCACGACGCTGGCCGGCGTCTCGACGAAGCCGATGGCGCGTTTGCGCACAGGCATGTCGGCCTGCTCGGCCAGCGCCGTCACGACCGCCACCGGCGCGCCGTCTCCGCCGCGCCCCCGCGCCGTGCGGGCGCCTTCGCCGGGATCGACGGCACTGCGGGAGACCTTGAACCAGGCGCCGCCCGCGATCGCGGCACCGGCGACGAGGGCGATCAATACGATAGTCGAGCGCTTCATGGCTCATGCTCTCCGTTTCGTCGGGCCGCGCCGCGCCATGGCGGCCTCCTGCGGCATATCCGGGGTTTCGTCCTTCGGGCGGATGCGGTCGCGGACGGCAGCCAGCGTCTCAAGGGAGGCGGCGATCTGCGCCTCCCCGACCCCGTCCAGCACCTCGCCCGCGATCTCGCTGCGCACCGCATCGAGGTCATCGACCAGCGCGCGACCCTGCGGCGTCAAATGCAGCAAATAGGCGCGCCTGTCGGCAGGGTCCGCGCTGCGCTGCAAGAATTCTTGCTCTTCCAGCCTGTCGATCAGGCGCGCCAGCGAGATCGGCTGGAGATCGAGCTGTTCCGCCAGAGCCGCCTGGTTCAGGCCCTCCTGCCGCCGAAGACGCGCCAGCACGCCCCATTGCGCTCGCGTCGTGCCATGCCGGCGTGCGCGCTTATCGACATGGGTCCGCAGGAGCCGTGCGGTCTCGACCAGTTGGTAGATCAGTTCGCGCTTCAAAGGGCGCCGCATCCGGATGCCTCCGTATCATAAGCCTGCTTACGATATCGGCGGCGATTGCGGCGATTTCGGGATCGACTTCGCAGTCGCACAATTACAAATCGGCAATGTTGCCGCGAGCCGTTGCCCCGATGCCCGCAGACAGCTTTTGACCCTGGCGGCGCCTGCGTTTGCCGCTCTCTTGCTGTGCGGGCATGGCGATGGTCATGTTGTCGTGGCAGGGACTAAACTTGCCGCAACGCACAACACTGTCGTGCAAGAACTCCTTGTCCAAAACCGCTCCCCTACCGAGGCCATCCCATGAGCCAGCTCTTCAGCCCCTTCCAGCTCGGCGGGCTCACCCTCGCCAACCGCATCGTGATCGCGCCGATGTGCCAGTATTCGGCCGACGAGGGCCGCGCCACCGACTGGCACACGATCCATCTCGGGCAACTCGCTTTGTCGGGCGCGGCTCTGCTGTTCCTGGAGGCCACGGCGGTCGAGCCGGAGGGGCGCATCAGCCCGCAGGATCTCGGCCTGTGGTCGGACGAGACCGAAGCGGCCCTGGCGACGACGCTGACGGCCGTACGACGCTATTCCGACATGCCGATCGGCATCCAGCTCGGCCATGCCGGGCGTAAGGCTTCCGTAGGACAGCCCTGGCATGGCGGCGGCCAGCTTCCGCTCGACAAGGGCGGCTGGCAGACCTTCGGCCCGTCGACCCTACCCTTCGAAGGCCATGCGCGGGCGCCCAAGGCCCTGACGAGCGACGAGATCGACCGCCTGATCGAAAGCTTCGCCGTGGCGGCGAAGCGCTCGGTCAGGCTCGGCCTTGCCGCGATCGAGGTCCATGCGGCGCATGGCTATCTGCTGCACCAGTTCCTCTCTCCCCTCGCCAACAAGCGCGAGGACGCCTATGGCGGCTCGCTGGAAAATCGGATGCGCTTCCCGCTCGCGGTGATGGCAGCGGTCAAGGCGGTCGTGCCCGCCTCCGTGCCGGTCGGCATCCGGGTCTCGGGCACGGACTGGGTCGAGAGCGGCTGGGATCTTGCTCAGACGTTGCAGTTCGCCGCAGCCCTGAAAGCGCAGTCCTGCGATTTCATCCATGTCTCGGGTGGGGGTCTCTCGGCCGCGCAGACCATTCCGGTCGGCCCGAACTACCAGGTGCCGATGGCGCGCGCGGTGAAGCAGGCCACCGGGCTGACGACGATCGCCGTCGGGCTGATCACCGAGGCCGACCAGGCCGAGGCGATCGTGGGCACGGGCGATGCCGATTTCGTCGCCCTAGCGCGGGGCATGCTCTACGATCCGCGCTGGCCCTGGCATGCGGCGGCCCATCTCGGCGCGACCGTCAAGGCGCCGCCGCAGTATCTGCGCTCGCAGCCGCGTCAGTACAAAACCCTGTTCGGCTGAGCTCTTGGAAGGATGGCAGTCGGCAGTAGGCAATGGGCAGTCGGACTACTGCCCACTGGCTACTGCCCACTGCCGACTGCCCCAATGTCAGCCACCACCAACGATGAGCCTGCCATGACCGCCTATTCCCAACTCAGCGCCCATTTCGGCCGCATCTCGGCCCTGTCCAACGCGATCGGTATCCTGAGCTGGGACAATGCCGCGATGATGCCGACCGGGGCCGCCGGCACGCGGGCCGAGAGCATGGCGCTGCTGGAGGTGATGCGCCACGGCATGATGGTCGAGCGGCGCATCGGCGACTGGCTCGCCGATGCCGACGCCGATAACGGGCTCGGCGACTGGGAGCGGGCCAATCTGCGTGAGATCCGGCGGGTCTGGACGGTGGAGACCGCCCTGCCGACCGATCTCGTCGAGGCCTCGTCCAAGGCGATCTCGGCCTGCGAGATGCGCTGGCGGCAGGCGCGGGCGGCGTCGGACTTCGCCGGGCTTTTGCCGTCGCTGAGCGAAGTGCTGAACCTGCAGCGCCAGATCGGCCGGGCCAAGGGCGAGAAGCTGGGCCTGAGCCCCTATGACGCGCTGCTCAACGACTACGAGCCGGGCGGGAGCTCGGCCCGGATCGACGGGCTATTCGACGATCTCGCCGATTTCCTGCCGGGCTTCCTGCAGGAGGTTCTGGCGGTGCAGGCAAGCCGGCCGAAGACGCCCGAGCCGCAGGGCCCCTTCCCGGTCGAGAAGCAACGCGCGCTCGGGCTGAAGATGATGACGGCGCTCGGCTATGACTTCGAGCGCGGGCGGCTCGACGTCTCGACCCACCCCTTCTGCGGCGGGGCCGACAACGATGTCCGCATCACCACGCGCTACGACGAAGCCGACTTCACCAAGGCTCTGATGGGCGTGCTGCACGAGACCGGCCACGCGCTCTACGAGCAGGGCCGGCCCCAAGCCCATATGAACCAGCCCGTCGGCCAGGCGCGCGGAATGAGCCTGCATGAGAGCCAGTCGCTGCTGGTGGAGATGCAGGCCTGCCGGAGTTCGGCCTTCATCGGCTATGCCGCGCCGCTGATGCGCGAAGCCTTCGGGGGCAGCGGCGCGGCCTGGAGCGACGAGGCTCTGCTGCGCCAGTACACCCGCGTGCAGCCCGGTTTCATCCGAGTCGATGCCGACGAGGTGACCTATCCGGCCCATGTCATCCTGCGCTACCGGCTCGAGAAGGCGCTGATCGCCGACGAGATGCCGCTCTCCGAACTGCCCTCTGCGTGGAATGCCGGCATGACCGCTCTGCTCGGCGTGACGCCGCCCGACGACCGGCTCGGCTGCCTGCAGGACATCCATTGGCCGAGCGGCGGCTGGGGCTACTTCCCGACCTATACGCTGGGCGCCATGACCGCCGCGCAGATCTTCGAGGCCGCCTGCCGGGCGCAACCCGACATCCTGCCGGGGATCGGGCGCGGCGATTTTACACCTCTGGTCGGCTGGCTCAGGACCCATATCCACGGCCAGGGCTCGCTGCTGGAGACCGACGCCCTGCTGACGCAGGCCACGGGACGGCCGCTCGACGCCGGCGTGTTCAAGGCGCATTTGCGAAGGCGGTATGTGGACGAGGCGTAAGCGAGCCATACGCCAGCCTTGCTGATCGCCCGCCATCCCCCCTGCCGAGGATCATCCGATGCATCTCCCGCCGAAGCCTTCTCAGCCCGTGCTGCTCTGGCTGATTGCGCTGGCGGCGATGTGCTGGGCGCCTTTTGCTGCGGCGACCGCAGCTCCGCAACCGCTTCCGCCGTCGATCAGCGAAGGGCTGGCGCGCGGCGTCAATCTCGTCTTCGGCTGGTACGACACCGACAGCTACAAGCCCCGCGAATTCGATGCGGAACTACCCTTGATCAGGGCGGCAGGAGCGGGGCATGTCCGCCTGCCGATCAGCATGGACATCATCGAGGATCGCCAATCCGGCACGCTGCGCGCCGACCGCTGGGCAGACCTCAGGGCCTTCGTGGCAGAGGCGACGAAGAACCAGCTCGTCACCATCATCGACATGCACAATACGGGGCAGAAGAACCCGGACGGAAGCTGGAACGAGGATTTCATGGGGGGCCTTCGCGACCCGGGCCTTCGACAACGGCATCTTCAGCTGATGACGGAACTGGCGAGCCGCGCGAACAAGGAGCTGGATCGCAACTGGATCGTCCTGCAGCCGGCCAACGAGCCCATCTTCAAGACCGATCCGCAGATCTGGTACGATCATCAGGACCAGATGATCCCGGCGATGCGCCAAGCCTGCCCAGACTGCGTCATTTTCGTCGCCGGGCACAACTGGCAGGCGCCCGCGGCGTCCATGTCGCATCTTAAGCCGAGGATGCACCCCTGGTGGGATGCGCGCCTCATCCTCGATCTCCACCTCTATTCACCGCTGCAGCTGACGCATTGCAGCTACCCGCGCCAGCCGAACACATGCCCGGGAAAGACCTGGCCGGGCAGCTATGCCGGCCAATGGCTGCCGGTCTCCGGCTCCCGCTATTTCGGCCGCTGGAACCGCAAGCTGCTCGAACGGGAACTCGGCATCCTGTTCGCCTGGGCGAAGGACGAGAGGATCACGCTCCACTTCAGCGAAATCGGCACGACGGCCGACCTCGATGACCGGATCAGAGGGGCTTATCTGCAGGACCTGACCTCGGTCCTCTCCGACAATCGCGTCGGCTATTCCTGCTACGAATGGAACAAGAACTTCGGCATCAAGGATCACCCGACTACGCTGAAGGCGTGCCTCGCCGAACGCTGAATCCGAGGCGCCCCCTCCGGTCCCGGCGCTCTGGCCTCTCTTGACCATGGCCGAACGCCAGTCGCACAGCTTCATTCGGCGAGCGCTGCCTTCCGGTTGCGCAGGATCGTCGGCGATAGCATGGCCAGCAGCATGATGGCGACCACGCCGAGCAGGACGGCGCTGATCGGTCGCACGAGGAAGACCGAGAAATCGCCGTCCGACAGCAGCATGGCGCGGCGGAAGTTCTCCTCCAGCTGCGGCCCCAGCACGAGGCCGAGCAGCAGAGGCGCGGGCTCGACGCCGATCTTGATGAAGAAGTAGCCGATGGCGGCGCAGCCCAGCATCAGCCAGACATTGAACAGGCTGTTGGCGATGCCGTAGGTGCCGATGCAGCAGAACAGCACGATTGCCGGGAAGAGCAGGCGATATGGGATCTTCAGCATCGCCACCCAGAGCCCGATCAGCGGCAGGTTGATCACGAGCAGCATCAGGTTGCCGACCCACATCGAGGCGATGACGCCCCAGACGAGCTTGGGCTGTTCGGTCATGATCTGCGGGCCGGGCTGGATGCCCTGCATCATCAGCGCACCGATCATCAGCGCCATCAGCGCATTCGCCGGGATGCCGAGCGTCAAAAGCGGGATGAAGCTCGTCTGCGCGCCGGCATTGTTGGCGGCTTCGGGACCGGCCACGCCCTCGATCGCGCCCTTGCCGAAGCGGGAGGGGTCCTTCGCCAGCTTCTTCTCCAGCGCATAGGACGAAAAGGGCGGAAGCGCCGCGCCGCCTCCCGGCAACACGCCGAGCACAGATCCGAGCATCGTGCCCCGGACCATCGCCGGAAAGGCCGCGCGCAGATCCTCCCGGCTCGGGATCAGGCTGCGCACCGACTGGCTGACCACACGCCGCTCGGCCGGCCGCTCGAGATTGGCGATGATCTCGCCGAGCCCGAACAGGCCCATGGCGATGGGTACGAAATCGAGGCCATCGGAAAGTTCCGCGACACCGAAGGTCATGCGGGCGGCGCCCGAACTCACATCGATGCCGACGAGGCCGAGCAGCAGGCCCAGCAGCACCATCGCCAGCGATTTCGCAACCGAGCCATGCGCCAGAACGACAGCGGCGATCAGGCCGAGCACGAGCAGGCTGAAATACTCGACGGCGGTGAATTTCAGCGCCAGCACCGAGAGCGGCACGCTCATCACCGCGATGACGATGGTCGCCACCGTGCCGGCGAAGAAGGAGGCGATCGCGGCGATCGCCAGCGCCGTGCCGGCCTTGCCCTGCTTGGCCATCTCGTGGCCGTCGATGCAGGTCACGACCGAGGAGGTCTCGCCGGGCACGTTGACGAGGATTGCCGTGGTCGAGCCGCCATATTGGGCGCCATAGAAGATGCCGGACAGCATGATCATGGCGCCGGCCGGGTTCAATCCGAAGGTGAAGGGCAGGAGCAGCGCCACTGTCGGGATCGGCCCGATGCCCGGCAGCACGCCGATCGCGGTTCCGATCACCACGCCGAGGAGGCACAGGCCGAGATTGTTGAGCTCGAGGGCGGTCGAGAGCCCCATCAGCAGGTTGTCGAAGAGTTCCATGGTGTGGCTCAGCCTTCAGCGCGGCCAGACGGGCACTGGCAGCGCCAGGACCTTGACGAAGAGAAGAACCGCTGCCGCCGAAAGCGCCAGCGCGAAGGGCAAGCTCTCGCGCAGGCGGCCCTCGCGCGTCGCGAAGCCGGCGAGGACGACCGTGACCACGGAGGCGATGGCGAGCCCCAGCCGCTCCGCCGTCAGCGCGAAGATGCCGACCGCGCCCAGGACCGCGAGCAGCGGGCGCAGCTGCACGGCCTCGATCGCTGGGCCTGCCCGCCTGACGCCACGGGCGCAGAAGAACAGGCCGAAGGCGAGCAACCCGAGCGAGACGACCCGCGGCATGTAGCCGGCGCCCATGTCGGCGGCGTTGCCGACATTCAGGTTGCGGGTCGCAAACAGCGCGCCCGCCGCCACCGCCACCAGAAACAGGCCGAAGAGCAGATCCTGCCAGTCGAATCGCGAACGCGTCATCGGCTCAGCTGCCCTTGATGCCGGCTTCCTTGATGATGCCGCCCCAGCGCGTGGTGGCGTCCTTCAGCCAGGTCGAGAACTCGGCAGGCGTACCGGTACGGACGACGCCGCCCTGCTCGGCGATCTTCGTCTTGATGTCGGGCGTCTCCAGGATCTTGCCAATCTCGGCATTGAGGCGCGCGATCATGGCAGGCGGCGTGCCGGCGCGGGTCAGGACGCCCTGCCAGGTACCGGCGTCGCCGCCGGGTAGGCCCGCTTCCTTGAAGGTCGGCAACCCTGCGACGCGCTCCTCACCGGTGACGGCCAGGCCGATAAGCTGCTTGTTGGAGACGAAGGGCAGCGTCGCGGTGGAGCCGTTGATGATGACGCCGCTCTCGCCGGAAACCACTGCCCGCGAGGCCGCCGCGCCGCCCTTATAGGGCACGTTCTTCCACTGGATGCCGAGTTCCTTGGCCATCTGCACGGCCGTGATGTGGTTGGCCGCGCCGACGCCGGAATTCGCGACTGCGAGCTTGTTGGGGTTTGCCTTCGCGTAGGCGACCAGTTCCTGCGCGGTCTTGGCCGGGATGGATTCGTGGACGGCGAGCACATAGGGGCCGAACATCACCATCGAGACCGGCGCCAGATCCTTTTCGGGATCATAGGTCAGGTCCGAGAACAGGCTTGGAGCAGTCGCGAGCGAGCCGACATCCATCAGCAGCAAGGTGTGGCCGTCCGCCGGTGCCTTGGCGACGGCGTCGGCGCCGAGATTACCGGCGGCGCCCGGCTTGTTCTCGATCACGACCGACTGGCCGATCGCGGCCGACAGCTTGGGGCCGATCAGGCGGGCGAGAATGTCGGAGGTGCCGCCCGGCGCGAACGGCACGACGAGGCGGACCGGACGCTCGAAGTTCTGGGCCATGGCGGGCTGTGCGGCCAGTGCTGCACCCGCGAGCATCGCGGCAGCGAGCCCCTTCAACGAGGCTGTGGAAAGACGGAACGGGAATCGGGTTGGGCTCATGATGTGTCTCCTCCTGTGGGGTGCGGACCGGCGTCGGCCGAGGTCGCAGACAGTCTTGGAAGCTGTCTTATCCGCTCAGGATAGGTCAGGCACGATGCGCCGTTGAGTTAGATTGGCAATGGATCGATACCTTTTTTGGATTGCATGATAGCGCCTAGGGACTTGCCCGCAGGGGGCTACCGCCTACTCTGCGGTCAGACGGCAAAAGCCGCGACTTGATCCTGGGAGGGAAACGATGAGCCGATCGATCACGCGCCGTACGGCGCTCAGCCTTGCCGGCGGCGCGCTTGCCGCACCGCTGGTTTCGCGCAGCGGCTTCGGGCAGGCCTATCCGGCCAAGCCCGTCACGGTCATCATTCCGTTCGGGGCGGGCGGCACCACCGATCTCGTCGGCCGGATCATCTGTGAAAAGCTGACCCAGCGGGTGGGCAAGGCCTTCATCATCGAAAACCGGGCCGGGGCCGGCGGCAACACAGGCGTAGCGGCGCTCTCCCATGCCGCGCCCGACGGCTACACGATCGGCATGACGACGCCTTCGACGCACGGCATCAACCCCAATCTCTACAAGGAGAAGCTGCCCTTCAAGCCGTTCGAGGATTTCGAGTTCCTCTCGCTGGCCTCGTCGCAGCCGAACTTTCTCTGCATCCACCCCTCGATCCCGGCGCAGAACGTGGCCGAGTTCATCGCCTATCTGAAGGCCAATCCGGGCAAGGAGAATTTTGGCTCCTCGGGGATCGGGACGTCCATTCACCTCTCGGGGGAGCTGTTCATGCAGCTCGCAGGCGTGAAGATGCAGCACGTCACCTATCGCTCCTCGGGTGCGCTGGTGCAGGATCTGATCGGGGGCAACGTCAAGGTCTCCTTCGACAACTTCACCTCGCCCTATCCCCACTACAAGGCCGGCACACTGCGTGGGCTGGCGGTCACCTCGCTGGAACGGGCCAAGATCGCGCCCGAGGTTCCGACGCTGGCCGAGACGCTGCCGGGCTTCGACATCAGCTCCTGGAACGGCTTTCTTGCTCCCAAGGGTACGCCGAAGGAGATCTGCGACAGGCTCATCAGTGAGATACAGGTGGTGCTGAAGGATCCGTCCGTGGTCGCGCGCTTTGAGGAACTGGGCGCGGCGACGACGCCGTCGACCGGCGCCGAGGCGAAGGCGAAAGCCGAAACCGAGATCGCCAAGTTCAAGAGCATCATCGACAAGGCCGGGATCAGCATCCAGAACTGACCCGCTGTCTCGGGCGAACCGACTCAAGGCGGTGTGAGGGAAGGCTGGGGATGTTCGAGCTGAGCCAGCTGCGCTGCTTCGTCGCCGTCGCGGAGGAACTGCATTTCGGCCGGGCGGCGGTGCGCCTCAACATGACGCAGCCGCCGCTCAGCCGCCAGATCCAGATCCTCGAGCGCGTGCTCGACGTCGTGCTGCTGGAGCGCAGCAACCGGACGGTGAAGCTGACGCCCGCCGGCCAGAGCTTCCTCGCCGAGGCGCGTCGCCTGCTGAAGCTCGCCGAGAGCGCGGCGCTGCTCGCCAAGCGCGTCGCCAACGGCAAGGCCGGATCGATCAATATCGGCTTCACTGCGACGTCGGCCTATTCCTACGTACCCGACCTCGTCGCCGCCTGTCGCCGTGAACTGCCCGACGTCGAGGTCTCGCTCAAGGAAATGGTCAGCGGCGACCAGCTCAAGAGGCTGGATTCGGGCGAGATCGACATCGGCCTGCTGCGGCCGCCGATTCCGCGCACGGGCTTAAGCGCCTTCCGCGTCACGGCCGAGCCGCTGATCGCGGCCGTCAATGCCGGCCACGTGCTGGCGCGCTCCGAGACGATCGCGATCGAGGATCTCGCAGCCGAGCCCTTCATCATGTATGCGCCCTATGAAGCGCGCTATTTCCACGATTTGCTGGTCGAGCTGTTCTCGCGCACCGGCCTCGTGCCAAACTATGTCCAGCATCTCGCCCAGATCCATTCGATCCTGGCGATGGTCCATTCGGGTGTCGGCGTCGCGCTCGTTCCGCAGGCGGCGACGAACCTGCATTTCAGCGGCGTCGCCCTGCGCCCCGTCGAACTCCCCAAGCAAAGGCCGGCGGAGCTCTTCTTCGTCAGCCGCGAGGACAACGACAATCCTCTCCTGCCGATCATCGCGGCGCTGGCGAGGGGCCTGGCGCAGGACCTCACGAAGACGGCCTGAACGATCCAATGAATGGATCACCCGATACAGTGTTTGGTCTCCTTCGGCATCGTTCTTGATCTAATCCTGCGTGAGAATTCAGCCAAGGAGCCGAGCATGAGCAAGATGACCCCGCAGGAAATGGCACGGCATATCGGCAACGGTCTGCTGTCGTTCCCCGTCACCCCGTTCACGACGGGCAATGCCTTCGACGAGGGGCGCTACCGCTCCAATCTCGACTGGCTCTGCGGCTACGAGGTCGCGGGCCTGTTTGCCGCCGGCGGCACCGGCGAGTTCTTCTCGCTCTCGCCCGCCGAGGTGGTGAAGGTGGTGGCGACGGCGGTGGCGGAGACACGAGGCCGCGTGCCCGTGCTTGCCGGCGTCGGCTACGGCACCCAGATCGCGACCGAGCTTGCGACCGGGGTCGAGCAGGCCGGCGCCGACGGCATCCTGCTGCTGCCGCCCTATCTCGTCTTCTCCGAGCAGGAGGGGCTCGCCGCCCATATCGAGGCGGTCTGCAAGGCGACCAAACTCGGCGTCATCGTCTACAACCGCGACAACGCCATCATCACCGAGGAGACGCTGGCGAAGCTCTGCGAGCGCAATCCCAATCTCGTCGGCTACAAGGACGGCATCGGCGACATCGAGCTGATGACGCGCATCCATCTGCGCATGGGCGACCGGCTGACCTATATCGGCGGCCTTCCGACGGCGGAGACCTTCGCCCTGCCCTATCTCGAAATGGGCGTGACCACCTATTCCTCGGCCGTGTTCAATTTCGTCCCGCAGTTCTCGACCAAGTTCTACGCCGCCGTGCGCCGCCGCGACCGCGACATGGTCCAGGCGGGCCTGCGCGATTTCATCCTGCCGCTGATCGCGATCCGCAACCGCAAGCGCGGCTATGCCGTTTCGATCATCAAGGCCGGCATGAAGGTCATCGGGCGCGATTCCGGCCCGGTGCGGAGCCCGCTGACCGATCTCAGCGAGAGCGAGACGGCGGAACTCGCAGCCCTCGTCGCCCGGCTCGATCAGGGCGAATTCGCGACGCGCGAACTGGCCGCCGCCTGAGCAGCGCTCCAGGAATTCGGGTGGCGTCGCACGATCTCGGTGCGGCGCCATCGCCCGGCCCCTGCGCGATGCGCCGATTGGATCGGTCGATACGGCCTTTGATCTGTCCCGGCCGCGCCGACCCGCTACCCTGCGTCCTCATAAAGGGCGAGCCGCCAGCAAAATGGCGGCCGGGACATCAGGGGGACGATCATGATCGCTATGAAAAATGCTGGCGCCACGGCGATGCTTGCGGTCATGATGACCACCATGCCTGCCGCCGCAAAGACAATCGTTTATGTCTCGAATGCCGACAGCCGCGAGATCAGCGTGCTGGAGCTGGACGCGCGGGCCGGCGAACTCAAGCCCGTCGAGACCGTATCGGTGAGCGGAACCGCGATGCCGATGGCGGTGTCCCCCGACAGGCGCCAACTCTACGTTTCGCTGCGCTCGCAGCCCTTCTCGGTCAGTTCCTTCGCCATCGACGGGAAAAGCGGCAGACTGACCCTCGGCTCCACCGTGCCCCTGCCCGACAACATGGCCTATGTCTCGACCGATCGAACGGGCCGCTTCCTGCTCAGCGCCTCCTATGGCGGCGACAAGATCGCGATCAACCCGATCGGCCCGCAGGGACTCGTCCAGGCCGAGCCGGTTCAGGTCGTGGCGACCCGCAAGAATGCGCACGCCATTTTGACGGACCGTTCCAACACGCATGTCTTCGCCAGCAATCTCGGCGGCGACATCCTGCTGCAGTACAAATTCGACGCCGCAACCGGTCGCGTCGTGCCCAACGATCCCCCCTTCGTCGAGACGAAGAAGGGAGCGGGACCGCGTCATTTCGTCTTCAGCCCGGACGACAAGTTCGCCTATCTTCTCAACGAGCTGGACGGCACGCTGAACACCTATCGCTTCGATGCCGGCAAGGGCACCCTGTCCGAGACCACCAGCGTCAGCGTGGTGCCGCCCGGCTTCCAGGGCGGTGCGCCATCGAGCGCCGAGCTCAAGATCACGCCGAATGGCCGCTTCATCTACGCATCCGAGCGGACGTCCAACACGATCGCGGCGTTCCGTGTCGATGCGGCGACGGGCGCCCTGACACCTGCCGGCAACTTCGCGACCGAGACGCAGCCGCGCGGCTTCAGCATCGATCCGAGCGGGCGCTTCCTGGTCGCGGCAGGGCAGAAATCCGATTCAGCGACGCTTTACGCGATCGACACCGAGAGCGGCGCGCTGAAGGAGCTGAAGCGCTACCCGCTCGGCAAGAACCCGAACTGGGTGGAGATCATCGAGCTGCCGTAGCTCGATAGGCGATAGCCGCTGAGGCACATCGGTCTGATCCCAGTTGGGCGCCCACTACCAGATCGGGTGCAGCGACCAGCTTGAGCGCCGCGTGACAGAGATTCGGCTCGCGCCCCAGAGAAGGCCGAACTTGTCCATGTCATCGCGACCGATGATCCGGCAGGCATCGAAGCTTACCGGCACCGAAGTTTCCCCGATCGGCGCGCCAATAGCGAGTGGTTCAAGCTGACAGGGGCCGATGCCGCGGCGTTCAAGCGCCGACGCTTTCAATAGGCACGACCGCATGCGGTTCCGTTGCGGCGATTGAATTTTGTCTTTGAATCAACCACTTAGCGAAGTGGCTGGGGGACTAGGATGCGCAGCCAGAGCGCGAACCCTCTAAGTCATTGAAATCGCTTGTCGTTCGACACGACGCGACGACAGCTGTGCTACACCAACCGACCAGACTTCGCAACACTACTTTGGAGCTCTTTCAGAACTGCAAGGGCTGACCTCATGGGCCGCATTACAGGCCAATAACTTCTCTTAAACGGGGTGCCCTACCGACATTTTTGCGCCAACTGCAGACATTGGGCTGTTGCCCGGAACCGGACATTCCAGCCTCCTCCTATGACGTTCCAGCCTCCTCCTATGAAGTCCGATGCCGACCACGTCTCTCTTATCTATCTTTTCGATCGCTTGACCAGTAATAGAAAGAGCGGCTTCAAGCCTATTTTTAGTCGCTGCCCGATTCAGTTGCGCGTGATCTTGCGTCCTCGCCTTCAGGGCGGCGCAGAAGGCGGCAACTGCCTCCTTGTGGCTTTTTGTGCCGTCTCGCGCTCGCCTAGTTTGGTTAGCGCGATGCCGAGATTGTTCTGCGTCTCGGCCCATTGCGGCGGGACGCAATCCTGCGTCCTTTCCTTCAGCACGGCGCGAAGGGCGGCAACCGCCTCCTCGAGAAATTCTGTCCCGCTCCTGCGCTCGCCGGGCCATAGCAGGCCGGAACATCCGCCCTAATGACGCGCCGATCATCGACTCAAGGCAACCCACGCGGCTTGCTAGGAAGATGCGGCTCGATTGCCGCCCATTCGAAATCGCTGAGTTCGTAGCGTCCCATCGCCAAGCTCCCCTTTCAGAGCTTGAATCACGAAATCGCCGCAGCTGGAATCGGTCCGCCCGCAATTATGGGTTTACGCCCTAACTTCGGCCGACTTGGTTATGCCGGAGTCTCTCGGCGCGAGCTGATGGGAGCCCCTCGGCGTGAGAAGAGCATCGGCGGCCTGAAGGCAACTAATCGTACGATTCCGGTGAGATGCTTGCTAGGCTGGCGGGAAGCGTCTTGGAGACAGCTCGACGACAACACGATTGAAAAGAGCATTGTTCAGCGTTATAGCTACGATAGTCGAGAAGGTGGTTGCTGATATGAAACGCGCGCTACTTCAAAACGCAACGTTCGCTCTCGGAATGGTTATATGCCTGTACACGGCATGGCTGGGATCGGCGCACGCCCAAACGCCTAAAGCCGAAGCAGAGCAGAGTGCCGCCGCCTTTTTATCGTCACTTCACACGGTAAGCGGCAGCGATCTTTATAGCCGATCAGCAGCGAGGGGAAGAAACTCCACTAGCGTCGAAGGGCTTACACAATGGGTAAATATGTTCCGAATTCAGTCGGGAGGCCCTGCTCAATCTCGCCTCCTAATTGGATCTACGCCAATGACGCAATTGCAGAACGGCGATAGAGGTAGTTTTTAATACATTCGTTATCGCGAAACTTATCCGACCGGTAACGTATTCTCCGACGTCTTCCTCGAGATGGAGAATAATAAATGGCTAGTCTTTTATTTTAATATGATTCCGACTCCGCCAGGGCAGTGATAGCATGAATTTCGGGTCGTTTTTTTACGGTATAATCTTTCTTGCGACAGCCCTAATGCCTGAAGCGGTCTTTGCACAGGCCGGTGGACCAATTGCGCTCGATACCGTCTTTTTCCGGATGTATAAATACTTTGATTCCGCTGAGAGCTCACAATCAATTGACAAAAAGCAGTTAAGCGATGTGAGGCGACTAGTTCGATCAATACGTGAGATAACAATGCGATTTGAGCCGGTTCAAATTCGCCAAGATTACGTTGAGTCTTTAGATTTCAATGCCAAACTGATGGAATCCACACTGAATAATACCGATAAGAACGATAATGTAGAATCTTTAAACGTCGTAGCCAAAGATCTTCAGTTGAAAATTTTATTCGAAGCGGCCGCAGCGGGCGCTGGGGCGGTCTTTAGAGGCAGAGTAGAAGTCGCAGTTCATACTGAACGGAATGGTCAAGCTGTTCCGGGCCTGCGAATAGTAGCGAACCCGCTTCGTTGGGCCAACGCCAACCCCATGGCCCCTCTTGGTGTCAGTAGTCCTGCGAATGGCTCTTTGCCACCTGGCATATATCAATTTTCTGCTTCGAATGCTGCTGATCAAGTTGTGGCAAGGCAGACCGTATCGGTTGGCCTGAATGGAAATGACTCCGAGAGCGTCGTGTTCATTTTGCCTTAGAGAGTGAGAATGGAATACAGCATGCTTTCTAAATTACGGCGTAACTGGTCGCTCTTCTTCCAGTTAAGCATTTGGCTGGCAAGTGTTGTGTTTATAAGCTTTGCGTCTCCTCCTCGACTTTTGGGTGCAGATTTATTACCGGAAACCACTACAAAATTCGTACAATTAATGTTAGCGATTGTAATTGGTGTGTGTTTCTATTTCTTTAAAAATTCGCAAAATAACTCCAAAAAGATTTTATTTATTGTCTTTGGTGTCATTTTTCTAGGATTTGGATTCTGTACTTATTTCATATACCAATACCAGTACGCACACTGGACCTCTGCATACGACGGTCGCGGCGTTGTAACGATCGGCAAAACGATGTTACCTGATGCTGAACGCTATGCTAGAGAGCATCCTGAGATGGGTACTCAAATGTTGATCCAGGTATATGCCGGACAAATCGAACAAATTTGGTACAAAAGCGAAATAATCTTTCGTCACCTGTTGATGCTCCTGACGTTCTTTGCTTCTGTAATTTCTTTATCTCTTGCCATTTTACTTGTAACATTTGCGGGAATCAGAGATGAACAAACTCGCATCGATTAGCAGGCCCGTAGCACTGTTACTTTTCCTACTTTTGTCTTCAATTAGTCTGCCTTCTCATGCGGACGTCCTCAACAACTTAGAATTATCGCTCAGGAATGAAGCGAAATCTATTATCCAATTTTATGACATTGAAGCTAAAATCACTGTATCAGAGGATGGAGGCTACATCTCCCGACCTGACGGAACAGTTTCAATTGGCTTGAAGCGATTACGATCGGATCTAAAAGATGAGGTAGAGTCTATCAAAATCTATCGTCTACGCTGGATAATTGCTCACGAACTTTGGCATCAAGCGCAATTTAGCCTCTACAATTCCGAGTATCCATCAGACAAGGCGGAGATCCGCCGTTTGTTCGAATGCCAGGCCGACTTGGTAGGGGCGCATTACACTGCCAGCACGATTTTTACGGAGAATGTGGCGATCTCAGGTCTAGGGGCCGTGGCCGATCAACTCGACACTTTTCTTAAGATGGCTACTTCATTGAGCGACGATCGCCTTGATGCCGGCAGCCATCCGTCCATGCAACAACGCCACATGGCTGTCACGTTAGGTGTGCTGCGAGCGCTCGGCGAGCGGCTCTCTTCGAAGACCGAGGAAGAAAAATCTTTGCTCAGAATGTTACAACAAGCAATCGAGGTTGAAGAAGACGAAGATAAAACTGATTGGAGTTATCGCCTTTGTAAAAAGATTGTCCACACAGATTCAGATGCTGTAGGCGCGCTGATTCTAAAAGATGAAACATTGCCGCGATCAACAGACAGTTCTACGCAGACTTATCGACTATGGTATGGAAACTCTAGTTCCCGCCCAATTAACGTCAGATTAACAGTTCAGTACGCAGCCGTTAAATATCTTGGCAACTCTATGCCGCCGTTTCCATTATTCTCTAAAGAATACGTTTTCGATATCGCGCCAGGCGGACGTCAATTAATTACTGGCACAATATCGTTAATGCGTCTTGATGATATTGAGTTTGCCATTATTTATCCGCGAACGGTTTATTCGTGGTATACACTTGTCAGTGCTGAATTCACCGATCGTGGCGGGCCCGCTGCGGCTACTAATGTCGACGTCGCAACGCTTGGCCCTTCGGCCCGAGAACTCTACCGAGTTATGCCGCCTCTGGTGGACCTTGCGTCGGAGAAATTCATCAGCCGTATCACGGGAATTTGCACTATAAGACCATCCGAAAAGGTATGTCCGGTGGGCTCTATATTGGACAAAGAGGTGCAATCTCGACTTCATCTCAAAAGAAACGGTGAGTCATACATTCGTATCGTACTATATTCTGGCAAATCTCGTGATGATGCCATGAAGGCTTTAAATAACGCTAAATCTGATTTTCTGAGTATATATCCCGGCTTGACGGTTAATAGCAGATATAGCGATCCAAGTAACCCAGGTATCGAAATTGACGTAAGTAGGCATGCCGCCATAGAGATTTATATGCTTCCTGCTGATGATCCCGACGACGATAATACCACGGTCCTCATGGTGCGGTCGACGTGGTAGTACGATCAAAAGCAGACGTGGCCAACCGGACCGGCTCCACTCTCAGCTTCAGCCACTGTGGCGCTGGCTGGCGGTCTGCGGTTGCCTTGGTCTAACCGTCTTGCCGTCGCGGGTTCAGCACGTCGCGAAGATGGTCGCCGATCAGGTTGATCGCCACGACGGTCGCGAGCAGGGCCAGACCCGGATAGAAGCTGATCCAGAACTTGCCGGACAGCATGTACTGGTAGCCGTTGGCGATCAGCATGCCCAGGCTGGGCTCGGTCACCGGCACGCCCAGTCCGAGAAACGACAGGGTCGCCTCCAGCGCGATGGCGCGCGCGATCTGTACGGTCGCGATGACCATCAAGGGCGGCAGGCAGTTGGGCAGCAGGTGCCGGAACAGGATCCGCATGGGCCGCGCGCCCATCGCGAGCGCCGCCTCGATGTATTCCTTGCGACTCTCTATGAGCGCGCTTGCCCGGGCCGTGCGGGCATAGGTCGCCCACTCGACGATCACCAGCGCGAGGATCACATTGGCGATGCCCTTGCCCAGGAAGGCGAGGATCATCAGCGCGATCAGGATCGTCGGAAAGGAGAGCTGCAGATCGACCAGCCGCATCAGCGCGGTCTCGATCCGTCCGCCGGCATAGGCCGCGAACAGGCCCAGCGTGGTGCCGACGGCGGCGGCCAGCAGCGCCGAGCAGATGCCGACCGCGAGGGAAATGCGCAGCCCGTAAAGAATGGCTGAGAGCATGTCCCGGCCCTGGTCGTCCGTGCCAAGCCAGTAGGTCATCCCGGCGCCCGAGACGGAGCCCGGCGGCAGCCGACCCTCTAGGATGTCGAGTTGCATCAGGTCATATGGGTTCTGCGGCGAGATCCAGGGCGCCAGCAGCGCCGCCAGTACGATCGCGGTAAAGGCGACGAGGCCGCCCATGGCGAGCTTCGACGACGCGAAGGCCCGCACGAAGCGCCGAGCGGGCGTCGCGCGCGGCGGGGAGGTGATCTCCGGCGTCGACGTGGGTGCCGTCATTTGCCCAGCCTCACCCGGGGGTCGAGTGCCGTATAAAGGCAATCGACCAGCAGATTGATGATCACGAACATCAACACGATGATCATGAGATAGGCGACGATCATCGGGCGGTCGAGCACATGGATGCTGTCGATGATCAGCTTGCCCATGCCGGGCCAGGCAAAGATCGTCTCCGTCACCACCGAGAAGGCTATGACCGAGCCGAACTCGAGGCCGATGATGGTGACGACCGGGATCATGATGTTTTTCAGCAAATGCCGTAAGATTACGCTGCTCTCTGGCAACCCCTTGGCGCGCGCCGTGCGGATGAAGTCCTGGGGGATGACCTCGCGCGTTTCGGCCCGCACAAGCCTCATGACCAGCGAAATCTTGAAAAGCGCGAGATTGAGCGCCGGCAGCGCGAGATGCTGCAGCCCATCGAGGGTCAGGAAGGACCAGCCGATGCCCAGTAACTGGCGTGTCTCGCCGCGCCCCCCCGAAGGCAGCCAGCCGAGTTGGACCGCGAAGACCATGATCAGCAGCAGGCCGACCCAGAAGCCCGGCAGCGAGAAGCCCAAGATCGAGCCTGTCATGATCACGCGCGCCATCGGCGCATTGGGTCTGAGTCCGGCGTAGAGGCCGAGCGGGATGCCGATGAAGGTCGCCAGGAGCATGGCGCAGATTGCGAGTTCAAGCGTCGCCGGCATGCGCTGGAGGATCACCTTCAGAGCCGGCTCGTTGTAGACGAAGCTGCGGCCGAGATCGCCATGAATCGCACCGTTGAGGAACGACAGGTACTGCGCCCAGAGCGGGCGATCGAGACCGAATGCCGCAATCGCCCGTATGCGCTCCGCCTGATCCGCATCGGGGGAGATCAGCACCTCGACGGGGTCGCCGATGACGCTGACGCCAATGAACACGATCAGCGTCATCGCCAGCATGACGAAGACGGCCTGGAGCAATCGCTGAAGGAACCAGCCAGTCATCGCGTCCCGCTACCTCCCGATCTTGTATCCGGAAGCTTCCAGGTCGAAGCTCTCACTGACGCTACGGCTCAGGTCACTCTTCTTGATCCGTTGCGTCGGTGTTTTCGGGAATTCCTCGATCGGCTCGATATAACGCGGAATCTGGAAATACGGCATCCGGCTCTCGCACCAGCGGATCAGATCGAGCGGTGCAGGCTCGCGCCCTGGCGTCGCGCGAATGAAGAGCTTGAGGTCGTCGTCGCCCATCTCGCTGGGCACCCCGATCAGGGCGCATTCCTCGATGTCGTCATGGGTCAAGACTATGCGCTCCACCTCCCAGGCCGAAATGTTGACGCCACGGCGCCGGACGCTGTCCTTCTTGCGCCCGGAATAGAACAGGAAGCCGTCGTCGTCCTTGCGGGCGAGGTCGCCGGTCGAGAACCAGCCGTCCTTAACCAGAGCCGCGCCCGTCTCCTCCATTCGGAAATAGCCCTTGAACGCGAGGCCGGGCTCCAGCGGCCGCACGACGATCTCGCCCGGCTCGCCCAGGCCGACCTCGACGCCCTCATCGTCCAGCAGGCGCACCTTGTAGAACGGCAGCGGCCGACCGCAGGAGCCGAGCCGCCCCTCGGGGTTGATCGTGACGAACGTCGTCATCTCCGACAGTCCGTAGCCCTCATAGAGCGAAACCCCGAAGCGCTCCTCGAAGGCGCGCCAGACATCGAGCGGGCAGCCGCCGCCCCAGGCCATGCGGACCTTGTGGTCGCGGTCGCGCGGGTTCGCGGGCTGCTTGAGCAGCAGCGGCAGCACACCGCCCAGATAGTGGATATGCGTCACCTCGAAGCGGCGCACCTGCTCCCAGAACTGCGAGGCGCTAAACTTGTCGACCATGGCGAGCGTGATCGGCTCCATCAGGGCGGCGATCAGAACCGCGACGCCAGCGCCATGATGCAGCGGCTCCCAGAGCAGAAAGACGTCGCCGGCGGTCGCGCCCGTCAGCGCCAGCGTCCCCATCGGCCCGGCCCGAAGACTGCGGTCGGTCTTGAGGACGCCCTTCGGTTCGCCGGTGGTGCCGGAACTCGGCGTGATCGCGATGATATCGTCCGCTTCGACGACCATTGGCGGCGGCAGCGGGCTGCCCGCTTCGACCAGTCCCGACAGGCTCCCTGCCCCGTCGCGCCCGCGCCAGAAGACCGAAAGTCCGGGCGACCTCTCGACGATCGGCGCCAGCGCCCCGGCATAGGCCTCGTCGGCGATCAGGGTATGCGGCTCGAAGCGCTCGAAGACGAAATCGAGCGCAGCGGCCTTGAGGTGAACATTGACCGGGATGCGGACGAGGCCCGCCTTGGCGAGGGCGAAGATGACGATGACGTGGTCGGGATGGCTCGGAAGCATCACGGCGACGCGATCGCCCTTCTGGAGCCCCGACGCCAGCAAGGCATTCGCCAGGCGGTTGATGCGCCCGTCGAGCTGACCGATCGTCCAGCTCTCATCCTCGAAACGGCAGTAGACATGCCCCGGATCCCGTGCGGCGCGCGCGTCCCAGAGCTGTGCGATGGTGATGTCGTTGGTCTGCATGAGGTGGTCCGTGCTGACGTTGGAGCCACGAGCCGTGACTCGCTTTTTGATATCGCATTACAATAACTGTAATTGGATTTTGATAGTGGATTTCGCGTCTGTCAAGCGGTCGACACCAGCGCCCGTTGACAGGCCGCATCAGCATTTATAATAAATGTTATTATATCGCAATATTATCAAGGCGCATGTCATGGCCGATATCGAGCTCGATCGCCGCGAGGGAGTCGCCATCGTGGCGATCAACCGCCCCGCCAAGCGCAATGCCCTGAACGCCGCCGCGTGGCAGGCCCTGGGCGACAGCTTCCTCGCGCTGAAATCCGATCCCGCGATCCGCGCCATCGTCCTGACCGGTCGGGGCGGCGCCTTCTGCGCCGGCGACGAGATCGGCGCCTTCGCAGCCGTGCGCGACGATCCACCGGCACGGCAGGCCTATTGGGATTCGATCATGGCCTGCTATGCCGCCGTCTCCGCCTCGCTAGTCCCGGTCATCGCCGCCATCAGCGGGCCTTGCGTCGGCGGCGGCTGCACGCTCGCGCTGCGGGCCGATTTCCGGATCGCGGACCCGACGGCGCGGTTCGGCGTTCCGCCGGCCAAGCTCGGCCTGGTTTACCCGGCCGACAGCACGCGCTTGCTGGTTGCGACCGCCGGCATCACCATGGCCCGACGCATGCTCTATACCGGCGAACTGATCGACGCTGGCTCTGCCCGCAATTGTGGTCTGATCTCGGACGTGGTCGAGGGCGACGTCGTCGAGGCGGCCCTGCGCATGGCGCAACCGATCATCGCCAACGCCCCGATTTCGATCCGCGCGTCCAAGCTCGCCTGCGATGCGCTGCTGCAGGGCCGTCTCGCCGACGTGGCCGGCGAGATCGCCGCGCTCTCCGATCTGGCCGACCGCAGCGACGACTATCGCGAAGGCTCGCGCGCCTTCGCCGAAAAGCGCAAACCCGTCTTCACCGGCCGCTAGCGCCGACAGATCAGCAGAACGACACGATGGCCGTCATCACCGTGCCCGACGATGCGAACGTCTTCGCCGCCCTGATCGGCGGTGCACGCGATTCCGATCGCATCTTCATGGAGAACGCGGATGATCGCGTGGTTCGTTATGGGGACGTACCCGGCATCACCGCACGCTATGCCGATCTGCTGGCCAGCGAAGGGGTAGCAAAAGGCGATTGCGTCGCGGGCATTCTCGAGAAGTCGCCCGAAGCGGTTCTGCTCTACCTCGCCGTCTGCCGCCTCGGCGCCGTCTACGTGCCCGTGCACATCGGCCTGACCGATGGCGAGGTCAGCCACATCCTCGGCGATGCGCGGCCCAAACTCGTCGTCTGCGATCCGATCCGGCACGATGTTGCCAGCGCCGCAGGCTGTCCCGTCCTGACGCTTGATGCCAGCGGGGCGGGAACCCTCGCCGAACGGAGCGCCACGATGCCCGGCGGGAGCCCGCTCCAGACGATCGCGCCATCCGACCCGAACGCAATGGTCTACACCTCCGGCACAACCGGGCGGCCCAAGGGCGCTCTCCTTTCCGCCGGAGCCGTGATCTGGAATGCGCGCTCGCTGGCGTCCTGCTGGGGGATCACCGACGCCGACACGCTGCTGCACGCCAACCCGATGGCTTTTGGCCTGTTCGGGACGACGACGCCCGCCCTGGCGGGCGGAGCGTCGATGATCCTGCTGCCGAAATTCGACACCGAACGCGTGCTGGCCAAGCTCCCGCGCGCCACGATCTTCGCCGGGGTGCCGACCTATTACAGCCGGCTGATGGCCGATCCCCGGTTCAATCGCGACCTCTGCAGCGCGATGCGTCTGTTCGTGACGGGCTCGGCACCGATGCGTCCCGATGCTTTCGAGGCTTTCGCGGACCGAACCGGCCATCGCCTGCTCGACCGCTATGGCCTCACCGAAGTCTTGATCGCGACGTCGAACCGGCTCGACGACGTTCGCCAGCCCGACGGTTCGGGGCTGCCGCTGCCGGGATCGGAGGTTCGCATCGTCGACGAACAGGGCGAGGGCGTCGAGGCGGGGACCGTCGGCATGATCGAACTGCGTCAGCCCTATCCGTTCCTCGGCTACTGGCAGGATCCCGACAAGACCGCCGCGTCATTCCGCGTCGGCTGGTTCCGCACCGGCGATTTCGGGCGCCGGGATGCGCGGGGTTATGTCAGCGTCCTCGGGCGTGGCGCCGACCTGATCATCTCGGGCGGGCTCAACGTCTATCCCAAGGAGGTCGAGGCGGCCGTCAACGCGCTGGACGGCGTGGCCGAGAGCGCCGTAATCGGCATCCCCCATATGGATTTCGGTGAAGCCGTCGTTGCCGTCGTTCAGCTCACGCTTGCGGCTGAGGCTTTCGATCCGCGCGCTGCGATCGATACCCTCAAGCGCTCGCTGGCCGGATACAAGGTCCCAAAGCGGATCGAAGTCATCTCCGAAATGCCGCGCAACACCTTGGGAAAGATACAGAAAAACCTTCTCAAACAGCGTTTCGAAAATCAATTCCGGGGGCTGACTGACCGGGTTTGAGACGCAGCGCAAAAATGCTAACGCTGCGCCCCATCGACAGGAAAGCAAGAAGGCGCAATGCCGGACGCAACGACGAACGCAAGCCTGGGCCTGTCGCCGAGGGATGCCGGCCCCGCGGTCGGGGAGATCGACGAACGCCTGTTCGTCGCCTCGGTCGGCAAGGCGATGAAGGTGCTGGAGACCTTCGACAAGACAACGGCGAGCTTGAGCCTTTCCGATATCGCTATCCGCACCGGGCTCGGCCGCAGCGCCTCGCAGCGCTTCATCTACACGCTCGAGCGCCTTGGCTATCTCGACCGGGACGAGCAGACCAAGCGCTACACCCTGGCCAAGAAGGTCTTCCGCTTCGCGCAGAGCGTCGTCTCGTCCAACACCGCGCTCGATGCCGCCTACCCCGCCATGCGCGACTTGGCGGAGCGCACCCGCGAGACGATCTCCTGGGTCGAGGTCGATCGCGCCGACATCGTCATCATCACCACCATCGCTAGCACGCACATCTCTTCTATCAACCTGCCGGTCGGCACCCGCTTCCCGGCGCTGTCCTCGTCTTCCGGTCAGGTCCTGCTCGGGCATTCCGCACCAGCCCATATCGAAAAGGTCTGGAACGCCTCGCATGAATCGGTCCCCGGTCGCACGCGGGCGAAGGACGCCGCCGAGATGATGCGCATTCTCGAAGCGGTCAAAGCCGAGGGCTTCGCCGTAACAGAGAAAAATATGGAGCAGGGTTCGATATCGGTGTCGGCGGCTGTCCATGATCGGGCCGGGCGAGCTGTCGGCGCGATCAATCTGTCGACGCTGACGACCCGCTTCGAGCGCCCGGCGGCGATCCGGGATCTGGCGCCGCTGGTCGCCGCAGCCGCCGCACGCGCCACCGAGACACTCAGCGCCTGATCATCGCTCACCGATGCCTGACGGGCGAGCCGCCTCGGCTCCCCTCGCCTGCGCACGCCCGTTCATCGCGGTCACGGCCGCAGGGCGCAGACACGCCGCAGCCCCGCACGGTCGCGAGCCTTGACAGCCAAAGGAAATTGTCCTCAAATATTAGTTATTACAATACAATAAAAGAGGGGATGATCATGGCTTCTTTGCTGACGACCCGCCTGCGTATGTCGCTTCTGCTCGGTGCGGCGGCTTTCGCGATGAGCCTGAGCGCGGCCCATGCCGAAAAACTGACCATCGGGCTGGGCGGATCGGTCAATTCGCTCGACCCGCACTTCTATTCCACGACGCCCAACAATCTCGTCGCCTTCCACATGTTCGATCGACTGGTCGATCGCGTGGCGGACGGGAAGCTCGCACCAGGCCTGGCGACGTCATGGCGCTCGGTTTCACCGACCGTCTGGGAATTCACCCTGCGCGAGGGCGTGACCTGGCATGACGGAAAGCCCTTCACGGCCGACGACGTCGCCTTCACGCTGAAGCGTGCGCTTGACGTGCCCAACAATCTCGGCGGCTTCGCCGGCATCATCCGGCCGATCACGGGTGTCGAGGTCACCGGCCCGCATCTGATCCGCCTTACGACCACCACGCCGATCCCGAACCTGCCGAGCGACCTGACGCGCCTGGCCATCGTCTCGCGCCACGCCGGGCAGGACGCGACCACGGCGGACTACAACAGCGGGAAGGCGGCCGTCGGGACGGGTCCCTTCAAGTTCTCGGGCTATACGCCGGGTGAGCGCATCGAGTTCGTCCGCAACGACAGTTGGTGGGGCAAGAAGAGCGACTGGACGAGCGTGACGCTGCGGCTGATCCCAAACGTCGCCGTCCGAACCGCGGCTCTGCTGGCGGGCGACATCGACGTGATCGACTCCCCCTCGGCCAGCGATCTGCCGCGCCTCCAGGCGTCCGACAAGGTCAAGGTCGCGGAGGTGGCGGGCATGCGCGTCAACTATGTGGTGCCAATGATCCAGCCGGCGCCGGATGCGCCTGCGATCCTAGACAAGAAGGGGGCGAAAATCGAGCCGTCGCCGCTGACCAACCCGAAGGTCCGCGAGGCGCTCTCGCTGGCGATCAACCGCGTCGGCATCGCCGACCGCGTGGTGCTGGGCACCGCAACCCCTACGGGTCAGTGGTTGCCCGCGGGCATCCTCGGGCATGATTCCAAGACACCCGTCCCGGCCTACGACATGCAGAAGGCCAAGAAGCTTCTGACCGAAGCCGGCTTTCCGGACGGCTTCAAGCTGACCCTGTCCACGGCCAATGACCGGACGCCCTACAGCGTCGAGGTCGCCCAGGCGCTGGCGCAGATGTGGAGCCGCATCGGCGTCGAGGTCGCCATCGATGCGATGCCGTTCAGCGTCTATTCCTCGCGCGGCGCCAAGAGCCAGTTCGCGGCATATCTCGGAAGCTGGAGCAACAACTCCATGGAGGGCACGGGCCTGCTGCGCGACCTGCTCGCGACCCGCAGCCAGCAGACAGGCTGGGGCCTGTACAACTGGGCCCAGTATTCCAATCCTGCGCTCGACGCCCTGACGGCGGCGGCGATCGGCGAGGTCGACGAGGGCAAGCGCGAGAAGCTCGTGCTGGACGCCGTCAAGCTCGTCTCCGGCGACGTCTCAATCATCCCGCTCTATCACTTCAAGAACATTTGGGCGACGCGCAGCACGCTGCGCTACGATCCCCGGATCGACGAACTGACGCTGGCGACGGACGTCCACCGCGCGGCGAAATGACAGACGAAATGGCCGTTGACGACAACGTCAACGGCCATTGCTTATCTCTACGATGGATCCGGTTCGGGGCCGGTTGTCTGCTCGTTTCGCGAACCACAACGGCGACCGCCGATCAGGGCGTCGCGATCAGCCGATCGCGCAACTGGAGCAGATCGTCGCAAACAGCCTCGAGATCGTGGACGGCAAAACCGCTAACGAGCGCCGGACGCAGGGCAACGAGGCGGTCGTGCAGGATCCCGGTAAATTGCGCTCGGCCGTCCTGCCCGACGGTCATGCCGCTTTGCGTCTCGAACGACGCGTTCCATGCAATGGCATCGGCCTCGCCGAGCCCCGGCGGTAGGTCAAGCACAAGCTCGCCTTGCGAAAGCCGGACCGGGTACCCGCCTGGCAAGCCGTTGGGGCCCGGCACATGGCCCGACCAGTCTCGGCCGGCGGCCATGGCGAGCAGCATCGGTACGCCGCTGGCGCCTGAGATCTCGATGACAGGCTCGGGCGTGAGCTGGATGTCGGCGAAACGGGCGAAGACATCATCGACCTCAACGCCGTCGATCCAGACGCGCGGCGCCCGGCCGGATCTCAGCTCCGGCGCCTGACGCCAGGCAGCCAGATTCTGGTAATGCGCGAGCACCTTGATCGCGGCTTCGCGCGGCACGCTGGCCGAGCCCGCGAAAACATTCGACAGGATCGCGACATTGCCCATGCCGCAGGCGACCTGATGTTCCTGCGCCGTGATGAGGCCGTTGACGACATCGGGAAAGCTGCAGTTGATCAGCGTCACCGGTTGAGCGTGCCGCGCGATCGCTGCCGCGACGCGCGAGCTGATCAGTGCCTGGAAGACGGCGGTGGCGCTCAGGCCTCCCTCCGCCACCAGCCTTGTCCAGGCGTTGCCCGTCTGGGCAATGATCTGCGAGGTCTGGATCGAGGCCGCCTGGACGAGGATGCGCGGGTTCGTCGCCGCCAGCAGCAGGTCGGAGGCGTCCGGTGCCAGCAGATCGAGGGCATGGGCGGTGAACCGCGCCTTGCTGCCGAACATCGCGGCCCGGGCGTTGGCCGCCGTGCGCAGCCAGTTCAGCCGGCTGCGGTTGCGCCCGGCGATAACGACCCCGACCGGCTCGCCCGCCACGGCGGCGATGTCGAAGGCGATGCGGGCGGCGAAGGCGCCGGTGCCCGAAATCAGGATGTCGCAGGAGCTCATGTCAGCGGACCATCGCCGGAGCCGCACGGTCCCACGCGTCGTCGAGCCGGGGCGAGAGCTTGTGCTTCATGATGCGCTGGCTGGCCGTGCGCTCGAACTCGTCGACGAAGGCGATGTAGCGCGGGTTCTGGTAGGGGGCGAGGCGAGTTGCGAGCCAGTCCGAGAGCGTGGCTTCGTCGATCGTCGCACCCTCGCGCTGCTTGACGAAGAGCTTGATGTCCTGCTCGCCGACATCAGAGGCGACACCGATCATGGCGCAGTCCTCGATGTCCTCATGCTCGGCCGCGACATGCTCGACCTCCCAAGCCGAGACGTTCTCGCCCTTGCAGCGCACGCTGTCTGTCATGCGGCCGTGGAAGAAGAGGTTGCCCTCGGCATCCCAGGAACCGAGATCGCCGGTATAGAGCGCGCCGCCGCGCAGCGCCTTTGCGGTCGCTTCGGGGTTTTCTAGGTAGCCGCGAAAGATCGCGCCCGGGACATCCGTCTCGACCACGATCTCGCCGCGCTCGCCGGCAGTCACCGGCGTGCCGTCCGGCCGTAGCAGCCTGACCTTGAACCACGGCATCGGCTTACCCACCGAGCCGACAACGCCGTTGTCGTTGCAGGTGGTGATGCTGGAGGCCTCGGTCATGCCGTAGCATTCGCGGATCTCGATGCCGAAACGGTCGCGGAACAGCGGCCAGATGTCGGCCGGGCAGCCGCCGCCCCAGGAGATCCGAACGCCATGCGTCCGGTCGAGCGGGCTCTCGGGCTGTTTCAACAGGATCTGCAGGATGCCGCCGAGATGGTGGATATGAGTCGCGCCCTCGGCCGTGACCTGGCGCCAGAAGCGACTGGCGCTGAAGCGGTCGACCATGGCTAGCGTCACGTCGCGGATCATCGGCAGCGGCAGCAGTTGCGCCCCACCAATATGATAGAGCGGTTCCCAGACGAAGAAGACCTCGCCGGGCTTCGCGGCAGACACGCGCCCGACGCCCTCGGCGGCCAACCTCAACATGCGGTGCGAGACGACGACGCCCTTTGGCCGTCCCGTCGTGCCGGAGGTGTACATGATCGCGAAGACGTCGTCGGGCGCTGGCGCGGGCTCCGCGAAACCCACCACTCCGCCGAGGATTGCGTCGAGTTCCGCGCCCTGCTTCAGGATCGGCGGCGCATTCGTCCCCGCGAGCGCGTCATCGACCAGTTCGGCGAGATCCTCGTCGACCAGGATCAGCTTCGGCTGCGGATGCGTCAGCAGATAGCGCAGCCCCTCCCCGCGCTGCTGGGCGTTGACCGGAATCCAGGCGACCCCGGCGCGTGCGAGACCGAAGACGATCGCGATGGTCGCGACAGAATTGCGCATCATCACCGCGACCCGGTCGCCGGGCTTGAGGCCGCGCGCGCGCAAATGGGCGGCGAAGGCGGCGGAGCTGCGATCGATCTCGCCATAGGTGACGGGCTCGCCGCAATAGCGCGCATAGATGCGTTCAGGATCGCGGGCGGCGCACTGCGTCAGAAGGTCAACAAAGCCGGCATCGTCGGTGAGAGACATGGTCGTCGTTCGGTTCGCGCTAAATTCAGGAAGCGGAAGAGGAGGATGAGCGGAAGCGCTCGGCCACCAGCAGCATCACCGTCACCACGACGAAGACGACCACGGACACCGCGGCGAGCGTCGGGTTGAGCTGGAGGATCATGTCATCCCACATCTGCTTGGGCAGAGTGGTCTTGACCCCGCCGCTGACGAAGATCGCGATCGTGAGCTCGTCGAAGGAGGTGATGAAGGAGAACAGGAAGGCGGCGACGAGGCCGCCCTTCACCAAGGGGATCGTCACGCCGGTCAGTGTCTTCAGCCGGTTGGCGCCGAGCGTCGCCGCGGCCTGGTCGAGGCGCTGGTCATAGATCTTCAACACCGCCGCCATGGTGACCAGCGCAAAGGGGATGGCCAGCACGGTGTGGCCGATGACCAGCCCGAGATCGGTCGCCACCAGTCCGATTCGGGCGAACAGATAAAACAGCCCCACCGCGATGACGATGCGCGGCACGATCATCGGCGCGAGGAAGAAGGCAAAGATGAGCCCACTCCAGCGCGTGCGGCTGTTGGCCAGCGCCAGCGCCGTAAAGCCCCCGATCGCAGTGGCAGCGATGGCCGTTGCGAAGGCGACCAGGAAGGAGCGGATCGTCGCCTGGATCCAGAGCTCCGATTCGAAATAGGTCCGAAACCAGGACAGCCCGTAGCCCGGCGGCGGGAATTCAAGGAACTGCGAGGAGGTGAAGGCCAGCGGGATGACCAGCAGCGTCGGCAAAACGAGAAAGCCGATGACGAGCCAGGCGAAAGCCGGCAGCAGCAGCCCTGCCCCCTTCCGTCCGAGCAGCGCCTGTGTTCCCGCAGCGACCGCTCCCGCTAGCCGAGCGACGAGGCCGAGGACCGCGAGGCCGAGATTGCGGATGCGCCCCGTGCCGACCTGCACCGCGCCGCCGGCGATGGTCGAGATGCCGAAGACCCGGTCATAGACCCAGCAGGACACCAGCGCCGCCGCGAGCATCATCGCTGCGAGCGCGCCGGCGAAGGGCCAGTTCAGCAGTTCCTGCACCTGGGTGATGATCAGCTGCGCCAGCATCGTCTCGCGGCGCCCACCGAGGAAAGCTGGCACGATGAAGAAGCCGAGCGAGGAGATGAAGACGAGCAGCCCCGCGGCGGCGACGCCGGGCAGGGACAGCTTGAAATAGACCAGCCAGAAGGCGTGTGCCGGAGAGGCGCCCAAAGTCTGCGCCGCCTGGACCAGGCGGCGGTCGATGCCCGCCATCACCGGCAGCATCGTCATCACCGCGAGCGGCACCATGGCGTGGACCATGCCGACCATGACGCCGAATTCATTGTGCAGCAGCGGCAGCGGCTGATCGACGACCCCAGAACCCATCGCCAGCGAATTGATGATGCCGCTGCGCCCGAGCACGATCATCCAGGCGAAGGTCTTGACGAGATAGCTCGTCCAGAACGGCACCATGACGAAGAGCAGCATGCGGCCGCGATACATGTCGGGCAGGCGCGACAGCCAGTAGGCGAGCGGATAGCCGATCAGCAGTGAATACAGGGCAGTGTAGCCGGCGATGCGGAAGGTGATTCCGAGCACGCGCAGATAGACGTCGGTCGCGGCTATCCGCTCATAGGTCGCGACCGAGGGCATGCCGCTGTCGGGATCGAACAGGCTAAGCCCCAGCAGCTGCGCCACCGGCCAGACGAAGAAGACGGCCAGGAACAGCAAGCCGGGTACGGCGAGCCAAAGCGCACCGAAGCGGAAGGCACGCGTCCCGCGCGCGTCGGCCGAGGCCGCGACCGCGCTCATGCGACGAGGACCGCCCGGTCGCGCGCCCAGCCGGCGACGATCTGCTCATCGATGGTCGGCACGGCGTCGTCGGGCCCCAGCCGCAGCACGAGCTGGCCGCCATCGCCAAGCGTGGCGATGACCCGCGTCTCGGAGCCGGCATAGACGATCTCGCTGACGCGGCCGGTGACGGCGTTGCCGTCGGGCGCTCCGATCTTCAAATGTTCGGGTCGGATCACGAGCGCAGGCTCGGCGCCCGGGCTCGTGGCGTTCTGAGGCAGCGCGAAGCGGCCATGAGCTGTCTCGAGCGAGCCATTGCCGTCCCAGCGGCCGCGGAAGATGTTGGAGATGCCAATGAAGTCGGCCGCAAACGCGGTGCGGGGCCGCTCATAGATCTCGCGCGGCGTTCCGAGCTGTTCGATCTTCGCGTGGTTCATCAGGCAGATCCGGTCGGAGAGCGCCAGCGCCTCCTCCTGGTCATGCGTGACATAGACGATCGTGGCGCCGCTCTCGCGGTGCAGCCGCTTGATCTCGATCTGCATGTGCTCGCGCAGCTTTTTGTCGAGCGCGCCGAGCGGTTCGTCCATCAGGATGATCGAGGGCTGGTAGACGAAGCAGCGGGCCAGTGCGACGCGCTGCTGCTGGCCGCCGGAAAGTTCGCGCGGGAAGCGCTTCGCGAGATGGCCGAGATGGACCATCTCTAGTGCCGCCTCGACGCGCTGGCCGATCTCGACTGAGGGACGCCGGCGCATCTTCAGCGGAAACGCGATGTTTTCGGCGACTGTCAGATGCGGAAACAGCGCGTAATGCTGGAAGACGAGGCCGATATCGCGCTGGTGGACGGGCATGTGGGACTGATCGCGGCCGTCGATCACCACCCTGCCCTCGCTCGCCTCGACGAGGCCGCAGATCAGTTGCAGCAGCGTCGTTTTGCCGGAGCCCGAAGGGCCCAGCAAGGTGAGGAACTCGCCCTCGGCGACGCTGAGCGAGCTCGGCTCGAGGGCCGTGGTCGCGCCGTAGCGCTTGCACAACCCTTCGATGACCAGCTTGCTCTTCGTCGCCAAGGCGGCGGGCGTGTCGGTCCCCGTCGTCATTGCGATCAGGTCAGGAGCCAGGAGTTGAAGCGCTCCGAGACCTTGGCCCGGTTGGCGCTCCACCACGCTTCGTCGGCGATCGCCATCTGCTTCAGGTTTTCCGGAGAGGTCGGCAGCACCTTGGCGCGCTCGGCGGGAATCGTCTGGTAGGCGTCGAGATTGGTCGGGCCATAGGCCAGGATCTCGGTGAACAGCGCCTGGGCCTTCGGATCCGAGCAGAAGCGCACGAACTGGCGCGCGACATCCGCCTTCGGGCCGCCCTTGGGCAGGCCCCAGCCCTCGATCGAGTAAAGGCCCTGGTTCCAGACGATCTTGGCCGGCGTGCCGCCATCGATCGCCGCCTGCAGGCGGGCGTTCCAGCCCGGCAGCATGTCAACCTCGCCGCTCTGCAACAGCTGCGTCGACTGGGCGCCGCCCGTCCACCAGACCGCGACATGCGGCTTGATCTTGTCGAGGACCTTGAAGGCACGGTCGACATCGAGCGGATAGAGGTTGTCGAGCGGCACGCCATCGGCGAGCAGCGCCTGCTCCAGCGTGTCGATCGGGTTCTTGCGCAGCGCGCGACGGCCCGGGAACTTCTCGACATTGAAGAAGTCGGCCCAGCTCGCCGGGGCGGTCTTCACCCGGTCGGTGCGGTAGGCGAAGACGCTCGAGTAGACGTCGGTGCCCATGTAGAGCGGCGAGATTGCCTCCGGCATCAGCTTGGGCACATCGGCATGCGAGAAGCCGATCGGATCGAGCAGGCCCTGGCCGGCGAGGATGTCGCGGGCCGAGAGCGTCAGCGTGCAGACGTCCCAGGTGTAGGACTTGGTCTCGACCATCGCCTTGAACTGGGCGGTCGGCTCAGCCTCGCGGGCGACGTTGACGACCTTGTTGCCCGTCGCCTTCTCGAAGGGGTCGTAAAAGGCCTTGCGGAAGGCAGGGCCGAAGGGGCCGCCGGGATCGGCCACGATGATCTGCGTCGCGGCGCGGGCCTGCCCGATCAGGGCCGGCCCGACCATCGCGCCGGCGGCGACGCCTCCAGCCAGTTGCAGGAGGTGGCGCCGGTTGGGCTTGTTCATGGTGCTGCTGGTCATCGTTCTCTCCCGTTCAAGCGGTTTTCCGCATTTCCCCGTGGACGTCTGGTCGTTGTTTGGCCTCAGGCGCTCTTCTTGGCGGCGCGCTTGGCGAGGAATTCCTCCATCATGCGGGCTGGCTCGCCCGTGGCGTAGGCCTCGCGTTGGGTGCGGATGCCGGCGGCAAGGCATTCGCGGAAGCTCGCCTCGGTCACCTCGCGGAAACGGGCTTTGTTCAGGCGCATTGCGTTCGGCGGCTTGCCGGCGAGCTCGGTGGCAAGGGCGAGGGAAGCCGGCATGACCTCCGCCTGCGGCACGATCCGGCTCATCAGGCCGATGCGGAAGCACTCGTCGGCATCCAGCATCCGGCCGGTCAGGGTCAGGTCGATGGTGCGGGCGATGCCAATCATTTCCTTCATGATCCAGGGGCCGGTGACCGAAGCGATGCCGGAATTGATCTCGGGCTGGCCCATCGTGACGCCGGGATGGCCGACGCGCAGGTCGCAGAGCAGCGAGACCTGGAAGGCCGATCCGGCGGCGACGCCGTTCAGCGCGGCGATGATCGGCTTGGAGAGCGAGCGGATAAGGTCGTAGAGGCGCTCCCATTCGCCCATCCAGAGCTCGGCGCGGTCGGCGTCAAAGGTCTTGGTCTCGTTCAGGTCCTGGCCCGCACCAAAGGCGCGGTCGCCGGCCCCGGTGAGGATGATGGCGCGCACGGCCTCATTGGCCTCGAGCGTCTCGAGCGCCTCGATGAGGCGCGTCCGCATCGGCCCGTCCCAGGCGTTCATCTTTTCAGGCTTGTTCAGGGTCACGATCCCGATCGGGCCGCGAACCTCGCTGAGGATGGATTCCTGCATGACGCCTCCAATGGCATTTTATCGATATGCGATAAGTTCTATTGAATGATCGGCGCGAATGCCCGATCTTGTCAAGGCCGCAGGCCGCAGCCATTGATCGGCGCAGGAGAACCATCGATGTCCGAGACGAGCGAGCGCAGCGGCGCCAGCCTCAAGAGCCAGCAGCCTGCGCACGACAAGGGCGGCAAAAGCGACAAGGGCGGCAAGTCCAGCGCGCTGATGGTCAACTCGGTGGAGAAGGCTTTCCGCGTGCTCTCGGCCTTCGGCCGCCAACATCAGACGCTCAATCTTTCCCAGGTCGCCTCAGAAACGGGGATGGATCTCAGCGCTGCCCAGCGTTTCACCCATACGCTGACGCAGCTCGGCTATCTCCACAAGGACACTGAGACCAGGCGCTTCGAACTCACGGCCAAGACGCTCGATCTCGGCTATCACTTCATCCGCAGCAGCCGCCTCGTCGACCGGGCGATGCCCTATCTTATGCATCTCAGCAAGGAGACCGAGGAAACGGTCAATCTAACGATGCGCGAGGGACCGGAGATCATCTTCGTCTCGCGTTTCCTCAGCCGGCACGTCCTCAACACCGACGTCATCATCGGCACGCGCATGCCGGCCTACTGCTCCGCGCCCGGCATCGCGATGCTGTCGCGCCTGCCGGAGGACGAGGCGATGGCGGTGATCGACGCCTCCGACCTCAAGGCGCATACGCCCTCGACCGTCTGGCAGCGCGAGGCGCTGCGCGACAAGATCCGGCAGGCGGCGGCGCAGGGCTACGCCACCGCCTTCGAGGAGGTCTATCTCGGCGACGCCTCGATCGCCGCGCCGATCCTCGACCATCGCGGCCGTCCGGAAGGGGCGGTCAACGTCGCGGTCTCCTGCTCGCGCTACAGCCGCGAGGAGGTCGTCGCCCGCTTCTCATCCCTGATCATCGCCGCCGCCCACGCCATTTCGCGGGTCTGAGACGCGTCCTGAGCGGCGCGCCGCGCTTGACAGCGGACTCACCCCGTTTATCATTATGAACATGATCTTATCGCATAGCGATAGCATTGGAATGAAGCCGTGAGCGGGGCCCGCGCCCAGTTCCGGCGCGTGGCGCACCGGTCCGGGCCGAGCGTGACCGTGATGTTCGACGGCGCGCCGCTCATAGCCACCGTGGGCGATAGCATCCTCGCGGTGCTGTTGAGCCATGGCCTCCTCCTCCGCCAACCCGAATGCGGGGCCGAGCCCCGCGCCGGATTCTGCCTGATGGGCGCCTGCCAGGACTGCTGGGTCTGGAGCGGGCACGGAGGGCGCTTGCGGGCCTGCACCACGCCGGTGACCGATGGGATGGCCCTGTTCGCCCAGCCGCGCCCGCTGTTGCCCCCGGCATGACGAGGATCGTCATCGTCGGCGCCGGCCCGGCGGGCATCGCCGCCGCCGAGGTGCTGTGTGCCCGAGGATATCGACCGGTCCTGATCGATGAGGGCCAACGCGCCGGGGGACAAGGCTATCGCCAGCCCTCGGCAGGCCTGACGCTCGACATGCGCCGGCTGATGGGCGGCGAGGCCGACAAATACGAAGCCCTCCATGCCCGTTTCGATCGGATTGAGGACCAGATCGACTATCGACCGCGCACCTTGGTCTGGGCGATCGACGGCGCCGCCTTGCACCTCCTCTGCGACGGCCGCGTCGATGTCCTCGAGGCCGACACCCTCCTGCTGGCGACCGGCGCGATGGACCGCGTTGCACCTCTGCCCGGCTGGACCTTGCCAGGCGTTTTCACCCTCGGTGGGGCGCAGGTCGCGCTCAAGGACCAGGGCTGCCTGATCGGCCAGCGGGTCGCCTTCCTCGGGTCCTCCCCGCTGATGCTGCTCGCGGCCCGCCAGTATCGCGAGATGGGCGGCGAGGTCGTGGTCGTCGCCGATACCACCCCCCTGGGGGCCAAGGCCGCGGCACTGCCGCAGATGCTGCGCGCCCCCCGCACGCTCCTGCGCGGCCTCGGCTACATGGCGGACGCGTTTCGGTCGGGGACGCCGCTGCTGCATGGCGTGACGCCGCTGGCGGTCGAGGGCGACGGCCATGTCGAGGGGGTATGGCTGCGTGATTCATCGGGTCGCGAGCGGCGCTTCGCCTGCGACGCCGTCGCGCTCGGCCATGGGATCAAGCCCGAGACGCAGCTCGCCGATCTGGCGGGCGCGTCTTTTGCCTATGACGCGGATTTCCGGCTCTTTCTGCCGCAGACGGATGCGTCCGGCCGCAGCCGGCCGGGGCTCTATCTGGCGGGAGACGGCGCGAAGATCGGCGGCGCGGACGCCGCCGAGGCCAGCGGCGCGCTGGCCGCGCATGCCATCCTCACCGATCTCGGCGTCGCGCAGGACGTCGGCGCCATCCGGCCACTGGCCCGCAAGGTCGCTCGCCTGCGCGCCTTCCAGAGGGGCCTCGCCCGCGCCTTCGCCTGGCCGGTCGCGCAGATACGGGCCCAGCCCGACGACACCATCCTCTGCCGTTGCGAAAACGTCACGATCGGCGCGGTGCGCAACGCGATGGCGCAGGCGCTCGGGCCGGTCGAAGTCAACCGCGTCAAGGCGATGACCCGCTGCGGCATGGGCCGTTGCCAGGGTCGCGTCTGCGGGCCCGCGCTCCAGGAAATCGTGGCCGGATTGACAGGCCAGGACGGTGCCACGGCCGGGCGCCTGCGCGGCCAGGCACCGGTCAAACCTGTCGCGCTTTCGACTGCATCGGCCCCCACGCCATGACCCGCGCCGTGGCGGACGTCGCAATCATCGGGGGCGGGCTGATCGGCGCCTGGGCCGCCTTCTTCCTGGCCCGTCGCGGGCAGCGCGTCGTGCTCTTCGAGAAAGGAACAGTCGGGGCGCAGTCGAGCGGCACGAATTTCGGCAATCTCAGGCTCCAGGGCCGTTTCCCCGGCCAATATCCGCTATCGTTGCGCTCGCATGCGCTGTGGGAGGATTTCGAGGCGCTGATCGGCGAGGGCTGTGAGTTCGCGCAGACCGGCCATCTCTACTGCGCATTCGACGAAGATGAGCAGGCGAAACTTGAAGGCTATGCGCAGGTCTCGGAGTCCCACGGCCTGGCAATCGAGCGGCTCGATCCTGCCGAGCTGCGCCGGCGCTTTCCCTGGCTGGGCCCCGCCACCGTGGCCGCGACCTTCTCGGCGCGTGACGCCACGGCCAATCCCCGTCTGGCCACGCCCGCCGTGGGGCGCGCCGCGCAGCGCTGCGGCGTCGACATCCGGGAGAACACGCGGGTCAGCGCCGTCTCGCAGCAGGGCTCGGGCTTCGTCGTCCGCACCGCCCAGGGCGACGAGCTGGCCTGCGGGTCGCTCGTCAATGCGGCCGGCGCTTGGGCGGTCGAGATGGCCTCGTGTTTCGGCGAGACCGCACCGGTATTCGCAGCAGGGCCGCCGCAATTCGTCACTGAGCCCCTGCCCCCGCTGTTCACGCCCTCGCTCCAGACGATCGACGGCTCCGTCATCGCCAGGCAGACCGAGCGCGGTAACGTCATCCTCGCCGGCTATCCGCGCACTGCGGCGGACGCGACCGCAAACCGCGCCCCGGTGCCGCCGGTCAAGACGCTGGCGGCGATGCGCGCGCTGGCGCGGGTCGTGCCGGCCTTGGCGCATGGCCATGTCATCCGCGTCTGGTCCGGCATCGAGGGCTATCTGCCCGACATGATCCCGGTGATCGGGCCGAGCCTGACCGCGCCCGGCCTCTTCCACGCCTTCGGCTTTTGCGGACACGGCTTCCAGATCGGCCCCGGCGTCGGCCTGTGCCTGAGCGAGATGATCCTCGACGGGTCGACGCCGACGCCGCTCGAACCGTTCTCGATCGGGAGATTCCGGACCGAGACGGTCGTCAGCGACAAGTTCCGCAAGGAGTTTGACTGACCGACGATCGAACGCAAGCTCCAAGACATGCCTATGCAGGGAGTACGTCTCAAGTCCGCTTCTCGATTGCGCGGGAGCGCCCAAGCGACTCGCCGCCCACCGAACATTCTTCATCGTCAACTGGATCACGTAACCGGAATGGACGCAGTCACAGGCGCGACGGTCTCCGCCACGCCTCCGGTTCTGCCAGCGACAGACTCGAACGGTTGCGAAGTCGAGGAGGTCGACGTGGCGGATTGATAGGGCGCAACTTGACGCCCACAGCCGACGATAGGGCCTCGAGACTAGGATGCACAGCCAATTTAGGCCTTCATCTAAGTCATTGAAATTACTTGATGTTCGACACTTTACATCAGCTCTTGTGCTACACTAGGTGGTCACACATCGCAACACCAAACGCTATTTAATAAAATGCGGCGGTAGCACTCTGGCACCATTTCAGCCGATCGTTATCCGGAACAGTTCATCCCTCTCATCCTCGGTCGGTTCGGGCGGCATAAAGGCGTCTTGGAAGAGCTGTCTCTTCCGGCGGATAAGGTCGTCGAGGTTACGATCGAAACTTGGGCGGCCGTCCTCCAGGACGGCGAGCGGAAGGTGGACAAACACGGGACGTGTCTGACCAATTCGCAGCACTCGGCCGGTACACTGGTCCTCGACCGCAGGGTTCCACCACCGCGAAAGGTGGATTGCGTGGTTCGCGGCAGTCAAGGTGAGACCTACGCCGCCGGCGCGAGGCGACAATATCATCACGTCAAACCCTGACGCATCCGCTTGAGAAGGGACTTACACCGTGAGCCTTGCCCAAGCTCGCCGACTCCGATTTCAGGCTGGACAAAAAGAAGGACAAACCTCGGTCCAGCTTGCAAACATATTCGCTGCCGAACATGGGATTGCCCCTGGCATCGTGGTGGGCCAGTTGCAGCATCGAAAGGTGCTGAAGTTCCACCATATGAACCATCTCAAGGTGCGTTACGCCTGGCGCGAAGAGCCAGCTGCGAGCGACAGCTAGGGTGGGATTCCGCGTCAAGGAAGGTGAGAATTCGGTTTAGTAAGGCCAAATCCCCGTCGGCTATGAACGGAGAGGCGAAAGGCCTTCGAAGGCCACATTCGTTTGAGGGATCGAGTCATGGCCTCGCGTGGGCCAGACGAAGATGTGCCGCGGCCACGTGTGAACTCCGATCAGGCTGCCAATCGTTCCGGCAGCGTTTGGGGCCGCTCGTCGATCGTGCCGCGGACCGCGATCGCGACATCTTCCGGAATGCCCACACACCGCTTAGCCTGAGCGCCCGGCCGTACGCCTGGGAGCGGGCTGCGTCAGAGCTCTGTCATCGCCACAACGAACCTCGCCTTCGGCGAGTGGCCGTCCGTCCTCGGCGACACTACGATGCCCACCGCACTTCTCGATCGGCTCACTCATCACTGCGACAGCTAATGCCCAAAGCAATGCGTCACTTCCGGACCAGGACCTTCCCAAGGTCGCCCAACGGGCCCTTTCTGGCTGCATAGCACATCTCCCAAATGAACCGCCCGAAACCGGACCTCGGCGACGTCCGCAACGGGCCAGATTTCCCCGTGGGCCGGTCTCTAGAGAACGGACATTCGTCGCGACCAAGCCGGACTCTTCGTCTCGGTCAATTCACTAGCGGGGATAACGGGGGCGACGAGCTAGTCGCAACATCTGTCTGTAAAGCGCTTGTCTCAGTGACCTGAAGAGCCCTCGGCTTCGGCCTCTGGCTGCTCCACTGCCCGCGGACCTCTCGGATCTTTCCTGGGTCCCTCCCGTCGTTGCGCCAGTTTCAGCCGGGCGGCTGTGGCGCTCGCGATGACGGCATCGCGGGTCCGATCGAGCAGCTCATGGCCGCCGGCGGGCATCGCCACGACCGCGTCAAAGGCCTCCCCGGCGCGATCAACAATCCTGCCACACAGATCGTCGACCGCCTTGAGAGTCTGCGCGGAGTTCAACCCCACGCTTCGCGCCAGGATCTGCCAGTCCGAGCCGAGAACCTCTGCCCCGATCCGACGCTCTCCCAGCTTCTGCGCCATGGTCGTGGTGATGTGAGGCCAGATCTTCGCGCATAGCACATCGTACAGCGGGGCCAGCCGGGTCGAGCCCGAGGCACCGATCAGGATCGAGTAGTTCTTGGCATGGGCGTCCGTGTTGCCGCACACCGTGTTGAAGATCAGCGCATCGAGGAACGTCAGCCTTGCGCCCGGCCCGACATGCCTCTCGACCGCGCCGAAAAGATCGACGAGCCCTGGACCGCTGCGGACCTCACCCTGTCCTGCGAGCGGCGAATATTCGTACTTGTGGCGCGGAAAGATCCCAAGGGTCTGCGCCAGATCCTCCTGATGGATGCGCTGGGTGCCACGCGCAGAGATGGACCGGTCATAGCGCTCGACCAGAAGATAGGAGCGCGCCTTGGCGCGACCGGTGGTGACCTTGGCTGCATCAAGCCCGACGAGGCCGGCCAGCGTCAGGCAGAACGCTTCATTCTGGACGCTGGCCTTCATCGTGGCGACGTCCGGCTTCAGGATGTGGGTTGAGGGCGTCCCATCGAGAGGGATGGCGATCCTGCCATCGACGAGGGCCACGCCAAGCTTCTCCTGCGCGCCGGCAAGCGACATCGAGACGCCGCGCTCGCCGGCCAGCATCGGCCTGATCGGCAGGTCCGAGATGATCCGCTCGAGTTCGTCTTCGCTCTCGACGACATGGAAGCTGTCCTTGCCCTCGCGCTGAAATCCGAAGGACAGGGCGCCGGCCGTGTCTCGCCCGATCTGGGAAAGGATGCCGAGGATGTCCTGGGGAGCAACCCCCAGGATCTGGCCGATCTGCTGCAGGTGGTTCTCCGGCAGCAGGTTCGCGAGCCATGGAACGACGTCCCTGGCGCCATAGGGCTCGGCGCGCAGCGGCATGGTCACCGAAATCGGAAACGCGGCCGGACGCGACAGCCAGTCGGGATCATAGGTCAGCGCGATCTCGCGATCGACCTCGGCAATCGCGGCGACGCGCAGGGTCTCGTAAAAGATATCGGTCACGGGCGGGCGCCTTAGAAGCGAGGCAGGGTCGCGAGCGGATCATCCTCATCCGGTCGCGGTGCGGGTGCGGCATGTTCCGGCGGCGGCTCGGCCGATAGTCGCAAACCCACTTCTCGCGCGGCCATCAGAGCCTTGCCGAGATGTGTGCCGGACTTACCCGCTTCGAGGTCGATGATGGTGCGACGCGTCACACCGCAACGCGTGGCGAGTTGGTCCTGCGTCAGCCCGGCGGCCTGCCGGTGCTGGCGGATGAGTCGGCCGAAGTCGTCGGCGCTATGGATCATGACGGGCCTCCCACTCTGGAGGTCAATATCTAATGTGCAACATTCTGCACATCAAGCGCAGCCTGCGATTAATGTGAAGAATACTGCACTTCCACTCGAATGAGATGCAATGTGCAAAATAATGCACATGCGATCTTCCTGGCCGGACCAGTTCCGCAAGGAAATCGAACAAATCACTGAAACAGAACGCAATTCGATCGATTGCGTTATCGCCTGGGAAATGACCGTAGCTCAGGCTGTAGGCTGATCGCAGGCGAAATTGGGCAGGCTAGAGCCTGTTTCTAGTTCCGCCGCTCTAACGCTGTGCCGCGCTACCGGCACCATACCTAGGCGGAGAACAATGAAGTCCAAGAAGTCCAATAAGGCAGAGGACGCCGCAAGGGCAGCCCAAGAGAGGTTCCACGACCAAGCTCGGAAGATGTTCGCCGGCATCGTCGACCGAAAGGGGTCGGCCGAACGCCTGCGGCCGCCGGCTGAAGGATATATCCGCTGGGTGCGCGAGGGACGAGGACAGACCCGCGAAACGACCGCAGAAAAAATGGAGGTCACACCCCAGAGCCTGGCAGGAATGGAGGAGACCGAAGCCGATGGCAGGATCGGCATCGATACCTTGCGGCGCGCCGCCCAAGCGCTCAACTGCACGGTTGTCTACGCGGTCATCCCCAACGAGGTGTTCGAGCCTCGTCCGATGATCCAGGATGTCGGCGCGGTGCTCGATGAAATGGCGGAACTCGTGGCGCGCGGGAAGCAGCGCGCCAAAGCCCAAGGCAAAGCGCCGGCAGACAACGCCGCACGGTCCCCGATCAAGCTGCCGGTCATTCTGTGGGAGGGCGAAGGCGACCCCTCATCGCCGCGGCGTTAGCTTCATCTTGGCAAGACGCCTGGCGGTCGTGGCTTCCCTGCGTTCGGCAACCGCGGCCCTGGACCAGGGTGCGATCTCGCGCCGCTCGACCCACGCGATCAGCCGGATCGGATGGCGCTCGACCTTCGCGCTGACCACAGGGATGTTGGCAATCAGCTGGAGCTGAAGGGGCAACCCGATGGCGTTGGCATAACGCTCTTCAGTCTCGCCCTTGCCGCCATGCCCCATCAGGTCGGCCCGCATCTCGGAGTGAACGAAGCTCTGCTTCAGGCTGTCGTTGAAGAAGTGCCGTTGCATATGCGGGGTGAAGCCGAGCTTGCTCAACCCCGGCTTCCATTCGTCATAATAGCGGTCGCCGAGCGGACTTCTCGATGAAGGCGATACCAGTTCCGGAAAAAGCCGCGTTTCCCCGATCGCCTTGAGCGCCGCAGCATAGTCGAGCAAACCCAGCCGGATCAGTTCGGGATGAAGCGCCAGCATCCGCTCGGACTGGGCGTTCTTGAGCGTCCTCAGTTCGTTGTCCCGAACATGGATGTAGGGGATCGCTTCCGCGAACACGTCGATGATCATCAGGCCGCAGAATTCTTCGCGCCGCAGTCCATGATAATGCGCCAGGAGCGGTCCGAAATAAGCCGCCCGATGGAAGACGTCCGGTCCCGTCGCGAAGGGCTCATCCCACCCGGCGCAGCCGGTATAGATCGGCTGCTCGAAAATGCGCTCGAACACGGTGGCAGCGGGAATCGCCCGCTCCTTGCGCGCGCGTCCCTTCAGCTTGACCCGGTACTCCGAGAAGGTCAGCTCACGACTGATCGGAGCACCGGCCTTGCGGGCGCGCGCCAGCAACTGGTTCAGATAGGCATAGTGCTTGTTGCGGGTCTTGATCTCGAGGCCGCGTTCGCTCGCCGGGAGCTTCTCCCAGCGCTGGAGCAGTTCCCGGATCGTCCGGGTCTTGTCGGCCTGCGCCTTGCCATAGTTCTTGCCCATCCCGCGCAGGAACATGTCGAAGGCCTCGATATCCTGGCCTGCGAGATCCGTCATATCGACGACGTTGCGCTCCTCGGCCAGGAACCGGCTGAGCAGATCGGTGATCATCCGGACCTGGCGGCGCGTCTTCTCATCCGCCGTGCCGTCCTGCTCCAGTTCAGCGACCAGCTTACCGGCGATCGCCGCGACTGAGAAGTCGCCCGTGACGGCCTTAGGCGTCGGCGCGGCGACGGGCGCCGGAGCCGGCGTCGCCTCGACCGTGATGGGGTAAGCGACAGGCTGTGGCCTGTTTTCAGGGATGACCAGGCGCTCAGGCGCCCTAACAGGCAGCACGCTGAAATCCTGTCCCGTCCAGGCGATGCTGCGTGTGTCTGTCCTGGCGTCCGCGATGATCGCCTCGACGTCGAACTCGTCGGTCTGCGGCATGTTGCGAAAGTTGGCTTCGCTCTTGGCGCGCGCGAAGGCCGAGAAGGCGCGGTCGATATTCGTCTCGCTGGGAACGGCACCAACCTCGGCCAGCATCTGCGCAACCTGTTGGCGAAGCGCTGCGATCCGGTCGGGCCGGCAATGGAAGGCGAGGACGGTCTCGACATCGGCAAACAGCGCTTCCGGCACCTCTCCCTCGCGCATCGCCTCGAGGTCTTCATAGCGAACCGCTGCACCGGGGCCCTGAAGCGCGATCAGCCGCCAGACCCAGCCCTCGATCACGTTCAACCGTTCGGGGCTGTCCGTGGCGCCATAGCGGCTGCTGGCCATGCTGCCGGCCTGGCTGCGACGCACGATCTCTTCGTGGACGCGATAGGCCTGGCGAAAGAAATCCTGGAGCTGGGCCTTGCTGATCCAGAAATCCGAGGAATCGAGGTTCATCTTGGCGACCACGGCATCGAGTTGAGCCGCGATATACCGCGCAGGTTTCAGTTCACGGGTCTTTAACGAGAGGACCACGAAGCGCTGGCCGAGTCGCTCGGCCAGGTGTCGCGGCAGGCGGCGGCGGTAGTAATAGACGGCGCCGCGGCGTTCTAGATGCGAGGAGGAGGACACGTGCTGGGGCTCCTGTGCCACAGGGGTGTGTCACAGGCGTGTGTACCAATCGCTGGAATCGACTCCCAGCCAAGTACACATATCCAGCAATTTCAAGAACTTACAGCCAACTACAGTGAGATTGGCTGGGGGACTAGGATTCGAACCTAGACAACCAGAGTCAGAGTCTGGGGTCCTACCGTTAGACGATCCCCCAACGGCGCGAGGCGTTCGCGTTGGTGAGCGGGGGGTCTAATCAAAGCGCCGGGCGATGGCAAGTGCAGAATTGACATCGCACCGGCTCGTCGCGTGGCGCGCCCCTCAGGCCGGGTTCGAGAGCGTGCGGCGCACGGCGTCGCGCCAGCCGGCGACCTTGCGGCTGCGCTGGCTCGGCGCCATCGCCGGCAGGAAGCGGTGTTCCAGGCGCCACTGGTCGGCGAACCGGTCGGGCTCCGGCAGCAGGCCGGCGTCGAGGCCGGCGAGATAGGCCGCCCCCAGCGCCGTCGTCTCCAGCACGGTCGGACGATCGACCGGCAGGTCGAGCAGGTCGGCAAGGCGCTGCATCGTCCAGTCGGAGGCGACCATTCCGCCATCGACCCGCAGCACCGAGGCGCCGGTGCCCGATTGCGGCCAGTCGGCCCGCATCGCCTCGATCAGATCGAGCGTCTGGTAGCAGACGCTCTCCAGCGCCGCCTGCGCGAATTCGCGCGGGCCGCTGTTGCGCGTCAGGCCGAACATGGCACCGCGCGCGTTGGCATCCCAATGCGGCGCGCCGAGCCCGACGAAGGCGGGCACGAGATAGACCTCCTGCTCCGGGTCTGCGGCCTGCGCCAATGGGCCGGTCTCGGCTGCCGTCCCGATGATGCCCAGGCCGTCGCGCAGCCATTGCACCGCTGCGCCCGCGATGAAGATCGAGCCCTCCAGCGCATAGCTCCTGACGCCGCCGAACTGGTAGGCGATGGTGCCGAGCAGCCGGTTCTTCGAGGCGACGGGCTTGTCGCCCGTGTTGAGCAGGGCAAAGCAGCCCGTGCCATAGGTCGACTTGACCATTCCGGGCGAAAAGCAGGCCTGGCCGATCGTCGCCGCCTGCTGGTCGCCGGCAATGCCGCGCACCGGGATCGGCCGGCCGAAATGCTCCGGCACGGTTTCGCCAAAAAGGGCGGCGCAGTCCCTGACTTCCGGGAGCAGGGAAGCCGGCACGTCGAACAGGCGCAGCAACTCCTCGTCCCAGACGCCGCGCCCGATATCGAAGAGCATGGTGCGGGCGGCGTTGGTGGCGTCGGTGGCGTGGACCGCGCCGCCGGTCAGGCGCCAGAGCAGAAAGGAATCGACCGTGCCGAAGGCGAGTTCGCCCGCTTCGGCGCGCTTGCGGGCGCCGGGCACGTTGTCGAGCATCCAGGCGATCTTGGTGGCGGAGAAATAGGGGTCGATGCGCAGGCCGGTGCGCGCGGCAATCAGCGCTTCGTGGCCGGCCTGGACCAGCGCTGCACAGGCATCCGCGGTGCGGCGGTCCTGCCAGACGATGGCGCGGTGGATCGCCTGGCCCGTGCGGCGGTCCCAGATCAGCGTGGTCTCGCGCTGGTTGGTGATGCCGATGGCGGCGATGTCGCCGGCGTCGAGCCCGGCTTTCGTCATCGCGGCGCGGCAGGTGGCGAGCACGCCGCTCCAGATGTCCTCCGGCTCGTGCTCGACCCAGCCCGAGGCCGGGAAATGCTGGGCGAATTCCTGCTGGGCGCTGGCGACGACCCTGAGCGCTGCGTCGAAGACGATGGCGCGCGAGGAGGTCGTGCCCTGGTCGATCGCGAGGATATGGCGCGGCTTTGCCATGGTTCAGCGTCCCTGCCCTGTCGGCCATCCTGGTCGCGGCCCTGCTGCGAGACTTGCCGGAAGGCGCAGCTATGGGCAAGTGCACGCTGACCGCGAAGGTTCCGCTTGGACTGCCGTCCCGCTGTTGTTACGCTCGGCCTCGAAACGGGCAGCCGGGGCTTACGCCGGCTTAGGTCGCGCTGCCGTTGGCAGGTGCGGCCGGCAAGGGATTGGACAGGGTGGCGGTCGACGACCGGCAGGAGCTAGAGGTCGCGTCAGCGGCCCCGGTGCAAGCCGGCGACTCCGGCGCGGGCGCGCTGGGGCTCGACCTCGCCCTGATGACGCCGGCCGTGACGCGGGATTACGCACCGCGACCGCCGTCGGCGACCTATGCGGCGCTCGATCTCGGCACCAACAACTGCCGGCTGCTGATCGCCCGGCCGGCGCATCACGGCTTTCGCGTGGTCGACGCGTTTTCGCGAATCGTAAGGCTGGGCGAAGGGCTCGGCGCCAGCGGGCGGCTCGGCGAGGCGGCGATGGACCGGGCCGTCGAGGCCCTGAAGATCTGTCGTGGCAAGATGACGAATCGCGGCGTCACCCGGGCCAGGCTGGTGACGACCGAGGCCTGCCGCGCTGCGGCCAACGGGCTCGATTTCGTCCGCCGGGTCGCGATCGAGGCCGACCTCCAGCTCGAGATCGTCGACCAGCGTACCGAGGCTTCTCTCGCGGTATCGGGCTGCGCTGCGCTGGTCGATCCCGCCGCGGAGGGTGTGATCGTCTTCGATATCGGCGGCGGCTCGACCGAGATCGTCTGGATGGGCGGGCGGGCGCAGGGGCGCGACCCGGCGAGCCGCATTCGCGAATGGGCCTCGCTGCCGATCGGCGTCGTCACCGTCGCCGAACGCTATGGCGGCATCGATGTCGGGCGGGAACTGTTCGAGCGCATGGTCGACGACTGCACGTTGGCTCTGGCGCCCTTCGCGGCCAAGGCTGCGGGCGCGCGGACTGCGAAGAATTTCCACCTGCTCGGGACCTCGGGCACGGTGACGACGGTCGCCGGCATTCATCTGGGCCTCGCGCGCTATGACCGGCGTGTCGTCGACGGTCTGTGGATGCGGCAGGAGGATATCCTCACCGTCATCGACCAACTCATCGAAATGGACTATGCCGCCCGTGCGGCCAATGCCTGCATCGGGCGGGAGCGGGCCGATCTCGTGCTAGCGGGCTGCGCGATCTTCGAGGCGATCCGCCGGGCGTTCCCCAGCGACCGCGTCCGGATCGCCGATCGCGGACTGCGCGAAGGCATCCTGCTGCGGATGATGCATGAGGATCGTGCCTGGTGGCGGGGGAAGCCCGCATGAGCGCGGCCGCGCTGTTTACGAGGCCGGCAAGGGAAATGGGCGAACAGCCATGAGCGTCGGCAAATTGGGCGGCAAGTCGAATGTGGCGGGCGCCCGCGACCTGCGGGTCAAGGTCAAGAAGGCTAAGAAGCTCAAGCATTCCTCGCAGCTCTGGCTCGAGCGCCAGCTCAACGACCCTTATGTAAAGCGGGCCCGCGAGTTGGGCCATCGCTCGCGCGCAGCCTTCAAGATCGAGGAGATGGACGACCGCTACAAGTTCCTGAAGACGGGACAGAAGCTGATCGACCTCGGCTGCGCGCCGGGGGGCTGGTGCCAGATCGCGGCCAAGCGCGTCGGGCTCGAACAGGGCAAGGGCCGGATCGTCGGCATCGACCTGCTGCCGGTCGATCCGATCCCCGGCGTCGATCTGATCGAGATGGATTTCATGACTGAGGAGGCCCCTGCCCTGCTGACGGAGCGGCTGGGCGGCAAGGCCGACGGTGTGATGTCGGACATGGCGGCCAATACGACCGGCCACAAGAAGACCGACCACCTCAAGATCATCGGGCTCGCGGAGGCGGCGCTCGAATTTGCCAACGGCATCCTGAAACCGGGCGGCTTCTTCCTGGCCAAGCTGTTCCAGGGCGGCGAGAGCTCCGAACTCTTGGCTGAGCTCAAGCGGGACTTCACGACGGTGCGCCATGTCAAGCCGGCGGCAAGCCGCCCGGATTCGTCGGAGCTCTATGTGCTGGCGACGGGGTTTCGGCGGAAGGCTGAGGAGGTCTGAACCGTCCGATCAGGCCGCCCGCGGCGTGATCGCAGCCAGCGTCGCGCCAATCGCTCGCTTCGCCTCGAGCAATTCAAAATCTATCTGAAGGCCGAGGAAGAACCCCTCCGACATGCCGAAATAGCGCGCGAGCCGGAGGTCCGTATCGGCCGTCACGCCGCGCTTGCCGAGAACGATCTCATTGATGCGTCTCGGCGGCACGCCAATCGCGTTTGCCAGACCTGTCTGACTGAGACCCATCGGCTTGATGAACTCTTCAAGAAGAATGCTGCCCGCATGCGGGTTCGGCAGCAGGTCCTCAATGATAGTCGACGATTTCGACATCGGTAGGCCCTCCTTCGGTCCAGCGGAAGCAGATCCGCCATTGCTGGTTGATCCGGATCGAATGCCGACCGCTGCGATTGCCTCGCAGCAATTCAAGCCGGTTTCCAGGCGGCACTCTCAGATCGTCGAGGCGCTTGGCACGATTGAGCAAACGCAATTTGACCAGTGCCGTCGCCTGGATGTCCGGCGGAAGGCGTCGCGACCTGACGCCATCCCAAATCCTGGCCGTCTCACTATCCCGGAACCCGACGATCATTCCGCACCATAACGCATAACGTTATATGGTCAATATTCACGCACGACTGTGCCGTCATTCCAGCGGCTTCTGGTCCGCGATCGCCTGCGCCGTTGCCTTGGGGGCGCTGATCGGGATGTGGCCCGAGACTTCGGCGCCCGCGTCGTGCGCCAGCCGGACCATCCAGAACACCGAGGAGGCCGAGATCAGGCCGACGATGACGAAGGCCGGCCAGAAATCTCCGGCGCCCAAAACCTTGCTGCCGTTGAAGGCATTGGCGGCCTCGAGCGCGAAGGCTCCGATGGTGACGCCGAGGCTCAGCGACAATTGCTGCGCGACGCTGGACAGGCTGGTCGCACTCGACATCTGGCGGTTCGAGACGTCGGCATAGCTCAGCGCGTTGATGCCGGTGAACTGGAGCGAGCGGAAGCAGCCGCCGATCAGCAGGACGCAGAGCATCAGCCAATGCGGCGTCGCCGGCGTGAACAGCCCCGATGCGGCCAGGAAGGCTGCGCCCACGACCGCGTTGAAGGTCAGGACATTGCGGAAGCCGAAGCGGGCGAGGATCGTCCGCGCCAGGGTCTTCATGATCAGCGCGCCGGCCGCCGAAGAGAAGGTGATCAGCCCGGATTGGAGCGCGTTCAATCCGAAGCCGAGTTGCAGCATCAGCGGCAGCAGGAACGGGATGGCGCCGATGCCGGTCCGGAAGATCGAGCCGCCGACCACGCCGATGCGATAAGTCGGGATACGCAGCAGCGACAGGTTGAGAACGGGATAGGCCATGCCGCGCGCATGAAACCAGTAGGCGACGAGTGCCAGGATGCCGCCGGCGATACAGGCGTAGGAGACGGCCTCCGGGACGAGGTGACGCCCCCCGGTTGCGAGGCCCAGCATCAGCGCCGCGAAGCCGAAGGAGGAGAGCAGGAAGCCTTTGATGTCGAGCGGCGCGACATCCTCTTCGCGGATATCCTCGAAGAACAGGCTCGCCAGAACGATGCCGATCAGGCCAATCGGGATGTTGATGAAGAAGATCCAGCGCCAGTCGAAATAGGTGGTGATGAAGCCGCCAAGCACCGGCCCGACGACCGGCCCCACCAGCGCCGGCACGGTGAGATAGGCGAGCGCGCTGACGAGTTGCGATTTCTCGACGCTGCGCAGGATGACGAGCCGCCCGACCGGTACCATCATCGCGCCGCCCATGCCCTGGACGAAGCGGGCGCCGACGAAGGCCCCGAGCGAGTTGGACATGGCGCAGAGCACTGAGCCGCACATGAAGACACCGAGCGCGGCGCGAAAGATCGTACGCGCGCCATAGCGGTCGGCCATCCAGCCCGAAATCGGGATGAAGACGGCAAGGCTGACGAGGTAGGACGTCAAGGCAAGCTTGAGCGCGATCGGATCCTCGCCCAGCGATTGCGCGATCACCGGCAGCGAGGTCGCGATCACCGTCGAATCGGTGTTCTCCATGAACAGCGCGCAGGCGACGATCAAAGGCAGGAGTTTGGCGCGCTGCAAGGCCGGAGGCTCCGCTTCTATGTATCGGCGAGCGATATAGCGCACCGAGGCAGGTGAGGAGTACGCAGCAAGCGCGTAGGGCGCGATGACGCACAGCTTGTATGAGCCGTACGCTAGAGCCGGCTTATCACCATGCGCCTTGCTCGCGCCGCTCAGCGCAACGCGCTCCCGTCATGCATTTCATGCATCTGACAACTACGAGGCGCCATACTATTTCCTAGGCTAGGGGCGAGCACGGCAAGATTTCAGGAAACGCGCCGGTATTCCGGCAGGAGGTGTCCCATGACCCAGCTTTCAAACTCGTCGACAACTGGAAAAGTCCGGTTTCTGCGGTCGGCCGCATTCGCGGTGCTTGCGACCGGAGCGCTGTGCTGGATGGCACCGACGCCCGCAGCGGCGCTGGAGACCGACTGGAAGCAGGGCTGCATCATGAAATCCTCGCCTCAGGGCTATGGCGAGATGATCCGGGAGCGCCAGTGCGGGCATCTGAACGATTGCCAGAGGATGGCTGACGCCAAGGGTGCCATGATGACCGGAATGGGCTGCTTCTTCGTGGCGCCGAGCTCCGGGGCGGCTGCCACGGACGCCGGGCAAGCACGCGCCACGAAGCGGTAGTAACCTGCCGGTCGGCTATTGCCCCAGACACCGCCTGGTGCTGGGGCGATGGCCCTCCTCAAGAAATTTCCGCAGTACTCTAGCAGCCGCGTCACACGCGTGATATCGGGCCTCGTCAACCCGGGAGCGGGCGGTTCTTTCAACCGTTGTCCTGCACACCCGCAACAGAACCGGCTGGTCCGGTGTCGGAGTTGACGATGGCGACCTTGATCGACGGCCTCATTCGTGACGGATTGACATTCGACGACGTGCTCCTCGAGCCCGGCCCGTCGGACGTCATGCCCTCCGACGTCGATATTTCGACGAAGCTGACGAAGACGATTTCTCTCAACATGCCGATCATCGCTTCGGCGATGGATACCGTCACCGAAGCCAGGATGGCGATCGCCATGGCGCAGGCCGGCGGCATGGGCGTGATTCACCGCAATTTGGAGGCTGACCAGCAGGCGGCGCAGGTGCGCCTCGTCAAGAAGTTCGAATCGGGCATGATCGCAAACCCGATCACGATTTTCCCCGACGAGACCTTGGGCGACGCACTTGCCATCATGAAGCACAACTCGATCTCGGGCATTCCGGTGGTTGAGCGCGGGCCGCAGGGCCACAAGGGCAAGCTCGTCGGCATCCTGACCAATCGCGATGTCCGCTTCGCCGCCAATCCGCAGCAGCCGGTCTCCGAGTTGATGACGAAGGACCGGCTGATCACGGTGCGCGAGGGCGTCGATCAGGACGAGGCCCGCCGCCTCCTGCACCAGTTCCGCATCGAAAAGCTGCTCGTCGTCGACGATCACTACCGCTGCATCGGCCTGATCACCGTCAAGGACATGGAAAAGCAGGTCGCCCATCCGACCGCAGCCAAGGATTCGCATGGCCGGCTGCTGGTGGCCGCCGCGACGACGACGGGCGATCTCGGCTTCGAGCGCTCGGAGATGCTGATCGATGCCGGTGTCGACATCATCGTGGTCGATACCGCGCACGGCCATTCAGCCAAGGTTCTGGAGGCGGTCACCAGGGTCAAGAAGCTCTCCAACGCCGTGCAGATCATCGCCGGCAACGTGGCGACCGCCGGAGGCGCGCAGGCGCTGATCGATGCCGGCGCGGACGCCATCAAGGTCGGCATCGGGCCGGGCTCGATCTGCACCACCCGCATCGTCGCGGGCGTCGGCGTGCCGCAGCTGACCGCGGTGATGGATGCCGCGTCGGCAGCGCAGAAGCACGGTGTGCCGGTGATCGCCGATGGCGGCATCAAATATTCGGGCGACCTCGCCAAGGCGCTCGCGGCCGGTGCGTCCTGCGCCATGGTCGGGTCGCTGCTGGCGGGCACCGACGAAACACCTGGCGAGACCTTCCTCTACCAGGGCCGCTCCTACAAATCCTATCGCGGCATGGGCTCGGTCGGCGCGATGGCGCGCGGCTCGGCAGACCGCTACTTCCAGCAGGACATCAAGGACGCGCTGAAGCTGGTGCCCGAGGGTATCGAGGGTCAGGTCGCCTATAAGGGCCCCGTCTCCAACGTCCTGCACCAGCTTGCCGGGGGCTTGCGTGCCGCGATGGGCTATGTCGGCGGCAGGGATCTCCTCGACTATCAGGCCAAGGCGCGCTTCATCCGCATCACCAGCGCCGGCCTGCGCGAGAGCCATGTCCACGACGTGACGATCGTGCGCGAGAGCCCGAACTATCCGACGCGGTCTTGATCGCCCGCGCCGGATACGGGAGCCCTTGATCAACTCAGCCCTCATCCTGATGCTGCTTCGCGGTTCCTCAGAGGCTGGCTGGAAAATTATTTCGGCTTTCAACGACTTGGGCATCACCGGATAAGGCGCTGTCATTCCGGGCGAAGCGCAGCGAAGTCCCGGAATCCATGCCGGAACGCTGATTGGAGAGCGTCAGGCATGGATTCCGGGTCGCCCTTCGGTCGCCCGGAATGACGGCCCACTTGTCAAAGAAATGCCAAGCCTTTGATTTGACATCATGCTTTATCGGCCAAGCTCTCAGGATGGGGGCTGCCATGGGATGACGGCGAGGTAATGTATGACCATCAAGCTGATCTACCCCGCGCTCGCCCAGATCCTGTGGACCTTCGTGGTGCTGGGGATCATGTTCGAGCGTCGGCGCAAGGCCTTTGCCAGTAAGGAGGTCAGCCTCGCCGACGTTGCGGTCTCGAACGAACGCTACCCGGTGGGGGCGCGGCTGGCCGCTGCCAACTACGCCAACCAGTTCGAAGCGCCGGTGCTGTTCTTCGCGCTGATCATGGTGGCGATGGAGGTCGGGGCGACCGGCTTCGTCATGACCCTGCTGGCCTGGATCTTCGTCGTCACGCGGATCGCCCATACGCTGATCCATGTCGGGTCTAACCAGGTGAAGGCCCGCTCGGGCGTGTTCGCGCTCGGCATGTTGTGCCTGTTCGGCATGTGGATCATCGTCATGGCGGCGGTGCTCTGAAGCGCTCGCCTCCCACGCGCAGAAAGACTTGCAGCTTCCCTAAAGGACGCCCTGTCACATCCTCGCTACAGGAGAGGATAAACCCTGTTTGCCGCTTGCGCCCAAATGCCTGCGCCGTCATGCTAAGTGCTTGCGGCTAGGGTGATTGAGGGGACGATCGCCTGAATGGTTTCAGAGGCTCTCGTCCTCCCTCTGACGCAAGGTTCGATATGGCTATTCTGACTTTCGGTCGCGTCGCTCTGCTGGCTGCCATTGGCGTTGTCGGCGCGGGTGCCGGGATGCATTATACCGGCCGTCCCGTGCCGTGGCCGCTCGACCGCATTCCCTACGGCAAGGTCATTCCGCCTTATGGCGAGATCGCCGCCAAACCCGCCGCCGGAAGCCAGCGCGCAGCGGCACCGCAGCGTCCGCCCGTCACCATCGTCACGGCGAAGGCCGACCGCCGGCCGATGCCGGTCCGGCTCGAGGCGATCGGCACGGTGCAATCGCTCTCGACGGTCTCGGTCCGCTCCCGCGTCGACACCCAGATCATCGAGGTCGGCTTCAAGGACGGCGGCTACGTCACGAAGGGAGACGTCCTGTTTCGGCTCGACTCCCGCTTGGTCGAGGCGCTCCTGAAGCAGTCCGAGGCGACCGTCGCACGCGACAAGGCGTCCCTGGTCTCGGCGGAGGCGGATCTGCGCCGCGCCGAGGAACTCGCCAAGCGCGACTTCGCGACCGATCAGCGCCTCGATGCCGCACGGACCGCGGTGAACACCTTGCGCGCCACGATCCGCGGCGGCGAGGCCGGCGTCGAGGCTCTGAAGGTTCAGCTGACCTACTACACGGTGGTGGCGCCGGTGTCGGGCCGCATCGGCGTGGCAGGCCTCAAGGAAGGAAACATCGCCAAGACCGGCGATAATTCGGCGGTCCTGGTGACGATCAACCAGATCGACCCGATCTATGCGAGCTTCGCGCTGCCGCAGCGGCATCTGGCCGATATCCGGGCGGCGATGAACTCGGGCAGCGCCGTGGTACTCGCGACGCAGTCGGGCGCAGCCAAGGGCGTCGAGGGCAAGATCGCGGTGATCGACAACACCGTCGATGCCACGACCGGCACGATCCAGATGCGCGCCTTGTTCGACAATGCCGACGAGGCGCTGTGGCCGGGCGCGCTCTGCCAGATCCGCGTCACACTCAAGGTCGAGCCCGACGCACTCACCGTCCCGCGCGAGGCGATCCAGAACGGCCAGAACGGCCCCTTCGTCTTCGTCATCGAAGAGGGCGTCGCGCGCACGCGTTCCGTCGTCGTCGATCGCACGATCGAGGGCCGGGTCGTGCTGGCGTCGGGGCTGAAAGGCGGCGAGTCGGTCGTCGTCGACGGCGCGCTTCTGCTCACCGAGGGTGCGCGCGCGATCGAGCGCGGACGCGGCGCGGCGCCTGCGCCAGCCCCGCCAGCCAATCAGACCTCTCAACGCGGGAGCATCAGCGGATGAACCTGCCAGAGGCCTGCATCCGTCGTCCGGTCATGACGACGCTCATCATGGCGATCTTCCTGATCTTCGGGTTCTTTGCCTTCAAGCAGCTGCCCGTCGCCGCACTGCCGCGCGTCGATTTCCCGACGATCAACGTTAGCGCGCGCCTGCCAGGCGCTTCGCCGGAAACGATGGCCTCCTCGGTCGCGGCGCCTCTGGAGCGCGAATTCGCCTCGATCTCGGGCATCACCTCGATGTCCTCGGTCTCGCAGCAGGGCTCGACCTCGATCACGCTGCAGTTCGACCTGAACCGCAACATCGACGGTGCGGCGCTCGACGTGCAGGCGGCGATGAGTGCCACGGCAAGGCGGCTGCCGCCGGAACTGCCCTCCCCGCCCAGCTTCAGGAAGGTCAACCCGGCCGACCAGCCGGTGCTGTTCATGGTGCTGACCTCCAGCACCAGGCCGCTCTACGAAGTCCATGAATTCGGCGAGAACGTGCTGCAGCAGCAGATCTCGCAGCTGCCCGGCGTGGCGCAGGTCAACATCTTCGGCGCGCAGAAATATGCGGTCCGCATCAAGATCAACCCGGACGCCGTCTCGGCGCGCGGGCTGGCGTTGAGCGATGTGCGCACCGCGGTGGCCGCCGCCAACTCGAACGCACCGGTGGGGACGCTCAACGGCGAGAATCAGCGGCTGACGCTGGGCGCGACGGGCCAGCTCGAACGCGCCGCCGAATACGGCAATCTGATCATCGCGCAGAAGAACGGCACGCCGATCCGGCTGCAGGACATGGCGACCGTCTACGACTCGGTCGAGAACGACCAGACCGCGAGCTGGTACAACGGCCAGCGCTCGATTATCCTGGCGGTCTACCGCCAGTCCGACGCCAACACCGTCGAGGTGGTCGACAACATCAAGAACCGCCTCGAAGCCTATCGCGCGCAGTTGCCCGCCGCGCTCGACCTGCATGTGCTGAACGACCGCTCGATCCCGATCCGCGAGGCGGTGGAGGACGTCGAGTTCTCGCTCGTTGTCGCAATCACGCTCGTCATCATGGTGATCTTCCTGTTCTTGAAGAGCCTGGCGGCGACGATCATCCCGACGCTGGCGCTGCCGATCTCGCTGGTGGGCACTTTTGCGGCGATGTATGCGCTGGGCTATTCGCTCGACAACATCTCGCTGCTGGCGCTGACGCTGGCGGTCGGCTTCGTCGTCGATGACGCCATCGTCATGCTGGAGAACATCATCCGGCATATCGAGATGGGCAAGAAGCCATTCCAGGCGGCGCTCGACGGCTCCCGAGAGATCGGCTTCACCATCCTGTCGATCACCATCTCGCTGGTGGCGGTGTTCATCCCCGTGTTTTTCATGGGCGGCGTCGTCGGCAAGGTCTTCGTCGAATTCGCTGGGACGATCTCAGCCGCGATCATCGTGTCGGGCTTCGTCTCGCTGACGCTGACGCCGATGCTGTGCGCGCGCTTCCTGAAAGCCCACGACCATCACAAGAAGCCCAATCTGCTGGAGCGGACCTTCGAGGCCGGTTTCCAGGGCATGCTCACCGCCTACCGCGTGACGCTGGACTGGGTGCTGAAGGCGCGGCTGCTGATGCTGCTGCTGACGCTCGGCACCGTCTATGTCTCGGCGCAGCTCTATACGGCGATTCCGAAGGGCTTCTTCCCGACAGAGGACACCGGCCTGCTGCGCGGCGCCACCGAAGGTCCGCCCGACACCTCATTCGAGGCGATGGCAGTGCGCCAGCAGCGGGTGGCCGAGATCGTCAAGGCCGATCCCGCAGTCGATTACCTGACCTCCAATATCGGCGGCTTCAACGCGACCAATAACGGCTTCATGTTCATCTCGCTGAAGCCGAAGGAAGAGCGCGACAAGGCCGAGGTCGTGATCGCACGGCTCCGGCGCGCCACTTCCGAAGTTCCCGGAATGACGGCGGTGTTCCAGCAGGTCCAGAACATCAACCTGAACGCCGGCCGGCAGTCGCGCGCGCAGTACCTGTACTCGCTGCAGGGGCCCGACCTGAACCAGCTTTTCGCCTTCGCGCCGCTGATGCAGCAGCGTCTCGCCCAGATTCCGCAGCTGCGCGACGCCAATATCGACCTGCAGCTGCGCAACCCGCAGCTCTCGATCGACGTCGATCGCGAACGGGCCGCAAGCCTCGGTATTTCCAGCGACCAGATCCGACAGGCGCTCGGCAACGCCTTCGGCTCGCGCCAGATCGCGACGATCTTCACGCCGGCGACCGATTACCAGGTCATCATGGAGGCCGACCGCGCCTATCAGCAGGATCCCGCCGTGCTCTCGCGGCTGCTGCTCAAGGCCTCGAACGGGCTCAACGTGCCGCTGGAAGCGATCGCCACGATCAAGCCCAGCGTCGGCCCGCTGGCAGTCAACCGGATCTCGCAGCAGCCGGCGGTGACGATTTCGTTCAACACCGCGCCGGGCATCTCGCTGGGCGACGCAGTCAACGCGATCCGCGCCGCCGAGCGCGACGTCAGTCTGCCGCCGACGATCGTGACGAGCTTCGCCGGCTCCGCGCAGTTGTTCCAGGACGCGCTGAAGGGCCAGGGCCTGCTGATTTTCGCCGCGATCCTGGTGATCTACATCATCCTCGGCATCCTCTATGAGAGCTTCATCCACCCGATCACCATCCTGTCGGGCCTGCCCTCGGCGGGCTTGGGCGCCCTGCTCGCGCTCGAATATTTCAACATGGACCTGTCGGTGATCGCGATCATCGGCATCCTGATGCTGGTCGGCATCGTCAAGAAGAATGCGATCATGATGGTCGATTTCGCGATCGAGCGGCGCAAGATGGGCGACGATGCACTGTCGGCGATCCGCGAGGCGGCGCTGGTGCGCTTCCGCCCGATCATGATGACGAGTTTTGCCGCGATCTTCGGCGTGCTGCCGATCGCGCTCGGTCATGGCGCGGGCGCGGAGTTGCGCCAGCCGCTCGGCATCGCGGTCGTCGGCGGGCTGCTCGTCTCGCAGTTGCTGACACTCTACATCACGCCGGTGGTGTATTTCTATCTCGACAAGGTCGATAGCTGGCTGTCTGGCCGCAATCGCCGGGAGACCCAGGAGACGATGGTCTCGGGCGTGCCGGTGGCGGTGCCGCAAGCCGTGCACAAGCCCGATCTCTGATCGTCCGTCGACTACAGCCGGTGCAAAGGCCGCCGTCATTGCGAGCGCAGCGAAGCAATCCAGAGGTTAGCGCGAGACCCCTGGATTGCTTCGCTGCGCTCGCAATGACGGAAGGTCGGACCTTCCAGTTAATGGCGTGACGCCCGCCCTCCTTGGCCCCGGTGTTAAGCATCGCGCGGCTTTGCCGGCCCGCGGAGCCGCCGCGGCGTTGAGGCTTAACAGAAAGTAAACTACATCCCGACGATGGGCGGACGGATCGCGGACGGACCGACAGGCGTAGAGTGGAGTTGGTGCGATGTTGCGTGTCCGTGAGGTATCTGCCGAAGGCGCCATTGTCCTTCGAACGGCGACGCCGCCTTCGCGCCGGCCGATGCGCCTCGCGGCGCTGACGGCACTTGGCTTGGTCCTCGGCGCCGGCGGAGCCGTCCTGACGGTCTCGATGGTCCAGGCCGAGGATGATGACGGCATTCGTGCCGTCCAGCGCGAAGATCACCGCCGCGCGCAGAGTGCGGGACGCCAGCTGGGCTATGCGGCGACGGCTTATGCGCCGTCGCGCGGCCCCTGGTCGCTGCCGCTGTTCCGCACCCAGGCCGACGGCCGCATCGCCCATCCGCCGGTCGTGCTCAATCCGTTCCGGGGGCGTGTCGCGGAAGCACCGCCGGCCGCCAAGGCGAAGCATAAGCGCACCGTGCGTCTCGACACCGTATCGGGCGCTGCCGATGTCGCTCGCACCATCTGCGTCAGGCTGTGCGACGGTTTCCATGCGCCGATCGGCTATCTCCGCGCGAAGGCGGATCTGAAGGCGCATGAGGCGCTGTGCGAAGCGATGAACCCCGGCGTCCCGGTCAAGGTCTTCAAGGTCGCGGCCGGTGCGAAGTCGATCGACGAGGCACAGTCGAGCGACGGCGGTCGCTACGGCGCCCTGCCCGTCGCCTTCGGCCATGAGAAGGCCTCCGAAAAGGCTTGCCGGCCGGCGATCGTGCAGGAAGGCGAGCGCCGCGTTTCGCTGCTGCGCGACATCACCTTGCGCCCCGGCGACAGCGTCGTGCTCGACGGCAAGGTCACGACTTTCGCGGGCTCCTCGCGTTGGCCCTACAGCACGCGGGATTTCAGCGATTTCCGCAGCGCCTCGGAGCTCAATGCCGGCCAGCGCCGCCAGATCGACGAGAGGGTCGGCATCTCGCGGATGGAGGCCGAGGCCCGCGGATTGCGCCGGCAGATGCGCGTGCGCGAGGCGAGCCTGCAGGACGACAGCTTCGCCAGCGATGCCGTTTCGCTGCGCGGCTCGCTCGACCCGCAGGCACGCGGCCCGGTGAGGCAGATCGTCATCGCGCGGTAAGGCGATGCGCAGCAGACGACCAGCGCCCGGGTATTTTAGAATATATCTAAAGAATTGCTACCTTAGAATTCTTTTAACACATTGATTTGAAAGCATTTTTATTGACGCAGGCAGGTCGGCGCTCTACCGCTCCGGGTCAAGAAAATCGACCCGAATGGAGCGACCCATGATCGATACGACCCGCCTGCCGGCGCTCGCCCTGATATCCGTTTTGCTCTCGACGCCTGTGCTGGCGCAGAGCGTCAATCTCTACACCACGCGCGAGCCCGGCCTGCTCAACCCCGTTCTGGAAGCCTTCACCAAGGATACCGGCGTCAAGGTCAATGCCGTGTTTCTGAAGGACGGCTTGCAGGAACGCATCAAGGCCGAAGGCGCCAACAGCCCGGCCGACGTGATGCTGGTCGTCGATGTCGGCGAAATCAACGCAGCGGTCGATGCCGGAATCACCCAGCCGATCAAATCGGCGATCGTCGACAAGGTCGTGCCGACCCAGTTGCGCGGGGCCGACGACAACTGGGTGACCCTGACCAAGCGCGCCCGCATCGTCGTCGTCTCGAAGGAGCGCGTGAGCCAGGACGCGATCACCTATGAGGACCTCGCCGACCCGAAGTGGAAGGGCAAGTTCTGCATCCGCGCCGGCCAGCACCCCTACAACAACGCGTTCTTTGCGGCCTATCTCGCCCGCAACGGCGCCGAGAAGACCGAGAGCTATCTGAAGGCGCTGAAGGCAAACACTGCCCGCAAGCCCGGCGGCGGCGACCGCGATGTGGCGCGCGACATCCTCTCGGGCCAGTGCGACATCGCGCTGATCAACACCTATTATATCGGCCTGATGAGCGTGGCGAAGAACGAGCAGAAGGGCTGGTATGACGCGATCAAGCCGCTGAAGACCACCTTTGCCGGCGGCGGCACCCATGTGAACGTCTCCGCCGCCGCCATAGCCAAGAACGCGCCGAACAAGGACAACGCCGTCAAGCTGGTCGAGTACATGCTCAGCGAGAAGGCGCAGGCTCTCTATGCCGACGGCAATTTCGAGTTTCCGGTCAACCAGGACGTCAAGGACAGCGCCGCCGTGAAACTGCTCGGCGCGGTCACGCCCGACACCACCCCGCTCGGCGATGTCGCCAAAAACCGCAAGGCCGCGGCCGACCTCGTCGACAAGGTCGGCTTCGACAATTGAGCCTGAGCCTCTCCGGCACCAATTTGCGACGGTCGTCACCCTGGTGGCGGCCGTCGAGTCGTTTCGTCTTGTCGGCGCTGGCGGGAGCGGGCCTGGTCGCCCTGCCCGTGCTGGCGCTGGGCTGGACGGCGCTGTCGCCGCGGGCGGCGTCGATCTGGCCGCATCTGGCCGCCAACGTCATTCCCGCCGCGCTCGCCGACACAGCGATGCTGCTTCTGGGCGTCGGGCTGCTCTGCGCGGCCGTCGGCGTCGGCACGGCCTGGCTCGTGACGCAGTATGATTTCCCCGGGCGGCGCACCTTCGAATGGCTGTTGGTGCTGCCGCTGGCGATCCCGACCTACATCACGGCTTACATCTACGTCGATCTGCTCGGCTTTCAGGGGCCGTTCCAGAGTACGCTTCGGGCTCTGACCGGCTGGCGTTCCCTGCGCGAGTACTGGTTCCCCGATCCGCGCAATCTCGGCGGAGCGATCTTCGTGATGGGGATCGTGCTCTATCCTTACGTCTATCTGAGCGTCAGGGCGTTGTTCGGGCTGCAGAGCGCGGCGATCGTCGAATCCGCCCGGACGCTGGGGGCAGCGCGCGGGCGGCTGTTCTGGAGGGTCGGCCTGCCGATGGCGCGACCGGCGCTTGCCGCGGGACTGACGCTGGCGCTGCTGGAGACGCTGAACGACATCGGCGCGACCGAATATCTCGGCGTGCGCTCGCTGACGCTGTCGATCTACACGACCTGGATCAACCGTGGCTCGCTGGCGGGCGCGGCCCAGATCGCCTGCGTCATGCTGGCTCTGGTCGTACTGCTGATCCTGGCAGAGGCGCGGCTGCGCGGTCAGCGACGGTTTTCGCTCTCGGTGCGCCAGCCCCGTGCCGTCGGACGCGTGCAACTGGCGCGGCGCGGCGGCATTCTGGCCGCCACGGCCTGCGCGCTGCCGATTCTGCTGGGCGCGGTGCTGCCGGCCGGATTTCTGATCGTCGAGGTGATCGAGCGCGATCTGCTGGCGAAGACCGATGCGGCGTTGCTGCGCAATCTCGCTACGGCCCTGACCTTATCGGGCCTGGCAGCCGCGATCGTGGTTGGACTCGGGCTCGGCATCGTCGCAGCGCGGCGCGGCGGGCGCGAGCCATGGCTGCCGGCAGCGGCGCGGATCGCGACCCTCGGCTATGCCGTGCCGGGCACGGTGCTGGCGCTCGGCCTGCTGGTACCGCTGGCGGCGATCGACAACGCCGTCGCCAACGCCTCGGTGGCCTGGCTCGGCGTCAATCCCGGCCTGCTGATCCTCGGCAGCGGGGCGGCGCTGGTCATCGCCTATGTCGTGCGTTTCCTGTCGATCGCGATCTCGGGAATCGAGAGCGGCCTGTCGCGAATCTCGCCGCGAATCGACGACGCCGCGCGCGTGCTGGGCTCGAGCGCGCCGGAGTTGCTCCGCCAGATCCATTGGCCGCTGGCCCGGCCCGCGATCGCGGCAGCCGCCCTGCTCGTCTTCGTCGATTGTCTGAAGGAATTGCCGGCGACGCTGCTTTTGCGCCCCCTTAACCTCGATACGCTCGCCACGACCGTCTATGGCCATGCTTCACGCGGTGTTTTCGAGGATGGAGCGCTCGCGGCGCTACTGATCGTGCTGGCCGGGCTCTATCCCGCGATCATGCTGGCGCGCGCCAGCGGAAGGCCGGGGTGAGCGTCGGGCGCCGCTGGAATCCCGACAACTCGACAAGTCTCCGACATCGTCATAAACCGGTCATGGCCTGACACAGGGCCTGGACGCCGCCACACGAGGCCCATGACACGACGCGTCTCCATCCTGGTCTACTGCCTCGTCATCGCCCTGCTGCTTCTCGGACTGCAATCCTGGAGTGTCGCGGTCGGGCTCGTCGAGCGTTATGTGATCGCCGGAATCGAGGACCGCATCGGCCTCGATGTCACGCGGCTGGAAAAGGCCGAGATCGCCTTCCTGCCGCTGCCGCGGATCAGCCTGTCGAATGTCGGCTTCAGCCAGCGCGACGGATTGCTGAACGGCAGCGCCGTGCGGCTACGGGCTCGGGCGAGGCTCCTGCCGCTGCTGGCGGGCCGCCTGACCTTCGATCGCATCGAGCTGATCGGGCCTCAAATCGATGTCGCGGTGAAGGACGGCGAGGACGACCTCGCCAGCTGGCTCGCGCCGCCTCTCACCTATCTTGAGGGCCTGAAGAACCAGGGCAAGATCGTCATCACCTCGGGCTCCATCTTCATGCGGGCGCAGGGGGCGATCCGCACGATTTTGCGCGATGTGAACCTCGTCGTCGAGGACCGGCAGGAGGCCGAGCCGATCTCGCTCTCCGGTTCGCTGAACTGGCGCGGCGCCGCCACCACGATCGGCCTGCTCTGGCCCGTTGTCGGCGAGAACGCCCGGCTCGCCTTGATGGCGACCTCGGAGTTCATGGCGCTCAAGTTCGATGGGGTCCGCTCCGGCGCCCATGATCCGGTGATCAACGGGCAGCTTTCGCTGTCAGGACGCTCGCTGCCGGCATTGCTCGGCTGGTTCGGCGAACGGCCGCGACTGGCGGGCGCCATCGAGGCGTTCAGCCTGTCCGCAGCCGCACAGATCAAGCCGCGCGACATCTCGCTCGCCAATGTCTCGCTCGGGCTCGACGGAGAGCGGCTGGACGGCGTCTTGAAGCTTTCCGAGATCGGCGGCCGTCTGTCACTGTCGGGGACGCTGGCGGGGGCTGCGCTCGATCTCGGCAAGCTCTACGCCCGGCTCGACCTGCCCTCCCCCGGCACCCCTGGAACCGGCGTGACGCCGCTCGATTTCGAGCCGATGACCGGCCAGGACATCGATCTTCGGATTTCCGTCGATGCGGCGCGGATAGGCCAAGCCCGGATCAGCGACGTCGCGACCTATCTCATGGTCAAGAAGGGCCGCTTCGAGATCGGTCTCCTGCATGCCGGCGCCTATGGCGGCAGCGTCAAGGGTCGCCTGCTCGCTGTCGCCGCTCCCGGCGGCGTCGATGCCCGGCTGCAGGCCGGCATCGACAAGCTCAATCTTGGTCAGGCTGCCGCCGATCTGCCCGAGCTTGCGCGGCTGAGCGGCATCGGCGGGCTGCAGCTGACGCTCGACGGTGTCGGCCGGACACTGGAAGAGGTGGTCGGATCATTCAACGGAAAGGCCAGCCTGAACCTGCGGCAGGGCGAACTCGCGGGTTTCGGCTTCATCGATCTGCTGCGCCGGGCCGAGCGCAATCCGCTCGTGGCGCTGCGCGACTGGCGCCAGGGCAAGACCCCATTCGAGAGTGCGACAGCGAGCGCCACCATCGCGAACGGCATTGCCACCGTGACCGAGGCGCAGATGACCGGCTCGGCCTATCGCGTCGCGCTCGGCGGGCAGGTTTCGCTCGCCGAGCGCTGGCTCGACATGGCCGCGGTGCTCTCGCCCCTGAACGGCTCGCTCAAGCTGCCCTTCACGTTGAGAGGTCCGTTCGACAATCCGACGATCGAGCCCGACGCCGACGCGATTCCGCGCCCTACGGGTGCGATCCTGCCGATGCTGCTGCGGTAAAGCGCAGCGAATTCGTCGAGCATCGGAGCCTATTTCCTAACCGCTTGGGTTTTGATAGGCTGGTCGAATGCCGGTCTTTATGCGTTTCGATGGACTGCGGGTCATCGTCTACCCCAACGATCATCGTCCTGCGCATGTCCATATCAAGGGAGGCGGCGGCGAAGCGGTGTTCATCCTGCATTGTCCCGAAGGACCACCGGAACTCAGGGAGACCTTCGGGTTCGGCCGGTCGGAATTGGGTCGGATCAAGGACGCTCTCGCCGAGGCACTGGCATCCCTTTGCGCCGAATGGAGAACGATCCATGGCAATTACTGAACAAGAATTCGAGCAGGCGGAAACGCGGATGAAGGCTCTGCGCGAGGCGGGTCATGCCGTCTCGGTGCGCTATGACCGCCGTGCAGCGCGGATCGTGCTGGATCTGAACACAGGCGTTCGGCTCGCATTCCCGACACGGCTTGCCGAAGGTCTGGCCAGCGCCGCACCCGACGACCTGGCCGAAATCGAGATCAGTCCGACCGGGCTCGGCCTGCACTGGCCCCGGCTTGATGCCGATCTCTACATTCCTGCGCTGCTGCAAGGTGTCTTCGGCTCGAAGCAGTGGATGGCGGCCCAACTCGGAGCGGCCGGCGGCAAGGCCCGCTCAGACGCCAAGTCAGCCGCCTCGCGGGAGAACGGCCGCAAGGGCGGCAGGCCGCGCAAGAGCGCGGCCTGAGCAAAAGGCGATCGTCGTAACTGCCGCTCACTCCGGCTGCGCGGGTTCGCCCTGTTCCGGCTCTCCGGTCTCGCCAGCCTCCTCGCCATCGTCGCCGATGCGCTCGACCGAGACGACCTTCTCGCCTTCGGCGGTGTCGAAGATCGTCACACCTTGCGTCGAGCGGCCGGCGATGCGGATCGGCTTGTCGCCTTCCACGGGCAGGCGGATGGTCTGGCCACCATCGGAGATCAGCATGATCTCGTCGCGCTCCTCGACCGGGAACGAGGCGATCAGCTTGCCGTTGCGGTCGTTGACGACCATGGCGACGATGCCCTTGCCGCCGCGGCCGGTGACCCGGTACTCGAAGGACGAGGTGCGCTTGCCGTAACCATTCTCCGACACCGTCAGGATGAACTGCTCCGCCAGCTGCATCTCGAGCCGCTTGGCACCGAGCTCGACCTCGCCGGCGCTCTCTTCCGGCTCGCTCGCCACTTGTGCGGTCTCCGTCTCCTCGGCCTCGCCGCTCAGCGCCCGGCGCGCGGCTGCGGCATCCTTCAGATAGGTCGTGCGCTCCTCGGGCGTCGCATCGAGATGCTTGAGGATCGCCAGCGAAATCACGCTGTCGCCCTCGGCCAGGTTGATGCCGCGCACGCCGGTCGAATCGCGGCCCTTGAAGACGCGCACCTGCGGCACCTCGAAGCGGATGCACTGGCCCGCCGCCGTCGTCAGCAGCACGTCGTCATGCTCGGAGCAGATCTGCACGTCGACGATGGTGTCGCCCTCGTCGAGCTTCATCGCGATCTTGCCGGCGCGGTTGACGTTGACGAAGTCCGACAGCTTGTTGCGGCGGACATTGCCGGTCTTGGTGGCGAACATTACGTCGAGCGTGTCCCAGCTCTCCTCGTCCTCCGGCAGCGGCATCACCGTGGTGATGCCCTCCTTGGGATCGAGCGGGAGCATGTTGACCAGCGCCTTGCCGCGCGCATTCGGCGCCGCCAGCGGCAGCCGCCAGACCTTCTCCTTGTAGGCCTGGCCCAGCGAGGAGAAGAAGATGATCGGCGTATGGGTGTTGGCGACGAAGAGGCGCGTGACGAAATCCTCTTCGCGCGTCGTCATGCCGGAACGGCCCTTGCCGCCGCGCTTCTGGGCGCGATAGGTCGAGAGCGGCACGCGCTTGATGTAGCCGGCATGCGACACAGTCACGACCATGTCCTCGCGGGCGATCAGGTCCTCGTCGTCGAGGTCGGAACCCCAATCCTGGATTACGGTGCGGCGCGGCGTGGCGAAGGCGGCCTTCACCTGCGCAAGTTCGGTCTTGATGATGTCCTGGATGCGCACGCGGGAGCGCAGGATGTCGAGATAATCGGCGATCTCGGCGGCGAGCTTCGACAGCTCCTCGCCGATTTCCTCACGGCCGAGTGCGGTCAGGCGGGCAAGGCGCAGTTCGAGGATCGCCCTCGCCTGCGCGTCCGACAGCTTGTAGGTGCCGTCGGCATTGATCGGGTGGCGCGGATCGTCGACCAGCGCGATCAGCGGCGCGATGTCCTCGGCCGGCCAGTTGCGCTCCATCAGCGAGGCATGGGCCGAGGCCGGGTTCGGCGCCGTGCGGATCAGGCGGATGACCTCGTCGATATTGGCGACCGCCGTGGCGAGGCCGCACAGCACATGGGCGCGCTCGCGGGCCTTGTTGAGCAGGAAGCGGGTGCGCCTGGAGACGACCTCCTCGCGGAACTCGACGAAGGCCGAGATGAAGTCCTTGAGATTGAGGACTTCAGGACGCCCGCCGGTCAGCGCGACCATGTTGGCGCCGAAGGAGGTCTGCAGCTGGGTGAAGCGGTAGAGCTGGTTCAGCACGACGTCGGAGAGCGCATCGCGCTTGATCTCGATGACGACGCGCACGCCCTCGCGGCTCGACTCGTCGCGCAGGTCGGAAATGCCCTCGATGCGCTTCTCACGCACCATCTCGGCGATCTTCTCGACCATCGAGGCCTTGTTCACCTGATAGGGAACTTCTGTGACGATGATCGCCTCGCGCTCCTTGCGAAGCTCCTCGATATGCGTCTTCGAGCGCATCACGATCGAGCCGCGGCCGGTGTGATAGGCGGAATGGATGCCGCTGCGGCCCATGATCGAGGCGCCGGTCGGGAAGTCCGGACCCGGCACGATCTCGATCAGTTCGTCGATCGAGATCTCGGGGTTGTCGATCAGCGCGATGCAGGCGTCGATGACCTCGCCGAGATTATGCGGCGGGATGTTGGTCGCCATGCCGACCGCGATGCCGCCAGCGCCGTTGACCAGCAGATTGGGAAAGCGCGCCGGCAGGACGGTCGGCTCGCTTTCCTTGCCGTCATAGTTCGGTTGGAAGGCAACGGTGTCGAGGTCGAGATCCTCCAGCAGCGCCATCGCCGACTTTTCGAGGCGGGCCTCGGTGTAGCGATCGGCCGCCGGGCTATCGCCGTCCATCGAGCCGAAATTGCCCTGGCCGTCGATCAGCGGCAGGCGCAGCGAGAAATCCTGCGCCATGCGCACGAGCGCGTCGTAGACCGCGAGATTGCCGTGGGGGTGGTAGCGACCCATCGTGTCGCCGACGATACGGGCGCATTTCGTGTAGGGCCGGTCGGGCGTGTTCTTGTTCTCGTGCATCGAGAACAGGATGCGCCGGTGCACGGGCTTGAGGCCGTCGCGGACGTCGGGCAGAGCGCGGCTCACGATCACGCTCATGGCGTAATCGAGATAGCTCCTCTTCATCTCGTCGGTGATCGCGATAGGCTTGATGTCGCCGCCGAAATGCGGCTCGTCCGGGCGCTTGGTGTCGTCGTCTTCGCTCAAGGGATTAAGTCCCGATTCCTGTGATTTTTCAGGCTTCTGGCTACCCGATTCCGGCGCTTTAGGCCAGCGAAACGGCTGTTTCTCCGGCGAAATAAAAGCGAAGCGAATTCAGCGGCTTATCGGGATATTTCAGGATCCTGTTCCGTGCAGGTCCATCAGCGGCCACGCGACTGCCGCAATCACCAACGGCGTCATTCCGCACAAGCCGCGCAGCGGCGCCGATCCGGAATCCATGCCTGAGCAGAACGTCATCGGGTTCCGGCATGGTTTCCGGGTCTCCGCTGCGCTGCGCCCGGAATGACGATGCCATTCGCGATTCGAAAACGCCTCGCGCGAGGTGACGGCCCGGCGCCGCCATGCGAATGCTGTCGCCATGCTCCTCGACTTCCTCACCTCCGCCCTCGTCACGCTGATGGTCACGCTCGATCCGCCGGGGCTGGCGCCGATCTTCCTGTCGCTGACGCGCGGCATGACCGCGGGCGAGCGCCGGCAGGTCGCGATCCGGGCCTGCATCATCGCCTTCGGGATCATGGCCTTCTTCGGCGTGGCGGGCGACGTGGTGCTGAAGGCGCTCGGCGTCTCGCTGCCGGCCTTCCGCATCGCCGGCGGGCTTCTGCTGTTCTGGATCGCCTTTGAGATGGTGTTCGAGCGCCGCAACGAGCGCAAGGCGCAGACGGCCGAGACCGCGATCACCCAGGACCACATCCGCAACGTCGCCGCCTTTCCGCTGGCGATCCCGCTGATGGCGGGGCCCGGCGCGCTGACGGCGATGATGCTGCTCGCCGGCCGCGCCGGTGGCGATCCCGCGATGCTGGCTGGGCTCGCCGTGATCTGCGGGCTCGTGGTGCTGTCCTGCCTGGCGGTCTTCTGCGCGGCGACGCCGATCGCAAGGCTGCTCGGCGTGACCGGCAATGTCGTGCTGACACGGCTGCTCGGCGTGATCCTGGCGGCGCTGGCGGTCCAGTTCGTGATCGACGGGGTGAAGGCGGTCGTCGGGGGCGGGTGAGCGACCCGTCCACCGCCGAACCTCACTTCTCCAGAAACGCCCGGATCGCGCCTTCCGCCTGCTTCATCGAGATGACGCCGTCGAGATGGCCGCGCGTGCCCTGCAGAAAGGCCTGCGTGACGTCGACGCCGCCCTTCCTGAGCGTCTCGGCAGTGCGGTCGATCGCGTCGGCGGTGAAGACGAGATCCTTGGGCTGGGTGATCAGCAGCACCGGCGCCTTGATCTTGGTGGCGGCATCGGCCAGCGAGACGCCGCCGGCGGCGTAAAGCTGGTTGGCCTTGACCAGATAGAGGAAGTGATTGGCGTCAGAGACTTTTGCGCGGGCCTCGCCGGCCGTGTCGAGAATGCTCTGGACCTGGAAACGGTTGGCGAGCGCCTTGGCGGGCTCCTCGCCTTCCTTCGCCGCACGGCGGCCGAAGGTGGCGTTGGCCCATTCCTGATGGTTGGCCTGCAGCGTGACCACGGCCAGCGCCTTGGCGAGCCCGGCATTGGGCGGCGCCTTGCCGTAATAATCGCCCTTGTTCCAGTTGGGATCGACCAGGATCGGCGCTGCCCAGACGTCGAGCCAGGCGATCAGCTGCGCGTCGGCCTCGGCCGCGCCGATCACCGGCATGGCCTTGGCCACCATTTCGGGGTGGCTCGCGGCCCATTCATAGGTCTGCAGCGCGCCCATGGACGGACCGGCGACGAGCGCCAGCTTCCTGATGCCGAGGCTTTCGACCAGCGCCTTCTGGACGTTGACGAAATCGCCGACCGTCACGACCGGGAAATCGAGCGCATAAGGTTTGCCGGTGTCGGGATCGAGCGAGGCGGGGCCGGTCGTCGTGGTCTTGGGGTCGCCGGTGTTGAGGTTGACCAGCGTGTCCGAGGACAGGACGAAGTACCTGTTGGTATCGATCGCCTTGCCGGGGCCGACGATGGCGTCCCAATAGCCGGGCGCTGCGTCCGCGGCCGCATATTTTCCGGCCGCGTGCGAATTTCCGGAGAAGAAATGGCAGATCAGGATCGCGTTCGATTTGTCGGCGTTGAGCGTGCCGTAGCTCTCCCAGCCGACCTTGACGTTCTTGAGAGTCCGGCCGCCCTGCGTGGTGTAGCTCGGCAGCTCGAAGACTTTCTTCTCGACCATGAGGTCCTGTGCTGCCGCGGTTTCCGTCATCGTCAGGCCTGCCATCACCATGCAGGCGGCACCCACGGCCGCCGCGATCAAAGTCTTCATGCCCTGCATCCTTCCCAAGACGGCCGTCATGCGGCCTTGGGCAGATCAGAGCGGATTTTTGTGACGAACGGAAGCGTTCAACTCAAGAGAGTCCGGCGCGAGGAACCCCTCTCCTGCAAGGAGAGGGGCAGTGGTGAGGTGACGGCCGGATATCCAGCAAGGCGAGAACGCGACCGCGCTGTCGGGCACGTCATAGCAGCAGTGGGCGATGGCCTTCCCCTCACCCTGCCCTCTCCCTCCGGGAGAGGGTTCCCTGCTGGGGTTCCTCGATCAATCTCAGACCGTCTCAAGCAGCCCCTGAATTAGCGCCCGGCGCGGGGCGATCGAGGAGATCAGGCCGTATTCCTGAAGCGTATGGGCGCCATCGCCGTCGATGCCGAGGCCGTCGAGCGTCGGCACGCCGAGCGCGGCGGTGAAGTTGCCGTCGGAGCCGCCGCCGGTCATGGCGCAGTCCTGCAAGTCGAAACCGATCCCGGCGGCGACGCCGCGGGCGGTCTCGAACAGCGCGGCGACGACAGTGCTCTTCTCATAGGGCGGTCGATTCATGCCGCCCGAGATCTTGATCGTGACATCGGGATCGCGCGCCGTCAGGCTCAGGATGCGGCTCTCCATCATCACCCCGTCGGCCAGGCTCGTGACGCGCAGATCGACGCTGAACCAGGCGTGCTGGGGGATGACGTTGGCCGCCGTGCCGCCGCCGACCAAAGCGACGGAGGTGGTGATGCCGGCGGCGTAATCCGTCATCGCCTCGATCGCCAGGATCTGGTGGGCCGCCTCGCGGATGGCGCTGCGGCCATCGGCGTGGCGCGAGCCGGAATGGGCCGGCCGGCCCTCGATCCTGACGTCGAAACGGCCGACGCCCTTGCGGGCCGTGACGATCTTGCCGCCCTCGCGCGCCGGCTCGGTAACCAGCACGGCCGCCGAGGAGCGGCCGATCTGCTCGATGAGGCCGCGCGTCGTCGGCGAGCCGATCTCCTCGTCGGGCGTGAACAGGAAGGTGATCGGCCGCCTCGCCTGGCCCGCCAGCGCCACGTCCTTGAAGGCCTGCAGCGCGAGCCAGGCGCCGCCCTTCATGTCGTAGACGCCGGGGCCGTAGAGCCTGTCGCCCTCGACGCGCACCGCCAGGTCGCGGGCGCTGGTGCCGACCGGGTGGACCGTATCGAGATGCGACATCACCGCGATGCCCGGCTCGCCAGTGTCGAGCCCCGCCCGCAGCACGAGACTGTCGCCGAGGCCGTCGCGGCCGGGAATGCGCTCGACCGCGATCGGCAGGCCTTCAACCTCCGCAGCGACGAGGTCCATCATGCCGTTGACGCCGGGCAGATGATGGGTCGGGCTCTCCAGAGCGAGCCAGACGGACAAGGCGGAGAGGGTTTGATCGATGCTGCTCATGATGGCGCAAGCTTCGCGAGGAAGCGTGGCCGGAGCAAGGACGACGCGGGTGCGGCTGCGATGCCCGTACTGCATGGCGCCGACGGCCGCCGGACCCGGCACGCTTGACAGGCGATCCAATCCCGCAATAGTTAACTTATTAGTTAACTATTGCCCGGTTTATGATCTCGATCCCAACCCGGCTTTCAGCGCGAGGAGGCATGCGATGCGAGTGCAGAAGATCACGCTGTTCCTGTGGTTCGACGATCAGGCCGAGGAGGCGATCGCCTTCTACCTGTCGGTGTTCAGGAATGCCAAGGCAGGTGCCGTCCTGCGCTGCGGCGATGCCGGACCGGGCCCAAAGGGCAGCGTCCTGACCGCTTCGTTCGAGCTCGAAGGCCTGCAGTTCACCGCGCTGAACGGCGGGCCGCATCACACATTCACCGAAGCGATCTCGCTTGTCGTGCACTGCGACTCGCAGGACGAGGTCGATTATTTCTGGGACAGACTCGGCGAAGGCGGCCGCTACGACCAGTGCTCCTGGCTCAAGGACAAGTTCGGCCTGTCCTGGCAGATCGTTCCCGACCGGCTGCTGACGCTTCTCTCCGATTCCGATCCCGACAAGGCTGGCCGGGTCATGCAGGCGATGATGCAGATGACCAAGATCGACATCGCCACGCTCGAGCAGGCGGCGGCCGGGTGAACGACCGCTCTCACGCGTCGCCGCAGCCCGGCCGCCGTTCCGAAGCTTTTGCGCGAACTCAGGCCCGCCTGACGTTCCAGAAGGTCGGGAAACTCGGAAGGACGCCCTCCAGCGTGCGCAGGAAGGCGGTCGGCTGGAAATACTGACCGAGCGGGGCGTAGGGCACGTCCTCGAAGACCTGCCGCTGGATGTCGGCGGCGACCTTCTGTTGAGCGGCAAGATCGGGCGCCTCCATCCAGGCGTCGCGCAGGGCTTCGATCCTGGGCGCCACCGGCCAGCCCGGCCATGCCGCAGCGCCGTTGCCCCGCAGCGAGAGATGGCCGATGGGGTCGAACATGTCGAGGCCGTTCCAGCCGGTGAAGAAGCAGTTCCAGCCGCCCTGCTCCGGCGGCTCCTTCTTGGCGCGGCGCGCGACGACCGTACCCCAATCCATGGTCTGATAATCGACATTCATGCCGATGCGCTTGAGCATCTCGCCGGCGACCTCGCATTCGGCCTTGAGATTGGCGAGGTCTGTCACACCGAGCAGGACGACCTTCTCGCCCTTGTAGCCGGCCGCGGCCAGCGCCTGCTTGACTTTGCCGATATCGCGCGGGCTGTTGAGGACCTCCATCCCCGCATCGCTCGCCATCGGGGTCCCCGGCGGGAACACGCCGACACCCGTCCGCCACAGCGACTGGTCCGGCCCGCCGACAGCGGCCATGAACTCGGCCTGATCGATCGCCAGCAGCACCGCGCGCCTGATCGCCGGGTTGTCGAAGGGCGGATGCAGATGGTTCATCCGCATGATCGCGACCGCGCCGGTGGTTTCCTTGACCACGACCTCGATCTTCGGATTCTTTGCCAGCAGCGGCAGGATGTCGGGCAGCGGCTGCTCGACCCAATCGACCTCGCCGTTCTGGAGCGCCGCCGCGGCGGTCGCGGGATCGGGCATCGTATGCCATTCGACGCGATCGAAATTCACGATCTTCGGACCTGCCGTCCGGCCGGGCCTGCCATCGGCGCGCGGCACATAGTCAGCGAACTTCTCGTAGACGACACGGCTGCCGGACAGCCGCTCCGAGGCGACGAAGCGGAACGGCCCGCTGCCCACGACCTCCGTCACCTGCGTGAAGGCATCGGTCACGGCCAGCCGCTCGGGCATGATCACCGGCATGAAGGCGGTCATCTTGGCGAGAGCGTCGGGCAGCAGCGGAAACGGCTTCTTCAGGCGGAAGCGCAGCGTCCTGTCGTCGACGGCGGCGAGTTCGTCCGTCACGGCCATCAGCGTTTGGCCGAAGGAATCGCGCTTGCCCCAGCGCTGAATGCTGGCGACACAATCCCTCGCCAGGACGGGCGAACCGTCGTGGAACTTCAGACCTTCGCGCAGCCTGATGGTCCAGACCTTGCCGTCGGCATCCGCCGTCGCACCTTCGGCCATCTGCGGCTGGGCCTTGTAGCTCTCATCCTGCCCAAACAGCGTATCGTAGACCATGAAGGCGTGGTTGCGCGTCACGGTCGCCGTCGTCCAGATCGGATCGATGACGGCGAGATCGGCCTGCGGCACGAATTTGAGCAGGCGATTGTCCGCTGCCTGTACGATCGAGGGCGCAGGAAGGCTCAGCGCCGCCGCACCGAGCTGAAGAAATCGACGCCGCGTGGTCATGATCGCCTCCCTGCATAAGCCCGTCGCCGGAGCTGCCGGCCGGGCGACGGATCGCAAGGTGCATGCCAAGTGTCGCCGACGATGCAGGCAGAACAACGAAAAGCCGTGTCTTACGGAGCGATCCCCCGTTCGACACGGCTTTGAATCACGCCGATAGCGCGCTTTCGCTCGACCGGCCTTGCGAGCCTAGAACGGGATGTCGTCGTCGAGATGGGTCGACGAGGAGCGACCGCCACCGCCGCCGCCTGCCATCGCCGGCTGGCGCGGGGCGCTACCGCCACCGCCCATCGGACCCGAGCGGCCGAAGGAGCCGCCGCCGGAGCGATCCTCCATCGCCCCGCCGCCTTCGCCATACTCGTCGGAACCGCCCTGCCCGCGGCTGTCGAGCAGCGTCAGCTCGCCGCGATAGCGCTGCAGCACGATCTCGGTGGTGTATTTCTCGACGCCGGACTGGTCCTGCCATTTGCGGGTCTGGAGCTGGCCCTCGATATAAACCTTCGAGCCCTTCTTCAGATATTGCTCGGCGACCTTGGCCAGGTTCTCATTGAAGATCACCACCTGATGCCATTCGGTCTTCTCCTTGCGCTCGCCCGACTGCTTGTCGCGCCAGTTCTCGGAGGTCGCGATGCGCAGCGAGACGACCGGCTCGCCGGAATTCAGCCGCCGGACTTCGGGATCCTTGCCCAGATTGCCGACGATGATGACCTTATTGACGCTACCAGCCATGAGAGGCTCCATTTCCTGCGCACATCTGAAGACCGGCTTGTCACCGGAGCCGGACCCTACCGATCCGTGCCGTCACTATCAACGATGTTCCCGTTTTGTTCAAGCATAGAATCAGCGGTTGTCCCCTGAAATCTGATTCGCCGCTGGGGCGAATGTGGATGTAGGAGCCGCTTGGCGCTCACCCCGCAACACCGCAACCCCGTCATCCTGGCCGGAGCGCAGCGGAGTGCCGGGATCCATCATAGAGCATGGCCTTGCCCTACGATGGATCCCGGATCTGCGCGGCTGCGCCGCTTGTCCGGGATGACGCAGTGCTTTGGCGATTAGCGCCAAAGTCGAGACAAGTTAATGCCCGGCCACTTTCGGCCCGTCCGATTGCAGCTTCGGCAGGAACCAGGCGAGCAGGCCGATGGCGGGCAGGAAGGAGCAGACGCGATAGACCGCGTCGATGCCGATGCGGTCGGCGAGTTCGCCCAGCATGGCGGCGGCGACACCGCCCAGCCCGAAGGACAGCCCGTAGAACAGGCCGCCGATGAGGCCGATACGGCCCGGCATCAGCTCCATCGCGTAGATCAGGATGGCGGCGAAGGCGCTCGACATGATCAGGTTGATGACGATCGTCAGCACGCCCGTCCAGAACAGGTCGGCGTAAGGCAGCATCAGCGTGAAGGGCAGTGCGCCGAGGATCGAAAACCAGATGATCTTGTTGCGGCCGATCCTGTCGCCGAGGATGCCGCCGCCGAGCGCGCCCGCCGCCGACGAGGCCAGGAACAGGAACAGCATGATCTGCGAGGTCTGCACCGAGACGCCGAACTTGCCGATCAGGTAAAAGGTGTAGAACGAGCTGAAGCTCTGCGAATAGGCGTTCTTCGAGAACAGCAGGATGACGAGGATGGCGACCGTCAGGGCGATGCCCGTGACCGGTCGCACCGCGCCGAGCGGGCCCGAGCCCGAAGTCTTGGCGACGGGCGCGGCGGCCTGCGCCCGCTGCAGGCTGGTGTAGCGCCCTATCGTCCAGACCATCAGCATCATGGCGACAAGGGCCGCCGCGGAAAACCAGGCCAGGCTGGACTGGCCGCGCGGCACGATGATGAAAGCGGCCAGCAGCGGTCCGAGCGCGCCGCCGGTCTGCCCGCCGACCTGGAAGATGCCCTGCGCCAGCCCGTGCTGGCCACCCGAGGCATGGCGCGCCATGCGAGTCGCCTCGGGGTGGAAGATCGACGAGCCGAGGCCGACGCAAGCCGCCGAAGCGAGCAGCAGCCCGTAGCTGCCGGCATAGGCCAGCCCGATCAGGCCCACCAGCGTGAAGCCCATGCCGACGACCATCGAATAGGGCATCGGGTTGCGGTCGGTGTAGTGGCCGACAGCCGGCTGGAACAGCGAGGCGGTGATCTGGAAGGTCAGGGTGATCAGGCCGATCTGGCCGAAATCCAGCCCATAGGCCGTCTTGATGATCGGATAGATCGCCGGGATCAGCGATTGCAGCATGTCGTTCAGGAGATGCGTCGTACCGAGCGCGACCAGAACGGGGATCGCCGCGCGCTGGGACAGGCCGACCGGGCTGTTGATGTTCATCGGGCGAACTTCATGTTGCGGCCGGGCCGGCTTCGGGCTCGGCCGGCTCGTCACGGCGAATGCGATGCGCCGGCTCGAAATGCACCCAAAAACGGCAGCATGCCAGCCGCGATGGCGCATGGGGGCATGTTTTTTCGCCGGGGCCGGGCGAAGCTCCTGACAGGAGCTGTCAGCACGGGCGCATCGGCGCGCGGGGCTGCATGCTAGACATGCCGGGCCGCGCAGGCGTGCCACTGGCATGGCCCGGCATTTGCCCTATCTGTAGCGCTCACCAAAAAACCGGACGCCCTCATGGCCCGCAAGTCTTCTTCCGTCGGCAAGCCGTCCCCTGTCGGCAAGGACTCGCTCGCCGACCAGACCGCCTCGCTGGAGGCGATGTTCGACGAGAGCCGCAAGACGGATTCGCGGGTCATCTCGGTGCGCGGCGCGCGCGAGCATAATCTCAAGAATATCGATCTCGCGATTCCGCGCGACAAGCTCGTCGTGTTCACCGGGTTGTCGGGCTCGGGCAAATCGTCGCTGGCGTTCGACACGATCTATGCCGAGGGGCAGCGGCGCTATGTCGAGTCGCTCTCGGCCTATGCCCGCCAGTTCCTGGAGATGATGTCGAAGCCCGATGTCGACCAGATCGACGGGCTCTCCCCGGCGATCTCGATCGAGCAGAAGACGACGTCGAAGAACCCGCGCTCGACGGTCGGCACCGTCACCGAGATCCACGACTATATGCGCCTGCTCTGGGCGCGCACCGGCATCCCCTATTCGCCCGCGACCGGCCTGCCGATCGAGAGCCAGACCGTGTCGCAGATGGTCGACCGGCTGACCGAACTACCGGAGAAGACGCGCGGCTATCTGCTGGCGCCCGTCGTGCGCGGCCGCAAGGGCGAGTTCCGCAAGGAGATGGCCGAGTGGCTGAAGCGCGGCTTCCAGCGCGTCAAGGTCAATGGCGAGTTCTTCGAGATCTCCGACGCGCCGACGCTCGACAAGAAGTTCAAGCACGACATCGACGTGGTGGTGGACCGGATCGTGATCCGGCCGGACCTCGGCGCGCGGCTGGCGGATTCGCTGGAGCAGGCGCTGGAACTCGCCGACGGCATCGCCGTGTTCGAATATGCCGACGAGAAGCTTGAGAACGGCGAGGCCCGCCGCATCACCTTCTCGGCCAAGTTCGCCTGCCCGGTCTCGGGCTTCACCATCGCCGAGATCGAGCCCCGGCTGTTCTCCTTCAACAACCCGTTCGGCGCCTGCCCGGCCTGCGACGGTCTCGGCCACGAGATGCGGATCGACCCCGACATGATCGTGCCGGATTCCGCCCTGACGCTGAAGAACGGGGCGATCGCGCCCTGGGCCAAGTCGACCTCGCCCTATTACGGCCAGACGCTGGAGGCGCTCTCCAAGCATTTCGGCTTCTCGATGACGAAGCCCTGGAGCGAGCTTCCCGAGAGCGCCAGGAACGCGATCCTGTTCGGCACGGGCAACGAGTCCGTCCGCATGGCCTATAATGACGGCCTGCGCGCCTATGAGGTGAAGAAGCCCTTCGAGGGCGTGATCACCAATATGGAGCGGCGCTGGAAGGAGACCGAGAGCGACTGGGCCCGCGAGGAGATCGGCCGCTTCATGTCGGAGACGCCGTGCAAGGCCTGCAACGGCTTTCGCCTGAAGCCCGAGGCGCTGGCCGTGAAGATCGACATGCGCCATATCGGCGAGGTCTCGCAGCTTTCGGTCAAGGATGCGCTGGCCTGGGTCTCCGCTTTGCCCTCGCGGCTGACGCAGAAGCAGAACGAGATCGCCCCGCGCATCCTCAAGGAGATCCGCGACCGGCTGACCTTCCTGCTCGATGTCGGCCTCGAATACCTGACGCTTGCGCGCGCCTCGGGCACGCTGTCGGGCGGCGAGAGCCAGCGCATCCGGCTCGCCTCGCAGATCGGCTCCGGCCTCACCGGCGTGCTCTATGTGCTGGACGAGCCCTCGATCGGCCTGCACCAGCGCGACAATGAGCGGCTGCTCGGCACGCTCCGGCGGCTGCGCGATCTCGGCAACACCGTGATCGTCGTCGAGCATGACGAGGATGCGATCCTGACCGCCGACTATGTCGTTGATGTCGGCCCCGGCGCCGGCATCCATGGCGGCCGCATCGTCGCCAAGGGCACGCCGCAGCAGATTCTGGACAATCCCGACTCGCTGACCGGCAAATACCTCACCGGCGAGATGTCGGTCGCGGTGCCGGTCCGGCGGCGCAAGGCGCAGAAGGGGCGCAGCCTCAAGATCGTCGGCGCGCGCGGCAACAACCTCAAGGACGTCTCGGTCGAGATCCCGCTCGGGCTCTTCACCTGCATCACCGGCGTCTCGGGCGGCGGCAAGTCGACGCTCATCATCGACACGCTCTACAAGGCGGTGGCGCGCAAGCTCAACGGCGCGATCGACCATCCGGCGCCGCATGACCGGATCGAGGGCATCGAGCATCTCGACAAGGTCATCGACATCGATCAGTCGCCGATCGGCCGCACGCCGCGCTCCAACCCCGCGACCTATACCGGCGCCTTCACGCCGATCCGCGAATGGTTCGCCGGCCTGCCCGAGGCGAAGGCGCGCGGCTACCAGCCCGGCCGCTTCTCCTTCAACGTCAAGGGCGGGCGCTGCGAGGCCTGCCAGGGCGACGGCGTCATCAAGATCGAGATGCACTTTTTGCCGGACGTCTACGTCACCTGCGACGTCTGCAAGGGCAAGCGCTACGACCGCGAAACCCTCGAGGTCAAATACCGCGAAAAATCGATCGCCGACGTGCTCGACATGTCGGTCGAGGAGGCCAAGGGCCTGTTCAAGGCGGTGCCCTCGATCCGCGAGAAGATGGAGACGCTGCAGCGCGTCGGGCTCGACTACGTCAAGGTCGGCCAGCAGGCGACGACCCTGTCGGGCGGCGAGGCCCAGCGCGTCAAGCTTTCCAAGGAGCTCTCCAAGCGCGCCACCGGCCGCACGCTCTACATCCTGGACGAGCCGACCACCGGCCTGCATTTCCACGACGTGGCCAAGCTGATGGAGGTGCTGCACGAGCTTGTCGAGCAGGGCAATTCGGTCGTGGTGATCGAGCACAACCTCGAAGTGGTGAAGACCGCCGACTGGGTGATCGACATGGGCCCCGAAGGCGGCGACGGCGGCGGCGAGGTCGTGGCGCAGGGCACGCCGGAGGAGATCGTGAAGGCCGGCAAGGGGCATACCGCGCGGTTCCTGCGCGAGGTGCTGGCAAGGAGGCCGATCAAGGGGGCGAGGCAGGCTGCGGAGTAGCTTGTACCAACATGATAGATTTAACATCAGGCCGAAACAGGGTGGTCAAATCGAGTTGATCGCCTTCGCCGAATCCCGTTAAGGTTGCATGCCTTCTACCGCTATGTAGATATTGCGCTATAATCAAAAAAACACATGGGGCAGGCAAAGTGCGAAAAATCGAAATAACAGTTGAGAATGATCATATTCAAAGAATTACATCCGCCAAACCTCTCGCGGCAATTTGTGAGTTAATTTGGAATTCGTATGATGCGGATGCGAAAGAGGTCATTGTCGAGCTTGAAGAAGGCAAATTAACGCAACTTGGTTTAGTTCGTATATCTGATAACGGTATAGGTATTCCTGCGGACAAAGTTGAAACGTTCTTCCAATCCTTAGGCGGCTCGTGGAAATCGCGAACGGCAAAGACAAGCGGGGGGCGTATCGTCCACGGGGAAAAAGGGCAAGGAAGATTCAAAGCTTTCGCACTGGGGGAAGAGTCTCGTGGATATCGCAAAATAATGGAGAATCTTTTTCGATTGCAGGAAACAAATCAAATTTAAAAAACTTCGATATTTCCGACACTGTCCCTACCCTGAAAACCGGGTGCACCGTTGAAATTGAGGACGTGGTTCGTGATTTCCAGATTCGTGCTACAGATGGGTTTGCAGACCAAGTAAGAGACGTATTCGCATTACAACTTTATGAAGATCCAAACTTTACGATCATTTACGATGGCGTTGCTATTGACGCCCGAGACGCCATCAAAGATGTAACTTCATGTGAGATCGAAGCGACGCTCGAAGGTGGTCGCCAACTCCGTGCCACGTTGGATATTATTGAGTGGAAGAAGAAAGTTGATCGCACACTAATGCTGTGCGTACCCGGCAGATTCAGCTTCCACTCGATGGCTCCCGGCATACATGCTCGTGGCTTTGAATTCACTTCTTATTTGACAGCCGAGTATTTCCAGGAGCTCGCTGATCAGAATACAGAAGGGCTGGTTGAGCTCGACCCTACTTCAACAGCTCTTATTGAAGCTGCAAAGACCAAACTCAGAGAGCATTTTCGCGGGCGCGAATCCGAGCGTTCGCGCAATAAGATCGAAGAATGGAAACAAGCCAAGATATATCCCTATATCGGAGTCGCTCATGACGCAATTGAGATTAATGAGCGCCAGATTTTTGATGTTGTTGCTCTTAATCTAGCAGATTACAGCGCCGATTTTGAGAAAGCCCCCATTAAACAACAGGAACTTGTGCTACAGCTTGTTAAAGCAGCGGTTGAATCTGGAGCAGACGTACTTGCGTCAATTCTTGAGAAAGTTATTGGGCTTCCAAAAACTAAACAAGAAGAGCTTGCCGACCTTCTACGTAAAACGCCCTTGACTGCGGTTATCAGCGCAGCCAAAGCCGTAACCGACCGGCTAGAATTCCTGCGCGCACTGCAGATTTTGGTCTTTGAACCAACGTCAAAGCGCCAGCTCCTTGAGCGGTCACAACTTCACCGTATCATGGCGCGGGAAACATGGATTTTCGGCGAGCAGTTCAATTTAATGAACGACGACGAAGATTTAACTGCTGTCCTAAGGAGTCACCTTCAGCTTCTCGGCGATGACCGCGCCGAAATGGCAGTTTCTGATCCTGTTGTCGACGCCAACGGCAAAGCAGCGATCGTTGATCTGATGCTTTCTTGTAGAATGCCGACACCGAGAGACGATGAACGCCGGCATCTAGTGGTAGAATTGAAGCGTCCAAATCAACCCATCAACGAAGATGTAATAAGTCAGGTCAAAAAATACGCCAAAGCTGTCGCACTTGATGATCGATTTAAACGCTCCGATGTAGAATGGGATTTTGTAGCCATTTCAAATCGTTTTACTACCGATGCCGAACTCGAAGCGCGGCAGTCCGGAAAACCGCGCGGACTCGTACTAGAACTTGCAGACCCGATCAAGATGAGGGTTTGGGCTAAGACGTGGGGAGAGATAATACAAGAAGCGGAAGGGCGTCTCACCTTTTACAAACGTCGACTTGAGTATCAAGCCAATGATAAAGAGGCCTTACGCTATCTCAGGACGATCAACCCGGACTATCTAAGCGATGAAGTTAAGAAGCGGATTTTAGCTCTTGATGTCGAAGAAAATGAACACGACGGATAAATTGAAACTATAACAGAGGCGAGACGGAGCCGTCGCGCCTTTCGTGGCGACGGCAGGCCCTCATCCGGCCCTCCGGGGGCACTGGGAACCCCTCTCCCGGTTGGGTGAGGGACTGCCGCTGATCGCCTGAGTGCAACGGAGCCGTGGCGCCTTCTTGCTGCAACGGCAGGCCCTCATCCGGCCCTCCGGGCCACCTTCTCCCATCCGGGAGAAGGGAAGAGGCGGCGGCGCTTCCCACCGAAAATAATCCCCGCCCCTTCCCGCTCGCCCTATCCTGACCTCGCCCATCACCCAAACGGGGCGGCCGTCCGGAGGTATGCTGGAGGTTGGGTGAGGGTCGGCGCCTGCGGCTGGTCTTACACGCCAGACTCGGGAGGCTTCGGGGCACCGCCCTGGGGACACTACGGTCCCTGTGCGAGGAGCTCGCTATAAGGATGACGGGAGGACGAACTGCCGGCAAAGGTCGCGACGAGCCTCAGGCGAACTGGCACCCGAGCCTGCAGATCGAAACCCCTGAATCCCGATAAGCGCGGCCCGAGGTCCGAAATCGCCGGAGGCGGAGCGCCACGGGGCGTGCGGAGGGTGGCTCAATCCCTCCGCGCCGCGACCTGGCTCAATGGTTGCGGACCACTACCCCCGCGCCTCGCGGCGCTCCGCCAGCCCCTGATCATCGCCGACGCTGCGCGCGTTTTGCGCAGCGCTGCTTCCGCACGCCCTTCTCCCGACCGGAGCCCGCCATGCCCCATCGCCAAGGCGACTTTGCCGACATCCCGCCCATCACCGATTTCGAAAGTTGCCAGAAGGTGCGGCCGCTGCTGCTGCATCGCGTCGGCGATATCCTCGGCGTATGGCGCTACTGCGCAGACAAGCCCTGCCGCCGCCGCAAGAGCTGCCGGCGCAGCGACTGGGCCTGCCTGACCGCCTTCATGGACGCACTGCCGGACGAGGACCGGCGGCTCTTTCGGTATTCGATCGAAAACCGCCGCAACGGGCTTGCGCCCGACGAGGCGTTCGCACAGGCCCAGGCTCGGATTGCGGCCGAGGCGGCGCTGCCGGAGCTTTGAGGCCGGCCGGCGCTGGCGGCCGGCTGGCGCAAGGCCTTGCCGTCATTGCGAGGAGCAAAGCGACGAAGCAGTCCAGAAGCTCGACTCCCACTGGATTGCTTCGCTTCGCTCGCAATGACGATTCCGGGCGGCGCGGCGGCGCGCGAGATGATGGCCGAGACCGGCGTTATGGCGCCGGCGAGACCGGCGGCCACCCGCGTTGTCATTCCGGGGCGGCGCGCAGCGGCGAACCCGGAACCCACGACCGGGCGAGCCGGTGTTCGTGCCTCCTGCCGTTTGACGCCAGGTCGGGACGTTTCGCCCGGTCGTGGGTTCCGGGTTCACGCCTGCGGCGTGCCCCGGAATGACGGATGGTGGCAGGCGCGGACGGTGATGAGCGTCGTGCGGTCCTTGGGCGAGGCCGGGCAGCCAGGATCGATGGCGATCGGGAGGGCCTTAATCGCTCGTTAAGATCAAAGCAGGGTTTTCCGGCTAAAGCCGCATTCGGGCCCACATCTTGCTTCAACGACACCGCGCCAGGCTCGAACGGAGATCACGATGCCCATGGGGATGCCACGCCGACGCGAGCGGCCTTCCTGTGCGATCGTTCGCTCGTGAGCCCCGGAATGCCGCCATGCGCGCGCGCCGATAGCCGGCGCGCCCAACAGTCCTTATGGGACAGAGCCCGCCCCGAAGCTGCGTGCGCCCCGGGCACGCGCCGACGCCTCTCCTTGCGAAACGATGCCGATGCTTGATCTTGTCCGCGTCCTGTCCCGCTGGGTCTTCTGGATCCTGCTGGCGCTGATCGTCTTCGCGACCCTGTCCTCGATCGAGAACCGTCCGCATGTCCCCTATCTCGGCGCGAATGCGGACCGGTTCGCGGGGTTCTTCGCGCTGACCGCCGCCTGCGGCCTGGCCTATCCGCGCCGGCTGGGCTGGCTTGCGCTCGGACTGATCGTGATGGCGCTCGGGCTCGAATTCGGGCAGACGCTGGTCTCGAGCCGCCATGGCCGGGCGATGGATGCGATGGTCAAGATCGCGGGCGTGGTCATCGCCCTGATCATCGTCACCGCCGGCAACAAGATCGAGGAAAAGTGGCTGCGGACGCCGCGTTTGGGATAGCTCGGGCCCGGCTTCGGCGATGGCCGGAACGACCAACGCTTTGGCCTCAGCGCGCCAGCGAGTGGTATTGCCCGTCGCGATAGACGAGCGGCAGCGGCCGTGACGTATTGTCGATGATCCGGTGGATTTTTCCGACGATGATGTTGTGGTCGCCGGCGCGATGGACGTTGTCGACGCTGCAGAGAAAGCTGCCCACCGTCCGTTCAAGCCAGACATGGTCGCCGTCGCTGCCGAGGTCGAAGGCCGGCGGCTCGGCCTGCCCGCCGGCGAAATAGCGCGACACCAGCTGCTGCTCGTCGCTGAGCAGGTTGACCGAGAACAGGCCCTTTTCGAGGATGCTCGCGGCGCTCGCGCTCTGGGCCCGGGCGCAAAAGAGGATCAGCGGCGGATCGAGACTGACCGATACGACGGAGTTCACGGTCATGCCGACCAAAGCATGGGGCGCCCCGGAGAGAATGACGGACACGCTCCCGGCGACCCGTCGCATGACGGCGCGATACTGATCGCTGCTCACGCCCGGATCGTCGCCGCCCGCGGCGCGCTGTCTCACTGTCGCGTCCACCTCAGGCAAGTCGCACGGGCCCTGCTTGTCGCATCCGGCAAAACTCCGGCAGGCTGGCCAGGCGCATCCCGGCTCGCCCGACACAGCTGTGGGTCCGGCCGGCCAAAAGCAAGGTGCGTTTCTGCGACACCGGAATGACCAGGGCGCGCGCCGGCTGAAGCAAGCCGGCCGGCGGACGGTCGGTCACGCCGCGCTCAGTAGACGTCCTTGGGATTCAACACCGAGATGAAGGTCCGGAAAATGATCGTGATTTCGAGCCAGAGGCTCCAGTTGTCGATGTACCAGAGATCGTAATGCAGCCGCGTCATCATGCTCTCGAGCGTCGGCGTCTCGCCGCGGCTGCCATTGACCTGGGCCCAGCCGGTCAGACCCGGCTTCAGGAAGCGCCGCATGGCATAGCGCAGGATGAGTTCTTCGTACTGGTCGTCATGGGCGACGGCGTGGGGCCTGGGACCGACGATCGACATCTCGCCGCGGAGAACGTTCAGCAGCTGCGGCAATTCGTCGATGCTGCGTTCCCGGATGATGCGGCCGACCTTGGTGACGCGGGCGTCGCCCCGGCGGGCCTGCTGGACATGGGCGCCGTCCTCCATGACGGACATGCTGCGAAATTTCAGGATGCGGAAGCGCTTGCCGTTCACGCCGTAGCGCAGCTGGCGGAACAGGATCGGACCAGGGGTATCGATCTTGATCGCGATCGCCGTGATCAGCATCGACGGGGACAGGACGATCAGGGCCGTCAATGCGACGGTGATATCCAGCGTCCGCTTGATCACCCGCTCGGAGAAGCTCAACGGGTGCCGCTGCACCTGGAACGCAAATGTCCGCCCGAGCCGCTGCGCCGGCCTGAGGATCAGTTCCGCGGTGGTGGCATCGACCGCGAAACGCACCGGCAGAGGGAGTGCGCGCAGCCCCTCCACGATCTGACCGACGAGGGCCAGCCTGTTCAACGACATCGACACGACGATCTCGTCGACATGGAAATTGCGTGCGACGGCAGCGGCCTGCTTGACGAGGCTCTGGAGGCCGTCCTCGTCGATCGCCGTACCGGCCACCGTGAGCGTACTGACGGGGGTATGCCCATAGCGCTGCAATTCGGCGATGCAGGCCAGAGCCGACGGCGCGCCTTCCTCGCAGATGGCCAGAATGCGCCGCCTGACGAACAGGCCCTGCTCCAGCGCCGCGCGAAGCGCATACTGCCAAGCGAAACGCCCCGTTGCCAAGGCAGTGAAGCCGACAAGAAAAAAAGCCGCGGCGGACCCGCGCGAGTAAACGTCAGCGAGCTTCAGGGAGAACGCTACGGCAGTCAGAAAAAAGAACGTTATCGTCCATAGTCCGACGATATGTCTGATTTGCCTGTTGGCATTGATCAGTTCTTGCGACTGATACAATCCACGAGCGTGCGTGACCAGAACGAATATCAGCGCCGTGATGAAACCAATGCCAGCGTATTGGAACAAATCATCATATTTATCGAACACGACAATATGATACACAGTCCCGGTGACAATGCTGGCCAGAACGATAATGACAAAATCAACCACGAACGCGACAGGATGCACGTACTCGTATTGCAGCCGGAGACGGTCTTTTCTTGCCTGCACTGTCTGGGGCGACACTTCATTTGAGTTAAAAGCGGTCATCGTCGCCTCGTTCGCTGCGAAGATGTTACCACATCGTTAAATCTTGGAGCAACAAGCCAATTCTCAGTCCGCAACAAATACTAAGAGCCTACGGCATGCGCCGTTCCGTCTTTCCACCCGGGCGTCTCGGCCAGCACCCCAAAAAGCTTCCCGTTTCCTGAAAAAGACCCCTGCTCTTCGATGCAAGGCCACAAAACCCGCGAATCAACAACGGTTTTCGACATACGCCGAAATCGCCGGATTGACGACCACGGACATCGATATCGCCGCGACCGTTGCATCGACGCATCACCGTATCCGCCTTCCAAGGCTGCCTGGTTGGCCGCACCAGACCGAATCACCTGTGAGCGGCCTGTCAGCTCTCTTGTGCGACGCATCAAATATGCGTCTTGTGCGACGCACTCGTGCGACGGCACCGCCGTTTCACCGACAGGGATTCGACGGCGGAATCGCGGGCGGAACAATGTGTGTAAGCCAGCTGTTACCGCCTTCGCTTTCCGATCGCGGGCTCGGACGCCCCTGTCCGTCACGCGGCCGCCGCAAGTGCTTGGCACTGTCGGCGAATCCTGTCAGGAAGCGATTCGCCGGATCTGACGCAAGTGCCGGCGATAGTGATTGACGATACTGTTTGGACTTCACTGCAGATGGTCGATATTTCCGTCTTCGGATCGAATTAAAATATCGCCACCTCAAGTAAGTCAGCCGAGCTCTCATACGATTTCATGCAGAACCACTCGAAAAACCTGCTGCCGGAACTGGTTCCCTACACGGAATCCGACGGCACACGCCTTGCGATCATCAAGCATCTTGATGTGACAAGGACACCTGCCATGAAATTGCTGAACACAAATGTTTCGGAATGGGACGCCCGGAAGCTCCGGCTGGCCGCGATCGTGTCATCGGTGATCACCCTCGGGTGGTGGATCGGGCTGACCCTTGTGGCAGAGCGGCCGATCTGGTTCTGGTAAGCCGGATCGCGCTGGTCACGATCCGCATGGCGTGCTGAAGGTGCTGCGCTGCAGCAATCAGCGGGCTTGACGATCGCTTTTCCGGCTTCTCAGCGACGAGCGGCCAGGCTCACTGCACGGCCTTCGGCAACCACAGAGCGAGCTGCGGAAACCACATCAGCAGGATGACTGCGAAGATATAAACGAGCACGAAGGGCATGACGCCGGCAAACACGTCGGTGATTGGCCCACCGTCGCGGCGCATCCCCTGCAGGACGTAGAGAACGGTGCCGTCGGGTGGCGAGACCAGCGCGATCTCGACCAGCATCGTCACGATGACGCCGAACCAGACGGCGTCGTAGCCAAGTGCGATCACGACCGGAAAGATCACCGGGATCGTGGTCACGACCATGGAGAAACCTTCCATGAACGTGCCGAGCGCCAAGTAAAAGCCGATGATCAGAAGCATGATCGCCCAGGGCGGCAGCGGCATTTCGCTGACAAGCTTCGCAAGAGCTTGCGGAACGCCGAGTCCGACGAAGACATAGTTCAGCACATAGGCGCCAAACAGGATAAGGCCGATCAGCGCGGTGTTGCGCGCCGTCGCTTCGGCCGAGGCGTTGAGCATCCTGAAACTGAGGCGGCCTTCGATGGCCGCGAAGACCATGGCGCCGATCACGCCGAGTGCGGCGGATTCCGTCGCGGTCGCAAGCCCGCCATAGATCGTGCCGAGCACAATCAGGATCAGGATCGCCGTCGGCATCAGGTCGACGAGGCTGCGCAGCTTCTCGCGCAGCGGGAGACGCGGGGCGTCTTTGTCGATGATCGGGGCGGCGCCGCGGGCCTTCCAGAGGATGACGAGCACGAAGAGCAGGACGACGAGGATGCTCGGCCCGACAGCCGCCAGATAGAGAGCGCCGACGGAGGTCTCGGTGATCAGCCCATAGATGATGAAAGTGATGCCGGGCGGGATCAGGTTGCCGAGCGCTCCACCCGCCGCCAACGAGCCCAGCACCATCTTGGGATCGTAGCGCGAGCCCTTGAAGAAGGGCAACGCGACCGAGCCCATGGTCGCGGCGGTCGCGACCGAGGAGCCAGAGATGGCCGAGAAGACGCCGGACGCCGCGATGTTGGTGTGGAGCAGCCCGCCCGGCAGCCGGTCGAGCCAGACATTGAGCGAGCGGTAGAGCCGTTCCGACAGTCCCGAGCGCAGCAGGATCTCGCCCATCAGCAGGAAGAGCGGCACGGCCACGAGCACGAAGCTCGACGACGGGTTCCAGACGGTCTGGCCGATGAAGGTCCAGAACGGCCGGTCGGAAAAGGCAAAGCCGATGATCAGCCCGAGCACGCCGAGCGCCGCCCCCACATAGATGCCGGCGCCGAAGAAGACGAGGAAGAGCCCGACCAGCAGCAGGACCTCGCCGATCAGGTTGGTGTCCGGGCCGATGCCCATGAAGCTCATGCCGACCATCAGGCCGACGAGCGTGAGCAGGAAGACGATCGCGATCATCGGGCGGCTTTCGTGGTCTCGATTGCGCCGACGGCCTCCAGGGCTTCAGCGACCTCCTCGTCATAGCCGCGCGAATGCAGCAGCGCCTCGGCCTCGGCGCCGCGACCGGCGACGACCAGAAGCGTGCTTTCGACGAGCATCAGCAGGATCAGGACGAGGAAGACGAGGATGCCGAAGGCCCAAAGACCCTGGGGTATCCAGAGCGGGGTTCGCAGTACGCTGATGTCGGTGGCGTTGAAGAGCAGGGATTCGTCGACGAGTTCCCAGGCGCCCTTGGCAAGGAAACCCATGAATACCGCCAGCGCCGCAAGGCTGAGCAGATGCATCGGATAGCGGACCTTAGCCGGCAGATAGTTGATCAGCACGTCGATGCGGACATGGGCGCGGCTGGTCAGCGTATGCGCCAGCGCCCAGGAAATGCCGAAGGCGAGCGCGTAGCCGGTCAGTTCCGTCGTCGCCTGTGAGGAAAAGCCCAGGAAGCGCCGCGCCAGCACGTCGAAGGTGATGAAGGCGGCGCAGAGGATGAAGCCCCAGCCGGCCGCATAGCCCATATAAGTGCCGAGCCTGGCGATGATCCTTCGACAGAAGGACGCCGCGACGATCGATCGGGAGAGCATCGCGGCTGTCTTTCTTACTTGGCTTCGTAGCGGATGCCGGTGATCGGAGCGACGAGCCGGTTGTAGGTTTCGCCGCAACGCTCGCCGCAGCGCTTGACCCAGGCCGGCAAGACCGCCGTGCTCAGGCTGGTGCGCAAGGTCGCGATGTCGGCATCGGTCGGCCGCGTCACCGTCATCGGCTTGTTCTCGACGACATGGCCGATCTTGCAGCCTTCCTTACGGCCGGCATTGCAGGCGATACCGTCCTCGGTCGCCTCCAGGCCGAGCGCCCATTGCTGGTCCTCGACCTGCTTGAAGGTGGCCTGCAGGAAGTCGCGGACGGCGGGATCGAGCTTGTTCCACCAGGCGAGGTTGGCGACATAGGCCGAATTGCCCCAGGACACGGGCAGCGCATACATATGCTTGGTCACCTCGTACCAGCGCGCGCCGTTTCCGGTCGCGGTGCCGGTGATGGCGCAATCGACGACGCCGCGCTCCAGCGCGCCATAGACCTCCGGGAAGCCGATCGCGGTCGGCTGCGCGCCGATGGACTGGACGAAGTCGTTGGAGGAACCGCCGGCGGTTCGGATGCGGCGGCCCTTGAGATCGGCGAGGCTCGTCACCGCATCGCGGCAGAAAAAGACCTGCGCCGGATAAGGGAAGGTCGCGATGATGCGCACGCCGAAGCGCTCAAGCTCCTTGTTCACGTCGGGCAGCACCGCGTCGATGACTTTTCGCGACTGGGCATGCGAGGGGTTGAGGCCCGCGAGATCCGACATTTCCAGCATCGGCACGTCGCCGGCGACCGTCGGCAGCGCCGGGGCGCCGATGTCGATCTGGCCGGAGCGGATGACGCGCAGCAGTTCGGGGCCGGTCAGCGCCCGCTCGGGCCAGCTCGCCAGCGTGACCTTGATGCGGCCGCCGCTCTTCTCCGGGATGCCCTCGCGAAGCATCGGGATGTCGACCTTGGTGTATTGCGGGATCGAAGGCGACAGCTGCGTCACCATGGTGATGGCGACGGTCGGGCCCGGGGGCAGCGTTTGCGCCTGGGAGGGTACGGCTTGCGTCCAAGCGGCCGCGACGAGGGCAGCCGCCGCAAGGCGGTGTCGGCGTGTCATGAATTCGTCCTTCCGATGCGCGGCCGTCCGGTCGTGGAGCGGCCGCGCATCATGGATGCAAACGCGATGCCCACAAGCAGGTGTCACGCAATCGAGCGCCGATAGCGCTCGATATGTTACGCGCCATCGCGGTCACGCCGCCAGCGCGATGCCATCCTTGCGGTGGTCGGAGGCGCCGTACATGACGCCGCGCGCCCAATCGACCTGCACTGCCTGGCAGCCGCCGAGAGCTTCATTGGCAAACTTGACGACATGGCCGCGTGCCGCGAGGTCGTCGGCAACGGCGGTCGGGATCGTCGACTCCAGCGAAAGCACGCCGTCGAAGGCGAAGCTGCGCGGTGCGTCCGAGGCCTGCTGGATGTCGAGGCCGCGATCGAGCACGCCCGAGAGGAACTGCAGATGTCCGGTCGCCTGATACTGGCCGCCCATGACGCCGAAGGCGATGGACGGCTTGCCGTCTTTGGCCAGCAGGCCGGGAATGATGGTGTGGAAGGGTCGCTTGCCCGGCGCGATCGCGTTGGGATGTCCCTCGATCAGGCGGAAGCCCGAGCCGCGGTTCTGGAGGAGCACGCCGGAGCGCGCGGCATAGATGCCGCTGCCGAAGCCGGAGAACAACGAGTTGATGAAGGAGACCATGTTGCCGTCGCGATCGACGACCGCGACATAGACGGTGTCGCGGTGCAAAGGCATGTCGAAATCGGTCGGGGCGCTTGCCGTCTTCAGGCTGATCTTCGCCCGGATGGCGGCGACCGAGGCGTCCGACAAAAAGGCCTCGACATCGAGCGGGTGGAAGGCCGGATCGGCGACAAGCGCGTCGCGCTGGCGGTAGGCGGCTTTGCTGGCCTCGGCGAGAAGATGGATGCGGTCGGCCTCGCTCAGCGCCTTGTCGGCGAGATCGAAGCCCGAGAGGATGCGCGCGATCAGCAGGGCTGCGACGCCCTGCCCGTTCGGCGGGCATTCCCAGAGCCGATGGCCGCGATAGTCGGCGCCGATAGGCTCGACATAGTCGGGCCGCGAGCCGCTCAAATCGCCCAACTCCATCAGTCCGCCTGCAGCCTTCAAGGTCGCGACGATATCCTCGGCGACGGCGCCCTCGTAGAAGGCCTGGCGCCCTTCCCTGCCGATGCGCCGCAGCGTCGCGCCCAAAGCAGGATGGGTCAGCCTGCTGCCGACAGTCGGCGGCTGCCCGCCGGGCAGGTAGACCGGGACGCCGGCGCCATGGCGCTCGATGCGGCCGCGATTGAGCGCCCAATCGTGGCCGGTTCGCGGGGTGACGACGAACCCTTCCTCGGCAGCGCGGATCGCGGCGCCGAGAACCTCCTCCAGTCCCTTGCGGCCGTGATCGGCGGAAAGCCTGCACCAGGCGTCGACCGCGCCGGGCACGGTCACGGCATGGGCTGAATCCGGGGCGATCACGGTGATGCCCTGCTGCTGGAACCAGGCAAGCTCGGCCTTCGCCGGCGCCCGGCCCGAGCCGTTGATGGCAACGGGCTCGCCATCGGCGGGCGCATAAATCGCAAAACAGTCGCCGCCGATGCCGGTCATATGCGGATCGACGACACCCTGCACGGCGACGGCTGCGATCGCGGCATCGACGGCATTGCCCCCGGCGCGCAGGATATCGACCGCGGCCAGCGTTGCCGCCGGGTGGGACGTCGCGGCAATGCCGCGATCGCCGACCGCCAGCGAGCGGCCCGGCACCATGAAATCACGCTGTCCGAAGGTCATGTCACGCGATCTCGGGGAGGTAGCGCCGGGACAATTCGTTGCGGTCGTCATAGGACGCCTCGAAGATGGCGGCGGCCAGCGTCGCGCGGACATGCAGGATGTCGGTGCCGATATTCTTGAAGCCGTGCCGGGCGCCGGCGGGAATCAGCACCGACTGATTGGCGGTGACGACCATCGTCTCCTCGCCGAGATAGATCTCGGCCGTGCCCGAAAACACCTCGAGAACCTCCTCGACCGCGTGAAGATGCATCGGCGCGCCGAGACCGAATTCGCAAAACTGGTCGAAGATGCAGAGCTGATGGCTTTTGACGACCGCGGAGACGCGCATCTGCGTCATCACGCCGTCGCGCCATTTTTCCTGCGGCTGCGTGTTGTGATCCAGCATGGTCATGATCGTCCCCTTCTGTCGTGCCGATCGGCGTATCGCAGTGAATTAGGTGAAGGCTGGCGACCGGACCCTCGCCGAAGCCAGGCGGCGCAGCGCGAGCGTCGCAGCCGGATATCAGTCGTTCCAGAGGCCGCCGGTGACGCTGATGGTCTCGCCGGTGATGTAGTCGGCCTGATCCGAGGCGAGGAAGGCGACCGCCTTGGCGATGTCCTCGGGGACGCCCGGCCGGCGCAACGGGATGGCCTGGGCGCGGTCATAGGCGCTCGGCAACCCTTCGGCCTTGCGCTTGACCTCGGATTCATCGCGCATCTTGGTGTCGACGATGAGGCCCGGCCCGACCGCGTTGACGCGCACGCCGTACTCGCCGACCTCGGTTGCGAGCGACTGGGTGATGCCGATGATCGCGAATTTCGAGGCACAATAGGCGCTGTAGGACGCCACGCCCGACTTGCCCATCCAGGAGGCGATGTTGACGATCGCGCCTTTGCGCCGCTCGACCATCTGCGGCGCGACCGCCTGCGTCATGTGGAAGAGCCCATCGACGTTGACGGCGAAATGCGCCTTCCAGTCGGCCTCGCTCATGTCGAGCAGCTTGCCGACCTTGAGGATGCCGGCATTGTTGACCAGGATATCGATCGGCCCGAGTTCCGCCATCAGCTTGCCGACGCCGGCCTCGACAGCGGCGCGCGACGAGACGTCGCCGCCGGCAAAGGCGACCTTGCCGCCCTTCGCCGACAGCTCGGCTGCGGCCTTCTGCGCCGCTGCTCCGTCGAGATCGAAGATGCCGACGTCGCAGCCCTCGGCCAGCAGCCGCGCTACGATACCCCTGCCGATGCCATAGGCGGCGCCTGTGACGATCGCCCTGCGCCCTTCAAGTCCGTACATCGAGTCTTGTCCTGTCGAAAAATGGTGTCAGCGCGCGGTCCAGCCGCCATCGGCGGTAAGCGTCGATCCGGTGGAGAAGGAGGAATCGTCGCTGGCGAGAAACAGCATGGCCCGGGCGATCTCGATCGGCTGGCCAAGCCGCTCCATCGCCTGGCGCTGCTCCAGCCCGCGACGCAGCTCGGCGGAATTGGGCGCCTTGAGGATCTCGGTGAAATAGGGCGACTCGATCGTGCCCGGCGCGACGCAGTTGATCCGGATCTTCGCCGCGACATGGTCGATCGCCATGGCCCGGGTCAGCGCCTGGACCGCCCCCTTGGAGGCGACATAGGCAGCGCGCTCGGCGATGCCGACATTGGCCACGGCGGAAGCCGTGTTGACGATGACGCCTCCGCCCTGCTTCTCCATCACCGGAATGGCGTGCTTGCAGCCGAAGAAGACGCCCTTGACGTTGACTGCCATCAGGGCGTCCCAATCGGCCTCGGACGTCGTCACCACCGTTCCGGCGAAGCCGAAGCCGGCATTGTTGACGAGGATGTCGAGCCGGCCATGCTGCGCGACGACGGCCTCGATCATCGCCGCGACCTCGGCTTCCTTACTGACATCGACATGATGGGCGATCGCCCTGCCGCCACTGCTCTCGATCTCGGCCGCCACACGCTGTGCCGACGCTTGATCACGGTCGGCGACGATCACGGTCGCGCCTTCCGAGGCGAAGAGTTTCGCGGCCTCATGGCCGATCCCGGATCCGGCGCCTGTGACGATCGCGATCCTATCTGCAAGCTTCATCCTGTCCGTTCCCATTCGCTGTCGATCCGGAGAGCCGTTCAGTTATCCCAGCGCCAGCGCAATGTCGTCGCATGATGCCGGGCGGCGCGCATCTGCGGAACCGACCTTTGCCGATCACCCGCAGGCCCTCTCATATATCGGCGCCCAAGTTCCTTCGGGGCGAGCATGGGAAAGCACAGGCCTGATCCGCTCGAATAAGTCTTTGACAGAGGAAGCTACGGAAACTCCGCGCCGCCGTCCAGCGTCATATATCAACAATGGGGCTTGTGCCTGGAGCCGGATAAACTGAGGAAGTGTGTAGAGGTCCGATTAGCGCCGGCCCGATGCGAGAGGCGCTAGGTATCCTGCCTGACATCCGTGTGACGGGGCTCGATATCGGCCGGGCGAATCGCCTTGCCGGTCGCGCTGCGTACCATCGTCCTCGCCAGAGCGGCGATGATGATCACCAGCGGCAGGGCCCAGATGGCGCTGTCGGTGAGCGCGAGCCAGAGCGCCAGCGCTGAGGTCGCGATGATTGCGATTGCGTACCACATGCCTTCGACGTGGGCAGCGCCAAGTCGAACGACAATACCCGGCTTGATCAGGTGCCTTCCGATCGGTTGACGGGAAGCGCCGCATTGTCCGCGTCGCACCGTTTCTTCAGCGGAGTGGCCTCCTGCCGGTTCTGTGGACGGTGAGTTAAGCTAATCCGACCTTCTTTTCGAACTCGGCCGGGCTGAGATAGCGCGACAAGTCGAGGGCCTGCGGATCGTGTTGTAGAACCTCTCGACGTAATCGAACACATCGGCCCTGGCTGCGTCGCGCGTTCGCTAGACCTCGCCCCTGATCCGCTCGTTTTCAGCGAGGAAACCCGAAGGGCCGCGCGAAGCAGCGAATAAGCTCGCCATGCGGCGTTGTCCCAGACGTTGCCCGATCGGCTCATCGAGCAGGTGACCCCGTTCTCGGTCAGCAGCTCCTGGAAGTGAGTCGGAGCCGGCTGGAGACAGGCGTCAAACCGATGCTGTCCTTATCGCGCGATTTTTATGCAAGGTTTGCTTTGTTTGTGTCCGTCACGTTTGACGCGCCGATCTTATGAAGCGCTTCACGCGCAATCTATCAATTGTCGCAAGCTTTCATGTCCGCTTTCTGGGGGCCGACCTTTAGTCAGGTATATGACGAATGGCGCCCGGAAGCGGGCGGGCGATGCTTGGCCTAGAGCAGAAGTTGGGATCGTCCGGTTTCGGGCGCTCTGATTGGCGCTCCAGCGCGATTAACCTCCCGGGCCAGCTCGAAAGTGACAAAAGCCTGGCGTTCGTCCGCGACCTTGGGATCGGGAAAGCACGGTGGATCGGCGATAAAGTTGGTCGGTTAGATGATCGCAAAAGCCGATCACGGGTCGATCCGCATTGGCTGATCAGCGTGCGAATATCCGATGCAGACGTTCCCAGTCAGGACTATCCTCAAAAGATCGCGATCCAGCGAGCGGGATGTCCGGCTGAGACGGTGATCAGCGACGACCAGCGCCTCGTCCCAGGCAGGCGTCGCTGCTTCCATCGATTTGCGCGGGGCCAGCCCTTCCCGCACAGTCGAACTCAGGTCGTAGCGGCCCCGGCGACTTTTTCGAGCCGTGCGAAACACAGATCGAGTTCGGCGTCGGTCACGGTCATGGGCAGAGAAAAGCCGATGCTATCGGGGCCTTTGGACGTCGTCGAAAGACCGGCTTCAAAGCAGGTGGAGACCAACCGGCCTGCGAATTTCGGCCCGGGTTCCATGCCGAATGCCGCAGGGTCGAACTCGATGGCGAGCAGCAGTCCTCGCCCTCTTACGCCGACAATGGCGGAGGCTTCACCCGCGAGAGCGGCGATGCGCGACCGGATGCGTTGCTCGAGCTCGGCGGCGCGTTGCACCAGGCCATCACGCTCGATGATCTCGATCGCGGTCAGGGCCGCCCGCGTGGTCAGCGGGTTCTTTTCGTGAGTGTAGTGGCCGAGGTCGAGCTCAGGCGCGACATCCAGGCGCGCGTCGGCGATGATGGCGGCGATCGGCAAGACTCCGGCGCCGAGCGCCTTGCCCAGTACCACCGCGTCGGGTACGGCGCCGACATGTTCGAAGGCGAAGAAGCGGCCGGTCTTGCCGAGGCCGGAGGGGATTTCGTCGAAGATCAGTAGCGTATCGTGTCGGTTGCAGAGATCGCGCACCTCGGCCCAGAGCCCATCCGGCGGTACATGGCAGTTGGAGCGGATCGGCTCGGCCACGACCGCCGCGATGCCGGACTGTGACTGCGCGAAGGCTTCGCGCATCTCCGCGAGCATGCGCTGCGCGCCGTCCGGCGCCCAATAGGGCGTCACATGCCGCCGGCCTTGGAGAAAGGGGCCGAGACGCGGATCGGCTGAGGCTTTCGAAAGCCCGAAGGCCCCAAAGCCATGGCCATGATAGGAGCCTTCGAGCGAGATCGTCTCATGACGGCCCGTCGCAACGCGCGCAAGCTTCAGTGCGACCTCGACGGCATCCGAACCGCCGGTCGTGAAAAGGACCTTGGCGCGCGCGCCGGGCCAGTACGCCAGCAGCTTCTCGGCGAGCGCGACAGCGGGTTCATTGGTGAAGCGTCGTGGCGAGAAAGGCAGCGTGTCGAGCTGACGCTTCAAGGCCGCGATCACCACCGGGTGACGATGCCCGATATGGTGCGCGGTGTTGCCGTGCAGATCGATGAAGCGCCGCCCCTCGACGTCTTCGAGCCAGATGCCTTCCGCTGCGCGCAGCGCCGACAGGCAAGGGCTCGATCCCTTCTGGTGGAAGAAGGCGGCTGCGTCGCGCGATACGAGATTGTCTTTCATGGCCACCGTCATTTCGAAAGTGCCGGGAAGCGCGGAAGCGCCAGCCAACGCAGGGGCGAGAGCCGGCGCCGGCCAGGCTCCCGGCCCTTCTCGATCAGTCTTGCGAGGCCGATGGCCGCAAGCGCGAAGGCCAACAGGACGAGGCTCTTGGCGGCGGCATAGCCATATTCGCCGGAACCGGCGTGGTTGAAGATCGCGACCGAGGCGAGCTTGTGGTTGCCGGAGACCAGGAAGATCACCGAGGATAGCGTCGTCAGCGCGTCGATGAAGACATAGAGCATGCCGAGCAACAGGGCCGGCAGCAGGATCGGCAATGTCACGCTCAGGAAGCGCGATACGAGGCCTGCCCCCAGGCTTTCGGCGGCTTCGTCGATGGAGCGGTCAATGCGCTGCAGGGCTGCGCGCGCGGCGAGCACGCCGACGAAAATGTTAGAGAACAGGACGTTGATGACGAGGATCGCCGAAGTACCGGTGAGCGACAGGCTCGGAACGCCGAAGGGCACGTTGAAGGCGACGATATATCCGATGCCGAAGATGATGCCGGGCAGGATTGCCGGCACCAGCACGAGAAAGACGATCAGGTTGGCGCCCGGCGGCCGCAGGCGCTCAACGACATAGGCGATGACGACCGCGAACAGCCCGCCGAGAGGGCCGGCAATCAGGCCGATGCGCAGGCTTTCCCAGACGAGGTCCAGACCGCGCTCGGAGCTGCCATAGCCAGTGCCGGCGAGGCCGACCTTGACGCCTTCGCCTGTGAAATAGCCGAGAGTCAGGCCCCAGTCGCTGCCCCAGATCTTCGTCACCGCGCCGAGCGCCATGGTGCCGTAGACCGCGAAGATGAGCGCGCCGACGGTTCCCGCCAGCGCGGTCAGGCCGATGCGCCAGGAACGGGGCATGGGCAGCTCGGAGCGTCCCGCGGCGCTCGCGCTCGAATAGCCCTTCCGGCGCCCTGTCAACTCCAGGCCAAGGTAGAGCAGAAGTGAGGGGATGATCATCCAGACACAAAGCGCCGCCGCCAGAGGCGTGTTTCGGTAGGCGGTGATCTCGTCGTAGACGATGCCGGCGAGAACCGGGGTGTCGCGCCCGAGAATGAGCGGATTGCCGAAATCCGTCAGGCTCATGATGAAAACAAGCACGATCGCGCGTTTGATCGCGGGCATGGCCAACGGTAGCGTGACGTGGCGAAAGGTCGTGAAGTGGCTGGCGCCGAGACCCGCTGCCGCCTCGTCGATGCGCCCGTCCTGCCGGCGCAGAACATTGTCGAGAATGATCAGCGTGGCTGGCATGAACGACAATGTCTGCGCCAGGACGACGCCCAGAAGACCGTAGAGATTGGTCTCGTCGGCGTCGATCAGCCCCAGGCTCCGGTCGAGCAGCGAATGCGTCACCAATCCGCGTCGGCCGAACAGCATCACCGTCGCGGTCGCGATCAACACCGGGGGCGCGACCAGCGGCATCAGGAAGACGCCTCTCATCACGGAAGGCCATGGCACACCGCCGCAATTGATGCCGTAGGCCAGCGCGAAGGCGAGCGACACTGTGAAGAAGACCGACATGGCGGCGAGCGTCAGGCTGTTGAATGCGGCATTGCGGAGATAGGAATCCTGAAAGACCTTGAGGTAGTGGTCGAGCCCCCAGCGCTCCTCGGAGCCATTGCGCAGCGTGTCGAACGCCTGTTGGCCGATCAGACCTTTCACTCTAAAGGCGAGCGCAGTCCGCTTGTGCAGCATCACATGCGCGAGCGCCTGATTATCGACGACCTCGGCCTGATCCTGCAGCGTCAGCGCGGCCAGCGCGACCTGCCTTGCCAGGGCTTGATCGGAATAGGGCGCCTTGCGATCCCAAGGTGGAGTCAGCCCGGCGAGGCGGAACGCGGTCGCGGTCGCTTCGACGTTTTCCGGCTCGGTCGCCGTCTCGGTCCAGCGGCGCATCAGGGCCGTCCTGTCTTCCACCGACAGCCGGCCGAGCGCATCGGCAGTCACCGTCTTGAGACGTGCAGGCGGCATCGGACCTGAGATGACGAAGCTATTGACCAGTACGGCGCCGATGGGCACGCCGATGAAGACCACTAGCAGCAGCGCGACGACGCCGCTGATGATCGCACCCGGCAATTGCCGCAGCAGGCGCGTCACGGCTGACTCCGACGAGGAATCAACGCCGCGCGGGTCGCATCTGGCACGACAGCGACGGACGCGCCACGTGCCCCGACCCGCTCGACCTCGTGTGACGGGCAGTCGGCAATGACGGTACGCCCTGAGTCGAGCGTTACCGTGAGGCGCACAAATGCACCGAGGAAGGCCGAACTCGCGATCCGCCCGGTCAGTCCCGCCCCTCCGGCGTTGGCGACGGGCATGACCGCAAGATGCTCGGGCCGGTAGACCGCGGTGACGAGCTCTCCGGACCTGATCTCAGACGGGAACACTATCGGCCAGATTTCGCCATATGAGTCCAGGCCGTCGGCGCCCGCATGCCCTTCGACCAGGTTCGAGACCCCGATGAACTGGGCCAGGAAGATGGAGCCGGGCCGGTGGTAGATCTGTGCCGGCGTGCCGATCTGCTCGATGCAGCCGTTGCGCATCACTGCGACCCTGTCCGACAGGGCCAGGGCCTCTTCCTGGTCATGCGTCACGTAGAGCGTCGTGATGCCGAGCTTGTCGATGATCGATCGCAATTCGTTGCGCAGCTTGACGCGGATGCGCGCATCCAGTGCCGACATCGGCTCGTCTAGCAGCAGTACCTCCGGATCGGAAGCCAGCGCTCGCGCTAATGCGACGCGCTGCTGCTGGCCGCCGGACAGCTCGTGCGGATAGCGTTCGAGGAGCAGCTCCATCTCGACGAGTCGCGCCAGTTCGGTGACGCGCCGCTCCCGTTCGTCGCGGCCGCGCGAGGCGATCGTCAGTGCGAAGCCGATGTTCTCTGCGACGGTCTTCGTCGGGAACAGCGCGTAGGACTGGAACACGAAGCCCATGCGCCGGCGCGCCGGGGCCATCTCGGTGACATCCTGCTCTGCGCGCAGGACGCGCCCGCCATCAGGCCGCACGAAGCCTGCTATGATCCTGAGCAAACTTGTCTTGCCACACCCGGAGTCGCCCAGAAGCGTGACGAACTCTCCCTTGGCGAGTTCCAGCGACACGCCGTCGACCGCCCGGGTGGTACCACCATAGGATTTGACGATGTCGCGCACCGCCAGATGCGGCCGGCCCTCGCGAAGGGCCGGCCGCTCCGCGGCCAGAGGCGCGGCCGCTAGTTCGATCACCGTTCGCGACCCGTCACTGCTTGAGGATGCGGCTGGCGAATTCGCGCCGGAAGGCGGTCATGTCGACCGGGCGGCGCATCTGCCAGAGCGTAATCTGTTTCAGATCGACCAGGCCGTGTCCGGGCACGGCTGTGGCACCGACAACCTTGCCGAGCACAGCGGCGGCGTCGTCCCCCGCCATGAAATCGAGGAAGATCCTGGCTTCGGCCGGGTTGGGGCCGCCGGCGACCAAGCCACCGCCCTCGGTGACATTGGGCGTGATCCGGCCATAGACGATCTCGACCGGCCTGCCAGAGGCCTTGGTCTCGAAGCAGGTGGTGTCGAAGGTCAGGCCGATCGCGACCTCGCCCGAGCCCGCCAACTGCGCGCCGCCCGAGCCGCCATCGGAATACTGGTAGACGTTCTCGTTCAGGTTCTCGACGAACGGCCAGCCGAAAGCGTCGACGAATGTCGTCAGGATAGCGCCGCCGGTGCCCGATTTGAGCGGCGACGGCAGCGAAATCTCCTTGCGATACACCGGCCTGATCAAGTCTTCCCAGGTCGCAGGCATTGGCAGGCCCTTTTGCGCCAGCCGCTCCTTGTTGACGACCATGCACATCGTCGTGGCGAAGTACTTGCTGTAGAAGCCATCAGCATCGCGGAAGGCGGGCAGGATCTTCGATCCCTTCGGCTCGTAGGGCTCGAAAACGCCGGCCTGCTTGAGTTGCTCCAGGGCGACGTTGTTGACGAGATAGACGACGTCGGCCTGCGGCTTGGCCTTCTCGGCGATGGCGCGCTCGGCGATCGGGCCGGTCGAACCCGACACGAATTTCACTTCGATATCAGGGTGCTTCTTCTTGAAAGCGCTGACGAGCGCGTTATTGACGCTGTCGGAGGCGTTGTAGATCACAACCTCTCTAGCGAGCGCGGGGCTGCCCGCCAGTGTGAACGCGGCGGCGGCGATGGCGGCGATCCGCGCGATGCTGTTGGTGAGGTTTGGCATCAGTGTCTCCCACAGAGCTGCTGTGATATAAGTGTTGCTAAATCGTGTGACACTGTAATGAAGCTAAGCTTATCGGAACGGCGCCCCTTCCCATGAATCTGTCCCAACTCCGCGCCTTCCACGCCGTCGCGAGCCATCGCACTTTCTCCGCCGCAGCCCACGCACTGGGCGTCAGCCAGCCCGCGGTCACCCAGCACGTAAAATCCCTCGAGGATGCAGTTGGGACGCGCCTGTTCCAGCGCACTGCGGGCGGCGTAGAGCTGACGCCGGACGCTCTCGACCTGCTGCCCAAGGTCCGGCAGGCGATCCTCATGCTTGATGACATCTCCGCCCGAATGAGCGACAGCCGTAGCCTCGCCGCAGGGTACCTCGCCATCGGTCTGTGCGCGCCCTATGTGGCTATGCCGGTTCTGGAACGCTTCATTGCGGCGCATCCCGGAGTGCAGCTCGACGTGCGGCTCGCAAATTCGAGCAGTCTGCTGGAACTTGTCGCGCAGCACCGTGTCGACATCGCCATCGCCACACTGCGCCAGCCACATCCCGACTTTGCATGCGACTTTCTGCTGGACCAGCGCGTCGAGATCCTGGTGCATGCCGGTCATCCCTGGTGGGAGCGCAGGCAGATCGAAGCGTCCGAACTCTCAGGTCAGCGCCTCGTGACGCGGGAGGCCGGCTCGATGACGCGCCATCTCTTCGAGGCAGCGCTGGCGGAGCGAGGCATCGAGATCACGCCGCATCTCGTTTTAGGTAGTCGCGAGGCCGTCAAGGAGGCGGTGGCTGCCGGGATTGGCATCGGTATCGTACTTGACCGGGAGCGCGGCTTGGATCCTCGGCTGCGCACGCTGACAATGTCCGACTTCAATATCTTTGCTGGGGAATATCTGGTCACGCGCCGGGAGACCCGCAGCTTGGGAAGCGTCGGCGCTTTCGTCGCGACTGCGCTCGCTGCCTTCAAAGAAGAGGCGGTGGATCGCCCCTAGCGGTCTTGGTTCTGGGGTTGGGAGCGAAGTCCTTGGCGACGCCGAGGCACCGAAACTTATAGTTGATCGACGCGGAGCATCTGCAGGAAATTGACGATGGCGGGGTCGTCAGCGTCGCGGCGGAAGACAACCTCGGTGCCGATCTGGATCGTGTTGCCCGCGATGGGCCGGTAGACCACGTGCTCGCCGATGCTGATGGAGCTGACCGACGATGGCACGATGGCCACGCCCAGTCCGGCGCCGACAAGGCTGATGAGAGAAAATCCGCTGCGCGCCTCATATGCAACGCGCGGCGCAAACCCGAGCGTCAACTGGACCAACGAGCGGTCCTGCTCGACGTCCGACCCGACATAGAGAATGAAGGGTTCGTCGGCGAGCGCCTCACGCGGAATCCGGCTGCGCCGCGCGAGGGGATGATCGACCGGAAGCGCGATCCGCAGCGGCCATTCCATCAGGCGGATCGCATCAAGATCCTGCGGCAGCTTCCAGGCAGGGCTTCCGATAAAGCTGGCGAGGAAGCCGATCTGGATTCGGCCTTCCAGCAACTGCGCGATCTGAGTGCTCGGATGCAGTTCGTGCAGTCCGAGCTCGACGTCGGGCATTTGCCGGCGGTACTCTCGCAGGGTTTTTGACAGCACCCCAGAATAGGAAACATCGGCGGAGTAGCCGATCTCAATGCGGCCGATCTCGCCGCGCCCCGCCCGGCGGGCCACCGATGCGGCATGCTGCGCCTGTTCGAGGGTGCGGCGGGCCTCCCTAAGGAACAGCCGGCCAGCCTCCGTCAGTGTCACGACCCGGTTCGTCCGGTTAAGGAGCCGGACCCCCAGCGTCTCCTCCAGGGCCTTGATCTGGATGCTCAGGGCCGGCTGCGCGATGTGGAGCCGCTCCGCGGCTCGACCAAAATGAAGTTCTTCGGCCGTCGCGACGAAGTACCTGAGGTGACGAAGGTCCATCGGTATAATTCTCAAATCAGAACTGCAAAAACAATATCGTAGACATCAGACCTGCCGCAACCAACGCCTCTTCCTGCCGCCGCAAAGGATAGATGGACTTCGGCTTTGGTGTCCGGCCCATGTCTGCCCGTAAGGTGCCTCGAAGCGGAACAAACGCACGGTCTCCCATGGAGCCGCTTCGTCCTGAAGGCGTAGCCCGTCCTAAGCAGTTTCTCTGCGCAGCAGCAGCACTGACGTCGGCTATTGATATCTTTTATCAATCGCAAATCTAATAATAATATATTGGACCGTATTTATCGGCCTACGTATTCCATCGCTCCGAGCTTTGGCTTTCAGCCAGCGAAAGGGGCATGTGATGGAGTACAACCGTCGATGGCGGGTATCGGCCTGTTGCATGGCAATGCTTGCCGTGTCGGGCTTGGCCGCCTGTCAGGATGAGACCAGCGGCCCGGAGAACCCGCCGACCGCAGTGCAGGTCGAGGCGGCGACGCTGGCCGACTATGCGCCGACTATTCGACTGACCGGCGAGATTCGCCCACGGGTCGAGAGCGACCTGTCCTTTCGGGTCGGAGGTCGCATCACCGAGCGCCTGGTCAATGTCGGCGACCACGTGGCGGCCGACCAGGTGCTGGCCAGGCTCGATCCGCAGCAGCAGCGGGCGACAGTCACTGCCGCCGAGGCCGCGGTCCTTTCCGCGGAGGCTGTGCTGCGCCAGGCGACCTCCAGCTACGAGCGCCAGAAGGCGTTGCTCGCCCGAGGCTTCACGACCCAGCGCGAACACGATCAGGCCCAGGAAGCCTACCGCACGGCCGACGCCACCCTCGTTGACGCCAGAGCTCAGCTCGGCACAGCGCGCGATCGTCTGTCCGACACGGTGCTGCAGGCCGGCGTTGCCGGCGTCATCACGGCGCGCAATGCCGAAACCGGGCAGGTCATGCAAGCGGCGCAGACCGTATTCTCGATCGCCCAGGACGGGCCGCGCGATGCGGTGTTCAACGTCAACGAGTCGATCTTCACTCGCGAGCCCGCAGACCCCGCCATCGCGCTGTCTCTCGTGTCCGACCCCGCCATCACGGCAACAGGCGCCGTACGGGAGGTCTCGCCCACTGTGGACAGGCTCACGGGGACCGTCAGGGTCAAAGTCGGCCTCGCGCAGTCGCCGGCAGCGATGACGCTCGGCGCCTCGGTCATCGGCGAGGGCCGGATGCAGTCGCATAAGCTCGTCGTGGTGCCGTGGAGTGCGCTCTCGAGCGGAAGCGGCCAACCGGCCGTGTGGACCGTCGACCCCCTGACGAACGCAGTGTTGCTGAAGCCGATCACCGTCGAAGGCTACGAAACCGGGAAGGTTTTCATGCGCGAGGGGCTCCAACCCGGCGAGATGGTCGCGACCGGCGGGGCGCAGTTCCTTCGACCCGGCCAGGTTGTCGCGGTTGCCAAAGGAGCGGCCCGATGAAACCAGTCATGACATCCCTGACCGTCCTCGGCGCGATCGTGCTGCTCGCGGGCTGCAAGGAAAAGCCGCACGCGACGGCACCGTCCCCCCGGCCCGTTATCTCCGTCGTAGCGACTCCGCAGACGGCGCGGACGCTAGGCTTCGCCGGAACCGTCGAGCCTCGCTACAAGTCCGACATTGGCTTCCAGGTGCTTGGGCGCATCGTGAGCCGTGACGTGAATGTCGGCGACGTCGTCAAGCGGGGAGATCGCCTGGCCAGGCTCGATCCCGTCGCTTATGAGCTGGCCGTGCGGTCGGCCCAGGCCGACCTGGCCAGCGCCAGCGCCCGGCTTGAAAACGCCGCCGCGACAGAGGCACGGCAGCGCAAGCTGCTCTTGCAGGACATTTCCAACCAGTCCCAGTTCGACGCCGCCACGCAAGCCCTTGAGACCGCGCGTGCCGGCGTCACCCGTGCAAAGGCGGAGCTCGACAAGGCGCAGGAGCAGCTCAGCTACACCGAGTTGCGGGCCGACTTCGACGGTGTCGTCACCACGGTTGCGGCAGAGCTCGGGCAGGTAGTCCAGCCGGGCCAGACGGTCGTTTCGGTGGCACGCCCCGACATCCGCGAGGCGGTGGTCGATCTGCCCGAGACGATCGGGCGGGATATCAGGTTGGAATCCCGCTTCGACATCGCCCTGCAAGTCGATCCGTCGGTCCGGACTGCCGGATCGGTGCGGGAGATCGCACCGCAAGCAGATCCCGCCACCCGCACGCGGCGGGTCAGGATCGCGCTTGACGGCCCGGCGAGGAGCTTTCGCCTCGGAACGACGATTACCGCAACGGTCACGACGCAGGCCTTCCCGGGCATCGAACTGCCGCCCTCCGCCCTGCTGGAGCGGGACGGCAAGACCATGGTCTGGGTCGTCGATCCGGCGACCCGAACGGTGTCGACCCAGGACGTGACGATTGCCGCGCGAGAGCGATCTTTCGTTCGGATCCTCGACGGGCTCACCGCCGGCTCACGCGTTGTCGTTGCCGGCGTGAACAGCCTGGTCCCTGGCCAAGCAGTCACAATCCCAGATGGGGCATTCCAATGACAAACCGCTTCAACCTGTCCGACTGGGCGCTCGAGCATCGCTCGCTCGTCTGGTATTTCATGATCGTCTCGGCCATCGCCGGCATCCTCGCCTATGTCAGCCTGGGGCGCGAGGAGGATCCGTCGTTCACCATCAAGACGATGGTGATCGCCGCCCAGTGGCCCGGCGCCACGGTCGAGGACACCGCCCGCCAGGTCAGCGACCGCATCGAGAAGAAGCTCGAAGAGCTCGACTCGCTCGACTACACCCGCAGCCAGACCACGCCTGGTCAGAGCGTCATCTATGTCAACCTGAAGGACACGGTCAAAGGCGCCGACGTGCCCGGCGTCTGGGTCAAGGTCCGCAACATGATCAACGACATCAAGCGGGAGCTGCCGCAGGGTGTCGTCGGCCCCGTCTTCAACGAAGATTTCGGCGACGTCTTCGGCAATGTCTACGCCTTCACCGCGGACGGACTGACGCAGCGGCAGCTGCGCGACTATGTCGAGGACGTGCGGGCCAAGGTTCTTACGGTACCGAATGTCGGCAAGGTCAACCTGATCGGCGCCCAGGACGAGGTGATCTTCCTCGAATTCTCGACGCGCGAGATGGCCGCCCTCGGCGTCAGCCAGCAGGAGGTCGTCCAGACGCTCCAGGCGCAGAACGCGATCACGCCGTCGGGCGTCATCGAGGCCGGTCGCGAGCGCATCAGCGTCCGAGTCTCGGGGCAGTTCACGTCGGAGGAGGATCTGCGCGGCCTCAACCTGCGCGTCAACGACCGCTTCTTCCGCCTGAGCGACATCGCCACCATCAGCCGCGGCCATGTCGACCCGCCACAGGCGCTGTTCCGGTTCAAGGGTCAGCCGGCGATCGGCCTCGCCATCGGCATGAAGACCGGCGCCAACCTGCTCGAGTTCGGCGAGGCGCTGAAGGAGCAGATGCACAAGATCACCGGCGAACTGCCCATCGGCGTCGGCGTGCACCTTGTGGCCGACCAGCCCGTCGTGGTCGAGGAGGCTGTCGGCGGCTTCACCAAGGCGCTGTTCGAGGCCGTGGCGATCGTGCTGGTGGTCAGCTTCATCAGCCTCGGCATGCGGGCCGGGCTGGTGGTGGCCATCACCATCCCGCTCGTGCTCGCCATGACCTTCGTGGTCATGCAGTATACCGGCATCTCTCTTCAGCGGATCTCGCTCGGCGCCCTCATCATCGCGCTTGGCCTGCTGGTCGATGACGCGATGATCGCGGTCGAGATGATGGTGGCGCGGCTCGAGGCCGGCGACACGCTGCGCAAGGCGGCGACCGCCGTCTACTCCTCCACCGCCTTCCCGATGCTCACCGGCACGCTCGTCACCGTCGCGAGCTTCATCCCGGTGGGCCTCAACAGTAGCAATGCGGGCGAGTACACCTTCACGCTGTTCGTCGTCATCGCGGTCTCGCTGCTGCTGTCCTGGATCGTCGCGGTGCTGTTTGCGCCCCTGCTCGGCGTGGCGCTGCTTCCCAAGACGATGAAGAAGCATCACGACAAGCCGAGCCGGCTTTCGACGATGTTCTCGCACGTCCTGGTCGGCGCCATGCGCTGGCGCTGGCTCACCATCGGCGTGACGGTCGCGATGTTTTCCGTCTCGCTCTACGGGATGCGGTTTGTTGAGCAGCAGTTCTTCCCGTCCTCGGACCGCAACGAACTCCTTGTCGACTTCACCCTGCAGCAGAACGCCTCGATCACCGACACGAAGGCGCAGATGGACCGCTTCGAGGCCAAGCTCGCCGGTGATGCCGACATCCATCACTGGTCGTCCTATATCGGCCAGGGCGCGGTTCGTTTCATCCTCTCCTTCGACCCGCAGCCGGCAAATCCCAATTACGGCCAGATGGTCATCGTGACCAAGAACATCGCGGCCCGTGAGCGCCTCAGGTCCAGGATCAAGACCTGGACGCGGGAGGAGTTCGCCGGGCTGGATGTGTATGTCGACCTGCTGGCGGTGGGTCCGCCGGCCGGCCGACCGGTTCAATACCGGCTGAGCGGCCCCGACATCCATAAGGTGAGGGAGTTGGCGCAGAAGCTGGCCGCAATCGTCGGCGAGCATCCTCGGGTCAGCGATATCGGGTTCAACTGGAACGAGCCCGCACGGGTGGTGAAGATCGACGTGCTACAGGACAAGGCGCGCCAGCTCGGCGTGACCTCTCAGGACATCGCTGGCGTCCTCAACGGCGTGGTGGGCGGAACGAGCATCACCCAAGTGCGCGATGCGATCTATCTGGTCGACGTCGTGAGCCGGGCCAGTGCGGCCGAGCGGGGCGCCATCGAGACGCTGCAGAACCTGCAGTTGCCGGGCAAGAACGGCCAGTCCGTGCCGCTGGCGGCGGTCGCGACCTTCCGTTACGAACTCGAACAGCCGTTGATCTGGCGTCGCAGCCGACTGCCGACCGTCACGATCAGGGGCAGCATCGTCGATGCGACGCAGCCCGCGACGATCGTTCAGCAGCTCGAACCCAAGGTCCAGGCATTCATCCGGGCGCTGCCGGCTGGTTACGCGGCCGCAGTGGCGGGCCCGGTGGAGGAAAGCGCCAAGTCCCAGGGACCGATCGCGGCCGTGGTCCCGCTCATGCTGTTCCTCATGGCGACGATCCTGATGGTTCAGATGCAGAGCTTCTCGCGGCTGTTCCTGGTGGTTGCGGCGGCTCCGCTCGGGCTGATCGGCGTGGTGGCGGCGATGCTGCCCAGCGGCGCTCCCATGGGCTTCGTGGCCATCCTGGGTGTGCTGGCGCTGATCGGCATCCTGATCCGCAATTCGGTGATCCTCGTCGTGCAGATCGAGGATCTGCGGCGGGAGGGCCGGGCTCCGTGGGAGGCGGTGGTCGAGGCCACCATGCACCGGACGCGGCCGATCCTGCTGACGGCGGCCGCGGCGAGCCTGGCGCTGATCCCGATTTCGCACGAAGTGTTCTGGGGCCCCATGGCCTACGCCATGATGGGCGGCATCATCGTCGGCACGCTGCTGACCCTCCTGTTCCTGCCGGCGCTCTACGTGGCCTGGTTCGGCATCAAGGCGCCCTCGGAACCTGATGCGGAACCGCTGCCCGCGCAGCCGGCGCATGAGCCGGCCTAGACCGCGCCGCACCGATTGCTCGGCGTTCCGGACCGGAGCTTCGCCCCGCATCCGATCCTCGCGAACGCCGAGCATCGCCCCAGCCGCAGCGCCCCTCTCCCGCGACCGAAGCCCGGCTCCCACCTCGAAATAGGATCAACTGCCCATGCCTAACGATAACTTTCGCGGGAGTGACCGGCCCAGCCGTGATCTCAGGACGACGCTCACGAGACAGCGGATCCTGGAGGGCGCGCGCCAGGTGTTCCTGCTCAATGGCTTCAGGGGCGCCAGCATCGACCAGATCGCGGCGGAAGCCGCCGTCTCGAAGGGTTCGCTCCACTACCATTTCGGTAGAAAGGAAGACCTGTTCAGATCGCTGGTCGCCGAGGAGGCAGCGAGGATCGCGCAGGCCTTGCCATCGATCGATCCCGACGAGCCAGACCCCTGTTCCGCCTTGCGCCAGATGGGGGGCGCCGTGCTCGAAACCTTAAACCATCCGACGACTGCCGCCACCTTGCGTCTGATCATCGGAGCGCTCGGCAGCTTTCCGCGACTGGGCGAAGAGTTCCTGCAGGCCAGTCTCGGTCCAATCATGGAGCAGATCGCGAGCTATCTCGATGTCCAAGCGGCTTTCGGCGAAATCAGGATCGACAATAGCCGTGCCGCGGCGGAGGAGTTCGCGCGGCAGTGCCTTACGCATGTGATCGAGCGCCTTCTGGTGCCCGGACAAGCGTTGCTGACGGAGCCGGAGTGCACGGCCGTGGTCGGGGATATTCTCCGCAACTGCGGCGTCCGCTGGCGGCACGACCTCACCGGACAGGACAGTGCCGGCCGGACTCCCCGAGATGAGCGGCAAGCGTGATGACGACGTCCCTGCTGCTCTTCCTCGCCCTCTTGATCGCAGCTTGCACGACCTGCCTGGCTTTCTCCCACCACCCGGACGCCTCCCATCGGAAGGACGGCCGGCGCACACGCTCTCATGACGGACCGCAATCATGGACATCAACCCGCAATGGATCACCCTGGTCGTGGCCTGCACGGCGATGAT